>CAZPAS010000038.1:0-14949 GCA_964584575.1 uncultured Dehalococcoidaceae bacterium | reverse complement strand
ATTGTATGGTTTGGTGGAGACGGGGGAGAGTCGAACTCCCCGTCCAGAAGAAGCTGTCCAGGATATCCTACAGGTTTAGTCAGCTCTTTAATCTCGCCCGGCAGACCTCAACTGACCGAGTTAAGCCAGACCAGCCGATAATTCTTTCGCCGCCGGCATCGGCGTCACGGCGACGGCACCCCGGCCTTTCGGCACCCAATCTCGACCCGTCGGGGTGGGGTCGGGTTGGATGGCAACCTAATTGTTAGGCTGCAACCATTACTGGTTCGGCGTTTGTTCTTTGCCACCCGTTTAGTGAGATAGTGGCACCTCAACCTGCAATCCTGTAACCTACTTCCCCTGTCGAACCCACGCGTCCCCGTTTAACGGGAATATTAAAATCCCCTATTATCATTTTAGCGTAATTTAGCCGTTCTCGCCAGTTCCCTCTCCGCCTCTCGGCGATGTATGGATTCACGCTTATCGTAGAGTTTCTTGCCTTTAGCCAGGGCGATTTCCACCTTGGCGATGCTGCCTTTCAAATATAATTTCGTGGCTACCAGCGTCAGCCCTTTTTCCGCCACTTTACTGCTCAGGTTGTTAATTTCCTTTCGATGCAGCAGTAGCTTGCGGGGTCGCGTCGGCTCATGGCTCATATAGCTGCTGGCTTCGTAGCGGGCGATATGCGCGTTTAAAAGCCACATTTCACCACCTTCTGGCCTGACGTACGCGTCGCCCAGACTTACCCTGCCAGCCCGCACCGATTTTATCTCCGAGCCGGTAAGGGCGATACCCGCTTCGATACTTTCACCGATATGGTAGTTGTGATAGGCTTTTCTGTTAGTTGCTACCGTCTTGATAACCATGATGTATAATTTTACCATATATCCGGAATCTGACCCAAGACACCTGTACATCAATCCTGTCCGGCCTTTTGACATATCAAGATTACGTAAAAATACCCCCCAAACGATAATATTTTCGCCGATAATAAAGCCATTCAGCACTTTTTCAATCTCAAAGTGGCAATAATTTGAATTATTACTCAACAAAAAACGGCGATTATATAATTTTGACAAAAAAGTCTATTTTTGCCCAAAAACGGCTTGACTTTTTACTCAACATTACTTATAATTAGGTTTACAGTATATCACAATGCTATATTCTGGAGGGGGTATATCATGGAAAATAGTAATTTCGGGGTTCGATTAAGAGAACTCAGGAAAGCAGCCGGCCTGACTCTTAGAGAGCTTGCCGAAAAAGTAAATGTCAACTTTACCTACCTCAGCAAGATTGAAAGCGGCGCCCTGCCGCCACCCAGCGAAAAGGTAATCCGTCACCTTGCCGAGGCATTGAATTACGATAAAGACGAACTTTTCGCCCTCGCCGGCATAATACCTACCGACATCGCGGAGATACTAAAGGACCGCAAAGCGCGAGAGAGGCTGCGTGCGGAACAAGCAAAAAGAGCCAGGTCTACAGGTATCAAATTACCATCCATGCCGAAGGTCTCCCTACCACTCCACGGGCTTTACAGGGTGGCATTACCCGTATTTCTGGTAATTGCCGTTGCCCTATCGGTCTGGTACGCCTCACCAACCCAGGCTTTACAGGTCAACTACGCCACACAGCCTACCAGTGGAACTCTGGGCAGCGCTATAACGTTTAGCGTCACGGTGAGTATTGAGGATGATGAACTCCTGCCATTACAGGCAATAAATATGGTCATATACAATACAGCCGATCCAACGAACATAAAAGCGACATTAGCTAATCTTCCTTTGACCGACAGTGCCGCGGCCGCCCATACCATAACCGAGGGAGCTGCCAGCGGCACGGCAACCGTGGCTGCTGATGCCGATGGTGCATGGGGATATCAGGCAGGCGGAGGCGGTTATGCCTTCTGGGCACCGGATAACCAAGGTTACACCTTCCCGACAGCGGTCGGTGGATACGGCTACCAGGGCGGTACCGGCACTACCACCATTACTTACGATATCACATGGGTACCGCCTTCCAACTGGCCTGCCGGTACTTATAAGGTAGATACACAGATAGTAACGAGTATTCAGTCTCCCAGCGGCGGTACGATCTTCACCCAGTCCAGTAATAACTTCACTCTGTCGTCAGCGTTTGTCGGTGGCGGGGGTGGTGGACTACCGCCAACTGAAGAAGAGGCTGCACCTGAACCTGGCACCACTGACGTATCCGACTCGGTTGATTCTACAGGCAGATTCACCGAACCTGTAGTTGCAGCGTCTGCAGACGGTACTGTTGAGGTCAGTGTACCTCAAAATACTGTGGGTTATACAAAAGACGCGGCCGACACTAAAGTACCACTCAGCGAAATTACCGTTGAACCGGCGAGCGCTCCTTCCGGAGCCAGCACCGTTTCGGTCCGCGGCCAGATGTACGACCTCGGTCCGTCCGGAGCTATATTCGATACTCCGATAACCCTTACATTCGACATCAACCGAAGTGACTTCGCTGCCGGAGAAGAACCAGTTATTAATTACTGGGATGCCGATGCCGGTGCCTGGGTACCGTTTGATGGCTGCGTGGTCGTATGGGATAACGGAACCGGCACTGTATCCGTAGCTGTCGACCACTTCACCGTCTTCGCGGTTCTCGCCCAGCCTATCGAGGTAGCGCCTGAACCAGTACCGACTCCGGAACCCGAGCCTGAACCAGTACCGACTCCGGAACCCGAGCCTGAACCGGTACCTACTCCGGAACCCGAGCCGACACCGGCCCCGACTCCGGAACCAGAACCAACACCGGCTCCAACTCCTGCTCCGACGCCGGCTCCTGCAGAGGAAGGACTCAACTGGTGGCTCATCGGCGGCATCATCGCTGTGGTAATAATCGTAGTGATAGTCGTCTGGCTGCTGGTAATCCGACGCAGAGGCTAATAAACCGAAGATACACCTCCAAACGCAAACGAGTTGCTGCCCGGGCAAATTGCCCGGGCAGCCTCTTTTTAGACTGTCAAACTGCATGCCTCCTGCGCACCTCTCTTGACAATTACTGCTGCATGTAATACAGTTTTTCATATGGCATACGCTAAATTACAGGCACGTTTGCTTGACAACTGTCATATAAAGTATTACAATATTGCCAATTAGCACCTCAGGCGGTAAGGGAAACTCTCTTGAAAAACACGAACGCATATATCTGGGCTGGTTTCAGCCTTATGATTGCCGGGGGACTGATAGCCGTTCCCAGTTACTTTATCTTTCAACTAACGTGGCTGACAGCGCTGGGGATCTGCATGCTCATACTGTCGTTAATTCTGATTGCCCTCGGAAAAGCTGTTCCCAAGCTGCCGCCCGAAGTCTGCAGTCTTCTCCTTGAAACCGGTGTAGACAATATCTCCTCCCTGATAGAGGAGCTCGGAATCAAGAGTAAGGCAATCTACTTACCATCCTCGCTGGCAAGTAAATACCCCCGGGCGTTTATTCCGCTGCACACCAACGGCAAGCACCCCGAGATAACCAAAGCCCTCCCGAAAAGACTTATCGCCAGATACGGCTCCAGCCCGGAAGATATCGGCCTGCTTATCTCTACCATCGGCAGCACCGCCACAAGTATGCTGGATGTAAAACTCGGGCCTACGTCTGACGAGCTTGAAACAGCACTCACCTCCCTGTTTTCCGGAAGACTCGGAGTGGCTGGCAGCACGAGGGTCTTCTGTAATAATAGCCACATTAGAGTAGAGATACTAAAGCCGCGCCTTGAAAACGGCGCTACATGGTCGCATCAGTGCCTGGGCGGTCCCCTGGCAACGGTCGTAGCCTCCGTAGCCGCCGAGGCATGGGACAAGCCGATGACCATCAGCCAGGAAACCCAGGTCAACGGTAAATACACCGTGGAACTCGAGGTAGCCAAGTGACAATATACAACCGTTATATTTTGACCGTTACCCTGTTGCTATTACTGACTACGATCATCCTTATTGGCATCGGTCAGAATTCTCTGGATATCTATTTTTCCACCTATATCATAGAGGCTCTGGTAATCACCGAACTCTATGTATACTTCAACGATAAAGCGCGCCGCGGATTGACCTATGTCAGCACGATTCTTTTCGGGGGCTTCGCAGTAGTAATTTGCCTACAGATTATCAGGATACTGACATGAACCTGAAAATACCCCCAGCTCATTATGAAAAGACTAATTATTACGCTCTTGATAATCACCATGCTGGGAGTGACATTTCCCGGTCTACCCATTTTCGCTCAACCCGACCAGTTGCCCCATGAAAACCCGGAAACGGCCACAAGCTCACTGGACGAGGTTGGACTCCTGTTATCCTACAGTGATATTATCGACCTAGCTACGGATAGTCAGTACCGTGATGCTCAGGATACCCTCAGCGAGCTGGAACATGTCGATATCCCCGATGAAATCCGTTATGTCATCAATAAGTACAGTGACCTTTTTCAGAACCTTTTCGGCACTCTCGATGATGTCGAAGTTATTCTCGACAGGACCTCGGACTCCCTATCCGAAAACGATATCAGCGAAGTTGAACAGCTTCTCGACCACGCTATTGCAGAAATAGATAACGCTTACATCCTGCTGGAAGACGTGGAAACAGCTACTACCATCCTGACGGACACGCTCGGCGTCTTTGCCGTCACAGCTACCAGCCAGCTGACACAGGCATATACACGCCTGGAAGGAAGCCTGGACAGACTCGCCGACCTTATCAGCAGGTTTAATATCCTCAACCAGGACCTGACCAAGCAATACGTACAAAAAACAAGGCTGAGTCCTACCAGACTTAATCTCAGCATCGACCCGCCATCAACTTATGTGGGCGAATTTATTACTGCCTCCGGCAGACTTTCCTGCAACGATAACCCAATTAACGAAGGAAGAATATCCGTTTATGTGAACAATGAAAAGGTAGCTACCGCCTTCAGCGGAACGGATGGTGTGTATATTGCCAGCACATTGATACCATATATATATAATAAGGAAATAACCTTTACGGCGGAATACGAACCATCAAGTGAACAGGCGGTTCAATACCTCGCCAGCAGCAGCTCTCCGGTAATATTCAGCAGTCAATTCTACTCCACCCTGCTTGAAGTATCTTCACATATCAGGCTTTACCGGGGACTGCCGTTCACCGTTAAGGGCGAAGTTAACTCGAATAATGACGACATTATGCGTAATGTCACCGTCCTGCTGAATGAAAATAAGCTTGCCGAACAAACAACTTCGGGGCCGTTCAGCTTTGAGATTATGCCCCCCATGACAATACCTACCGGCCCCGGAACACTGACCGTCAAGGTAAGTCCCCTGGGCAGGTACTCCGGAGCCATCGAACACCAGAATGTCACCGTTTCTACCCTGCCCATCAATTTTAACATTCAGACACCTTCAATAGTCCTGCTGCCGGGAGAAATACAAATTAGCGGTTCGATATACAGTCAGTTTGGACCCGTCAAGAATGCCCCTGTCAGCTGTAACTTCAGGAAATCCTCGATGACCGTCAAGACATCGGAGGATGGCAGTTTTGTCGCGTTTTTAAAGGCTCCTCTTGATTTTCTGCTCGTAGGACCTCAGGAAATATCAATCCAAGTGACACCCCAAGAATCCTGGGCAATAGCCAATACCATTTCAAGACGGGTTTTTACCGTAAATCCACTCAATACCGGGCTGGTGCTGGTTATATTGTTATCTCTATGGCTTATTATCAGAAGGAGGAGCCTGTTGCAAAAGGACGCAGAAGGGCAGGTATTGCCGCAGGAAACAATAGAGATACCGGTTGTTGCGCCGTCACGCAAGCCGGAACCAGTGCCCCGGAGCATTAAAGGGCAGATACTTATGGCTTACCAGGGCACTCTCGCAATCGTAGAGAAAATCACCGGAGTCATCATGTCACCGGACATCACTCTGCGGGAGTTCCTGGGAATATTACGCCTCCCGTCGCAGACCGCCAGTGATAAATTTACCGAGTTGACTGCCATGACCGAGACTGCCCTGTATTCCGCTTCCCGTCCAGGTAAAGACACCGCCTCCAGAGCACATGAGCTTGCCGTAAATATCAAAGAGGAGCTTTCCGGTGGAACTTCGTAGGTTTCTGGGGATTTTAACGACCGCCCTGATTATCCTCCTTATCCTGACTGTATGGTTTTTCCCGTCGAACGATGATTTCCGGCTCGATAATCCTTTCTGGAACGGTACCGGAAATATCAGGGCTGAATATGATATACAGCCCCTCAATTCGTTGGAGGAACTCCCGTCTTCCCCGAGAGGAGCTACCCTCCTTCTAATACCATACATGAGTAGTATTCCCACGGAACTGCATTACCTGGAAGTATTTATCTCCCGGGGCGGCAGGCTCATTCTGGCTGACGACTACGGACACGGTAACGAGATTCTCGAACATCTGGGACTTGAAGCGCGCTTCAGCGGTGAAGCTCTCCTTGACCCGCTGGTTAATTATAAAAACAAGAATTTCCCGAAAATCATTAATTTACAGCCCGACCCCCTGACCAATAATACCGATAACCTTGTTTTCAACCACGCCACGAGCCTGCTTAATGTGTCCGGGAGTATCGTCCTTGCCATGTCTTCTCCTTTTAGTTTTCTCGATTATAACGGTGACGGCACGCGTCAGAGTCCTGAACCTACCGGCCCGTTGCCGGTAATCTCTCGCCACGAGCTGGGTAATGGAGAGGTAATACTTGTCTCCGACCCCAGTATTTTCATCAACAGTATGGATAATATTGCGGGTAATGAAAATTTTATACAAAACATTGCGGCTACGACTTCCACTCTTTATCTTGATCAGTCTCACCTCAGATTCACAGAACTCTACCGCTCAAAGAGTGTACTGCAACAGACGCGTGAAATACTCGCTACTCCCATCGGGACTGCTGCCCTGCTTCTGGTGGCAATCGTTGCCGCATCGATACCAATATGGTATCAAAAAAAGCGACCTGATAAAGAAAAATGAGATACGTGTGAACACTGTGTCTTACTATATGGTAAACTTGATACGCTCTCGGAAAGGAGAATGTGATGACAGCACGGAATAATAAACGGCGGGCAATGTTACATGAGATACTGGACGAGGTATCCAAGGTGGTCGTCGGTAAGGAAGATATTAAGGAACTACTTTTACTGGCGTTATTAAGCCAGGGACATGTACTTATCGAAGGGCTACCCGGAACAGCCAAGACGACCGTCGCCCGCACCTTTGCCCATGCCATCGGAGGTACGTTTAAAAGAGTACAGGGCACTCCTGATATGCTGCCTGCGGATATCCTCGGATTCTACCTTTACCGCGCTGACGGCACGTCTACTTTCATGCCGGGCCCTATCTTCGCCAATGTGCTGCTCGCCGACGAACTTAATCGTACCACCCCCCGTACGCAGTCGGCTCTCCTCGAGTCCATGCAGGAACAACAGGTCACCATCGAGCGGGAAACACATAAGCTGGAACACCCGTTTATCGTTATTGCCAGCCAGGTACCTTACGGCGGTCCCGGGACCTCACAGCTCAGCGAGGTACAATCAGACCGCTTTATGTTCTGGACGTGGAGCGGTACCGCCACCCTGGAGGAGGAAAACAGGATTCTCAAGGATATAGACATCATCACCGACCCTCATATCAAGGCCGTAACGACACCTGAGGACATAGTGGCACTTCAGGAGGAGGTCAAGAAGATTCACATTGCCGATAGCGTCCGGCGTTATATCCTGGATATCATCGACAACCTGCGCCATCACCATGATATCGTATTGGGTCCCAGCACCCGTGCTGGAATCGCCCTGCTAAGAGGCGCCAGAGCAAGGGCTTTCACTCAGGATAGAGACTTTGTTATTCCCGATGACGTGAAGAGATTACTCATTCCCGTCCTGTCTCATCGTCTCCAGGTAAGCCCGGAAGCCGAGATGGAAGATATCAGCCCTGAGCCTATTATCAATGAGGTAGTATCACAGGTCCCGGTACCGAAAGCAGAAAATGCGTAAAGTATCGCTAACGTTCGTATGCCAGATATATCTGGCGCTGGTACTGCTGGTGGCTGCTGTAATGTCGCCGCTGCATTACCTGGCGGTGGCGCTGGTCCTGCTGCTGATAATCCTGTTTTCACTGATACGCCCGCAACCGCCCAGGGTTAGCCTGGTAATGGACATAGTGGTGATGTTCCTGGCGCCGCTGGTACTGGCGTCGCTACTGGAAAACCTTTCCAATCTCATACCTTTAGCCTCTCAAATTATAGCCGTAGTGCTGGTACTACCTGTGTTTTACCTGCTGGACTTCAACCTGCGGAAGAACGCCAGTACCACGCGGGAACTCACCGAAAGAAAAGGGGAAAGAAATACAACCCCCGTATTCATATCATTACTGGTCACGGCTCTGACGATAATACTTATAGCACTCGTGGTCAGCCGCTCCGTACTGCTCTTTACCGGCATCGCCTTTGCCCTGTACCTGCTGGGCGTTCTGCTGGAAATATTGTTTACTATACCTCACCATCCCTTTACGACCGATACAGTGTTGAGAAGAATCATCGTTGGTACTACCGGCAGCACTCGCATACGCCTGAACACCTACACTATGTCAGGACTACACTGTCAGCTGAGCTTCACCGTTCCCTGGGCACAGGTCGAGCCGCAGCAGACTACTCTCTACGAGGGAGACACCAAATTGGACATTACTTTCACTCCGCCGCTGGCGGGGGAATCACGTCCCCTACTCCATATATCAGCGATTGACCCGCGGGGTCTCATCCAGATCAACCAGCTAATTGAGCCGCTGAACCTGCATATTATTCCGAGGGCAACATACGCCGAATGGCTGGCTACGAAATACCTCGAGCAGACAGGCGCCGGAGTGGTCCCTGCGGCTAATCAGCCTTCCCGGAACCTTTTAAAACCGCAACGCGGCATCGATTACATGGAAAGCCGCACCTATCAGCCGGGCGATACACTCAGGGACATAGACTGGAAACATACGCTGAAACTAAGCCAGCTGATAGTTAGAGAATACGAGGAAACTAACGAGCAGGCAGCTATCATTTCCGTGAATCTATCGGTGACCGATGCCGAAGCCGCCGATAATCTCGCATTCAACCTCATCACCGTCGCGCTAACGCTGGCGCGCGAAAGAATACCCACCCTGCTTGCCGTCTACGACCATGAGAATGTCGTCCTGAACACATCCGTCATAGAATCGATGGAGATGGTCAATCGGGCGCTGTCATTAATCAGGGACATCAAGGTTGTGAAATTCGCCGACCGTTACCTGGAACCTTCGGACATCGCTAAAATCAGACGGAATATCAGGCAGTTGCAGCGAACGGACTCCGAACCAGCCCAACGTCTGTTAGATATTCTCAATTTCGAACACCGCTCCATCGAGCAGGTAGCCAGGAACCACCCGGCAACTCTGGCTCTAATAGCCGCTACCCGTAAGGTATCCGCTCCCGCCATGATACTGCTGGTATCACAACTTAATCATGATGCAGAAGCCGTACTGGTAACCGCTGAGAAACTTGCCAAGATGAGGTTCACTACCCTGCCGGTAGCATCGGCGTGAGACTTATTCTACGGTGACGCTCTTCGCGAGATTCCTGGGGAAATCTACGGGGCATCCGCGTTCGCGGGCGACGTAGTAGGCAAGGAGTTGAAGCGCTACCGAATTCACCACAGGTGAGAACAGCGGGTCAATCTGGGGAAGGGTAATAATTGAATCAGCCAGTCCCTCCATTGCCTCATTGTCTTCACTCACCAGAGCCAGCACCGGAGACCGCCTGGCCTTAATTTCCTTGACGCTGGTAATCATGGCCTTGCAGGTATTGTCCCGGGAAACGATAGCCACGACCGGTGTTTTCTCTCCGAGCAGTGCGAAGGGCCCGTGCTTCAATTCGCCGGCGGCATAGCCCTCGGCGTGGAGATAGGATATCTCCTTCAGTTTAAGAGCACCTTCCAGGGCAACCGGGTAATTGATACCCTTGCCGATGTAGAACACGTTCTGGAACTCCGCCAGTTGATGGGCGCAATCGGCGATTGCCTGCTCGTTGTCCAGCACCTGCTGTACTTTCATCGGTAGTTGCCTCATCTCCAGAACGAGGTCGTCCAGTCTCCCGATATCTACACGTGAGTATGGCAAAGCCAGCCAGTAAAGGGCGATAAGCTGGGCGGTATATGTCTTGGTGGCGGCGACGCTTATCTCGGGACCGGCCCGCGTATAGACCGTGTTATCGGCAATCCGGCTTGCCGTGCTGCCGACGACGTTGGTGATAACGATGACCCGGCACCCGGCTTCCTTCAGCTTCCTGATTGCTTTTAACGCATCGGTAGTCTCGCCGGACTGCGTAATCACGATTGCTTTATTCCGGGCCGATACGTGACCGTTGTAGTTGAACTCGTCCGCCAGTTCCACCCTTACCGGCACGTTTACCAGACCTTCTATGATATATTTGCCGACAAGTCCGGCGTGATAAGAAGTCCCACAGGCCAGTATCAGCATATCCTCGATGCTGCCGCTGTCATAGCCCGTCAGGTCTACCGCCGGTTCCGCCGCCGAGATATACTCCGCCAGGGTATCCCTGATTACCTTGGGCTGCTCGTGTATCTCCTTGAGCATGAAGTGTTCGTAGCCGCCCTTCTGGGCATCTTCCACGCTCCATAATATCTTGTGCTCTTCCCTGTCGATGATATTACTGTCCTGCTTGATTTCCACGGCATCGGCAGTAACAACGGCAATGTCACCGTCCTCCAGGTAAATAACACGGCTGGTATAGTCCAGCAGGGCCGGTACGTCGGAGGCAATGAAATTTTCACGGTCGCCGACGCCGATAACCAGCGGGCTGTCCTTCCGGGCGGCTATCAGCCTGGGTTCACCCGCCATGACCGCAATCATGGTATATGAACCCTCGATATCATGCAGCGCCAGTTCTACGGCTTCCTCAAAATCGCCTTTATAATATTTCTCAATCAGGTGGGGAATGACCTCCGTATCCGTCTGCGAAACCAGGACATGTCCCTCTTCAGTCAGCTGTTCCCTCAATTTCTGGAAATTATTGATTGTCCCGTTGTGCACCACGGCAATACGTCCTTTACAGTCACAATGCGGGTGGGCGTTGATTTTAGACGGCTCGCCGTGAGTCGCCCAGCGTGTGTGCCCGATTCCCGCCGTGCCGCCAAGTTCCGGCAGCACTTTGGTCAAAGCCTTGACCCTGACGATATCTTTGTGAACATCGATGCCGTCGGACGATATAGCAATTCCGCAGGAGTCATAGCCGCGATATTCCAGCCTGCCCAGGCAGTTGAGAATAATCGGCTGCGCCCTTTTTTCTCCGATATATCCGACAATTCCGCACATATTCGCTAATTCCTATCTATATCCGGTATGAAACTAAATAAATTCTCCTAAAATACCAGGCTTTTATCGGGCAGATGACCGCTGACTATCTTCGACATCTGTATCTGGCAGGAGTTGCCGACGATAACCCCCGGTTGAGCCGTGACGTTGCTTTCCACGTTACAGTCCTCGCCCATAATTACGCCCACATTTATCGACGGGTATTCGCCGTTGATTCTGATATCACTCTGCCCGCCAACGGCGGTAAAACGCCCCTTGAGTACACAACCTTTGTCGATAACGGAGTCGCTGATAATGCATCCGGTGCCAACGGTAACGTCATTACCGATAACGCTGTTTTTAATTTCGGAAAACGGTGAAACGGCTACATTATCGCCGATACTCGTCGCCGGCATGATGCAGACGTTAGGACCGATATCACAGCCCGACCCGATAACCACCGGCCCGTAAACGCAGGAGCCGGAACGCACCACGGTTCCCTCCCCTACCATCACCTTACCCTTGATGGTGGCGCCCGACTCGATGATACCGCCCAGGCTTGCATCGATATCCCGGAGCACGGCATCATTGAGACTGATAATATCCCACGGGTAGACCACGTCCAGCCAGGTGCCCTCCGTTTCCATGGCGGTGACGGTACGCCCCGCGGCTATCATGTTGTTCAGGACGTCCGGGATGTCCAGCAGCGACTCGGTGAACGTAAAAATCTCCCTGGTAAAGGCGTAGATGCCGGTATTGACCATGTTACTTACCGCTTCTTTCGGCTTCTCGATGATATCCTTTACCTCGGCGCCGGTTAAATTGACCACGCCGTACCTTTCCGGGTCACTCACCCTCTTGACCAGCATCGCCTCCGGTTTTACCTGCATGAAAGCTGCAATGGTATCGGCGTCAATCAGGTTATCCCCGGGCAACACCAGGAACTCATCCTCGGCGATATCCTGAGCCTGCGAGAGGGCATGAGCGGTACCCAGTTGTTTGTCCTGCGTTATATAGGTGATATCAACGCCGAAATCTTCGCCGGAACCCATATAGTCGTATACCTGCTCCTTGCGATAACCAACCACCAGGACTATATTGCGGATTCCATTCTGCACCAGCGACTCGACCACAAACTGCAATATCGGCTTGTCCGCGATGGAAAGCATGGCTTTAGGCCTGTTGACCGTAAAAGGCCTGAGTCTCTGTCCTTCACCTGCGGCTAATACAATCGCCTGTTTCATAAACCACCCCTTACAATAACTTTGAGTCCGGCTTGATTACCCCGCTGACCACCGCCCCGGGACCGATAAAGGTATTATCACCGATAACACTTCCAACGTTAATCGAGGCATTAATCCCGGTTTCCACGTTATCCCCGATAATCGCCCCCAGCTTGCGCCGTTTGGTATCTATACCGTGAACATGGATATTCTTCTTATCCAGCCTCAAATTGGCAATCTTGGTACCGGCGCCCAGGTTGCATCCTTCGCCGATAACACTGTCGCCGATATAATTATGGTGCGGAATCTTGGTACCATTCATTATAATAGAGTTCTTGACTTCCACGGCGGCGCCGATATGACAGCCGTCGCCGATGGCGGTGGAAGGACGGATATAGCAGTTGGGTCCGATATCGCAGTTTTCCCCGATTATTACCGGCCCGACGATATAAGAGCCCGACTTTACTACCGAGTTTTTGCCGATTGCCACGGCATTCTTCATCACGACGTTGTCTTCTACTTCACCGAGGTTCTCTGCTTCCAGTCCCTCCAGCATCAACTCGTTAACGGGGAGCAGGTCCCAGGGATAGCTGATATCCAGCCACGACTTGATAAGCTGGTAGTGGAGTCCGTCCGGCATATCCATGAGCAGTTTCAGCGAATCGGTAATCTCGTACTCGCCTCGGGGCGATTTTTCAGTTCGTGACACGGCATCGAATATCTCCGTGGTGAACAGATACAGCCCGGCGTTAGCCATGAGAGTCGGCGGGTTCTGTGTTTTTTCGTAGATACCGGTAACTTTATCGCCGGAAAGCTCCACGATGCCGAGTCCCCCGGAGTCTTTCACCTCGATGACGCTCATGGTGCTGCGTCCCGCATCGAGCAGCTTCCCGACATCCTCGCGATTGACGACGATATCGCCGTTGACGACGAGAAAACTGCCGTCCAGCATACTTTTTACCATTCCGATGGCGTCCGCCGTGCCCAGCTGTCTTCTCTGCTCGGAGTAATCTATTTTAACTCCCCACTTTTTACCGTCGCCGAAGTAACCGCGCACCTGTTCGTCGCAGTAGCCGACGATGAAGATAAACTCCTTGACCCCGGCTTCCCTGACCTCGATGAGCAGGTGTTCCAGGATGGGCTTATTAGCGATGGGCAGCATAACCTTGGGCCGGTTGCTGGTAAGCGGGCGCATCCGTATGCCCTCGCCGGCTGCTAAAAATACTGCTTTCAAATTTCCATCCCCCCGGAATCCACAGAATTCCTGACCGCTTCCAGTCCCTCATCATACAATTGCTGCGCCCGTTTTTCAGTCTTTGCCTCCGCCGTCAGCCTGATTTTAGGCTCGGTGCCGGAGGGACGTACGAGCAGCCAGCCGTCTTCAAAGTCCAGTTTTACGCCGTCGGTATTGCTGACGGAAAGCGGTTTTAAAGTCGCCAGGCTCGCTTCCAGCCCGGATACAGCCACACCGTCGCTGTTAATACTGCCGCGAACCAGCGGGTAGACCGGGACGGCATCGACGAGTTCCGAGAGTTTCTGCTGACTGGCTATGGCGGCTATCTGCGCCGCGGCATAAATACCGTCGGGACAGAGCGAGATAACCGGGAAAATCCAGCTACCGGAGGTCTCCCCACCGAAATCGCCGCCGTTTCTCAACTCCTCGGATACCCAGGTATCCCCTATCTTGGTACGCCGCACGTTAAACCCCATCTCCTCGATAGCCATGGAGGCGTCCAGCGTGGTCACCAGTTCTTTGACTCCCAGGCCGCGGGCAAACACCGCCAGCAGGCGGTCGCCGGTGATAAACCTCCCCCGTTCGTCGACCGCCATCATGCGGTCGGCATCGCCGTCATGGGCAATACCGAGGGCTGCCCCCGACTCCCTGACTTTACTGCACAACTCCCACAGGTTTTCTTCAACCGGCTCGATACCGCGCGGGAAAAAGCCGCTGTTATAGCAGTTCAACGTAACCACCTCGCAGCCGAGTCTTTCCAGCAGGCGCGGCGTGACCTCCGAGGCGGCACCGCAGCCCGCGTCCACCACGACCTTCAGATTTAATTTGTTCGGGAAATTGGGCAGGATGGCGTCGATATGATGGTCGATAGCTCCTCTGTAAACGTCGCTGTACTTGATATCCTCCCAGCGGGCGATAGCCGATGATTCTTCCGACAGCGCTTCTTCAATCTGCGCCTGCTGAATGGAATCGAATGACGAACCGTCCGGGTTCAGGAGTTTGACACCGTTGTATTCCGGGGGATTGTGCGAGGCGGTTATCATGATACCGGCATCGAACTCGCGGGTGATAAAGGCGAGAGTAGGCGTGGGGGTAATACCGGCGTCGCTGCAGCGGGCGCCCCCTGCCAGCAGGCCGGATATAACGGCATACTTCATGGCGTCCCCGGATGTCCGCGTATCCCT
>CAZPAS010000037.1:0-15114 GCA_964584575.1 uncultured Dehalococcoidaceae bacterium | reverse complement strand
TAACCCAGCTTGACGGGGGGAGGGGGGAGGTTGAATTTATCCGGTTCGGAAACCGGCGACTTGCTCCGCCTGATAAATTCGCGCAGTATCGGTATTATCATCCCTGCGGTGAGTATCAGGGTAAGTACGTCGGTGACCGGAAATGCCAGCCACACGCCGTCTACACCCCAGAACTGCGGGAAGATGAGCACCGTGGGCAGCAGGAACAGCGCCGACCTCGCCAGGGAACTCACGATTGCCTGAATTACCTTGCCGATTGCCTGGAAGACTAGCTGCCCGACCATCATCAGCCCTATTACCGGCATCACGGCGAAGATTCGCTTGGCGCCGTACACACTCACGTTGATAAGCTCTACATCGTTGGTGAAGACACGCAGGAATGGTTCCGGAGAGAAATACAGTATCGCAAAGGCTACGCAGCTGATAACGGTCGCGTACGTAACGGCAATCCTGATGGCCTTCAAAGCCCTGTCGAACCTTTTAGCGCCGTAATTGAAACCGAGTATCGGCTGGAGTCCCTGCCCGATGACCATGCCCGGCATCAGGGCGAACATCATGATGCGGTGGAGTATGCCGAAAGCCGATATGTGAATATCGCCTCCGTAGTGGACGAGAAGCCTGTTGACGAAGATAGATGCGACGCTTCCGGCAATGGTCATCGCCAGCGCGGAGATGCCGATGGCGAGGATGTCCTTCATTATCTGCCATTGAATAATCAGGTTCCTGGGAATGAGCTTGAGGAAGCTCTTGCCGGTGACATGGTAGCTCAGGAAATAAACGGAAGAGATTAGCTGCGCAATCACCGTCGCCAGGGCGGCGCCCTGCACGCCCATTTTCAGGGGTATGATGAAGATGGCATCGAGGATGATGTTCAGGCCGGCGCCGATAATCATGCCGATCATGGGAACGCGGGCGTTGCCCTCGGCTCTTATCAGGGTATTCATCGACATGGAAAATGTCTGGAAAAACATGCCGAAGAGGATAATCCTCATGTAGTCGCTGGCGTAGGGGAGGATGGTATCCGAGGCGCCCATCAGCCTGACCCAGAAATCGACATTGGAGAGGCCGACTATCATGACGACGATGGACAGGACGACGGTGCCGCTGAAGGCGTTGCCGAGGGCGTGCTCGGCTCTCTGGATATTATTCGCGCCGATAAGTCGTGAAATGAGCGATGCGCCGCCCATCCCCATCATCTGCCCGATGCCCATCGAGAACATCTGGAGCGGGAAGACGATGGAAAGACCGGCAATACCGAGGGGCCCAACGTACTGACCGATGAATATGGTGTCGACGACGTTATACAGCGTCATCACGAACATGCCGAGAAACGCGGGGAGGGTGAGTTTAAACAGCAGCCTGCCGGTGTGCTCGTCATCGAGTACGTTGCGGCCTCGCGTCTCCATCATTCTACCCTGCATAAAGGCACCCCCAAGGTAGCTAGTCTATTACCCGGCTGCTCTCCGGAGTGTTTAGTAGTTGTCCAACCGTGCCGATACCCGCCTGTTTTTGCTTTGCGGCAGCCTTCCTGAACTGGCTGATGATAGGATAGAGCATACCTGCCAGCAGGAAAAGTGTCAGCAGGTCGGAAGCCGGGAAGGAAAGGAATACTCCATCCAGCCCCCAGGTACGTGAAAGTATCAGTACCATCGGGATTAAGAACACCACCGGCCTGACGATTGCCGTGATGAAGGACTGCACTGCCTTGCCGATTGCCTGGAAGATCATCTGCCCGACCATCACCGCGCCCATGATCGGCATGGACAAAAATACGAGCTTGGAAGCATGGGCGCCTACGGCAATCAGTTCCGTATCCTTGCTGAAAATCCCGATTAACGGCTCCGGAATGAAGTAAAGTATGAGAAAAGCCAGGATGCTTAACGACGTGGAAATAGTTACCGCCAGCGTTATCGACTTCTGGGCGAGGTGATAGCGCTTGGCGCCGTAGTTAAAACCGAGTATCGGCTGGAGCCCCTGGCCGATGACCATGCCCGGCATCAGGGCGAACATCATCACCCGCTGGATGATGCCGAATGCCCCGAGGGCCACGTCACCGCCGTGGGTGACCACCATATTTATCAACAACATAGCGGAAAGACTGCCGGCTATCGTCTGCACGAATGAGGCAACACCGATGGCGAACATGTCTTTTAAAATCGAATAGTTCAGCCGCAAGTTGTTCAAGCGTATTTTTAGGTAACTGCTTCCGGTAAGATAGTAGGTCAAGAGATATACGAAAGAGGCTACCTGCGATATCACGGTTGCCATGGCGGCCCCGGTAACGCCCATTTTCAGCCATATGATGAATACCGCGTCCAGTATAATGCTGAGAATGGCGCCCATTATCATCGCGGTCATCCCCACCCGGGCATTACCCTCGGACCGCGTGAAGCTGAGCAGCGCCATAGCCAGAATATTGAAAATAGAACCGGCAGTGATAATTGTCAGGTAGTCCCTGGCAAAAGGAAGCACCGCTTCCGAAGCGCCGATAAGCTTCAGCCAGAAGTCGACGAAGGGGAGGATGACAATCATCGCCAGGACGCCCAGTATGACGCCTACGGTAATGCCGTTCCCCAGGGCAAGCTCCGCCCGCTCGTTATCACCCTTTCCGAGCAGCCTCGAGACCAGCGACGCGCCGCCCATCCCCACCATCATGGATAGCCCCATGATTAACATCTGCAACGGGAAGGCGATTGATAGTCCGGCGATAGCCAGCGTACCGACGAACTGGCCGACGAATATGGTATTTATGACGTTGTATAACGTCTGGACGAACATCCCTAAAAAGGCCGGCGTAGCCAGTTTAATCAGCAGCCAGCCGATTCTATCGGTGTCCAGTATATTGTGATTTGGTGGTTGAGTTTGCATAGAGTAATTCACACTTCCTTGAAGGTATTACCGTACCAGTGGGATATGCCTGTTTACTGGAGTTTTAACAGCGTGTCTCGCAGGGTTCTCAGCGAATGAGATAAGTCTGCGATTTCATCATCTTCGAGGCAGGATATATATTCCCGTACAGCGTTTAATATATTATTTTCATGTATTTCCAGAAATGTTCTCCCTTTACCGGTAAGGCCTATATTCAAAGTCCGCCGGTCGGTGGGGTCCATTTCCCTCTCCACCATGTCCAGCTCCACCAGTTTATCTATCAGGTGGGTCATCTGGGCTTTGGCAATGAGCAGTTTTTCGCCGATTTCGGCGGGATGCAGGGTACCCTCGTCCTTGAGCACCATCATAATTTCAAAATGTGGGAACTTAATATCCACTTCGATATCGGCGAGAGTTACGTTAATAAGTTTCTTGCGTATAATCCTGAAAATAAGCGGCGGCACGGAAAGCAAATCTACGGCAACATCACTTAAAATATCGATGCGCATATTACGTCTTCCTCCTGTCATCTCCGTCATGATATTAGTACATATACATAATAATATATTATTTCAATTGTATATATACTATATAGTTTATATTATAAACTACTTATCAATAAATGTCAAGAGGATTTTAGTAAGGGTTACCTTGGAATACGGGTGATATTTTACCCAAGCCAGTACAGCAGGAAGGAGATGCTGACCAGACTGATGACCGTGGTAAAGAATACCACGCTGGAAACCATCTCCGCCTCATTGTGGTACTTGGTAGCCAGTATGGACGAGGCCGCCGCGGCCGGCATGGCCGAGTCCAGGATGACCACCGAACGGAATATGCCGGTAATATTGAGCACGTTGACGACCGCCAGCCCCAGCGCCAGCCCCACCCCCATGCGCAGTAAGCAGGACAGCAAAGTCGTGGGGAAGGAGGCGATTTTCACACTGGCGAGATTATATCCCAGCACGATTAAAACCAGGGGTATCGCCATCAGCGAGAGAAGGTCCAGAGAATTGACTACCAGAACGGGGACCCTGACATTCAGGAAATTCAGCAGTAAGCCGATAATCGCGGCATAGACCACCGGCTGTCGGAGTACCTCTTTTATATTTTCTTTCCAGTGTTTCCCGGCCATGATATATATGCCGAGGGTGTACATCATGATAACGTTGGGGATGTAGAACAGCGTGGCGCCCACCAGCCCCCCCGCCCCGTACGCCAGGTAAATCACGGGAAAGGGTATGTTAACCGTGTTCATCATCGATATCGGCACATAAAGACCGGAATGCTTCTGCCTGATAATTTTAAATACGACCCAGGCTACCGCCATACAGCCGAACATGATGATAAAAGAAGAAGCCCACATCTTGGCGGCATCGAGGAGGATTATCTCTTTATTCAGCAGGGAAACGAATACCAGGGCGGGTACGGCGATATAAATGGTGATATCCACCACCGGAGCCATGCTTATTTTGGTGAACCTGCCTACCAGATATCCTATGAGAATTACGAAGAATGCGGGCAGGACTATGTCTATGATATTGGGCATCGCACTATCAATCATACAAAATAATACGCCGTTCAGTCTACGACAGCGCGATACTGGCGTTTTGCCGCTTTTCAATGTTATGATTATAGTCAGCGAGGAGACACATGGTGGATATCAACCTGACTTTCATGGGGGCGACCCGCGGTGTTACCGGCTCCCGTTACCTGGTGGAGGCGAACGGCGTAAAGATGCTGGTGGACTGCGGCCTCTACCAGGAAAGGAAGTTCCAGCACCGGAACTGGGACCCGTTCAAGGTCCCGCCCCGGGAACTGGATGTTGTCCTGCTGACCCACGCCCACCTGGACCACTGCGGCCTGCTGCCCAAGCTGGTAAAGGAGGGGTTCAGGGGCAGGATAATCTGCACCCCCGCCACCGCCGATATCACCAGAATCATCCTCCTCGATTCCGCCAAGATACAGGAAGAAGACGCCGCTTATAAGAAAAAGAGGCACATGCGGGAAGGCAGGCAGGGACCCTATCCCGAAGTCCCCCTCTATACCATCATCGATGCCGAGGCGACCCTGCCGCTGTTCGATACGGTGGAATACGGCGAGCCGGTAAGTGTCGGCAATGGCATCGTAGCCACCTTTCATGATGCCGGGCACGTGCTGGGTTCGGCGATGATAAAGGTAGTTATCAGCCAGGGTGAAGAAAAGAGGAGCATCGTCTTCTCCGGGGACATCGGCAGGTGGGACCGACCCATGCTGGAAGACCCCAGCTTCTTCCGCCGGACGGACTACATCGTCATGGAGTCCACCTACGGAGACCGCCAGCACGAGGGCACCAAAGAAATCGACGACGACCTCGCGGAAATCGTGAATACCGCCTTTAACGTCGGCGGTAAAATCATCGTCCCCAGCTTCGCCCTGCAGCGCGCCCAGGAAATCATGTACTACCTCAACATCCTGAAAATAGAAAAACGCATACCGGACCTGAAGGTCTACCTGGACAGCCCGATGGCGATAAGAGTCACCGAGGTATTCAAGCGCTACCACGAACTCTTCGATAGCGAGATGAAGGCACTGCTGAAAAACCGGCAGTCGCCGTTCGATTTTTCCGGCCTGACGATGGTGGAATCGGCGGAGGAATCCAAGAAGCTGAACTACATCAAAGAAACGGTGATGATTATCGCCGGCTCCGGAATGTGCACCGGCGGCAGGATAAAGCACCACCTCGCCAACAATATCTCGCAGTCGGAAAACACGATACTGTTCGTCGGCTACCAGGCGGAAGGCACACTGGGCAGGTATATCATCAACGGCGCCAGGAGCGTGAGAATCCACGGCATACCGCACACCATTCGTGCCCGGATTGCCCAGATATTCGGTTTTTCGGCGCACGCGGACCGGGACGACCTCCTGAAATGGCTCTCCAAACTGACGGCCGAGCCGAAACATGTCTTCATTACCCACGGGGAGAAAAAAGCCGCCGAGGAGTTCAGCAGGTTTTTGAATGAAAAGACCGGCTACGAGACATCGGTGCCGGCATACAATACCAGGGTACGGTTAGAGTAAAGGCCCCTATCATGGAGGACAGCCATGCATGACGAATATGAAATCAATCAACTTGAAAAAGAAGAGTCCTGGCGGATGTTCCGCATCATCGGGGAGCTGGTGGAGGGCTTCGACAGCCTCGCCGATATCACACCGGCGGTGACGGTCTACGGCTCCGCCCGCCTCCGGCCCGATGAAGAGCTTTACTCGCATGCGGAGGAAATAGCTTATCTGCTCGGCAAGGCGGGTTTCAACATCATGACCGGGGGCGGTCCCGGCGTCATGGAAGCCGCCAACAAAGGGGCGGCCCGGGCGGGCGTAAAGTCGGTCGGGCTGAACATCAAGCTGCCCCAGGAGCAGATCTGCAACGACTTCGCTACCAGGACCATTACTTTCCACCATTTCTTCGTGCGCAAGGTCATGCTGGTCAAGTACGCCACCGCCTTCATCATCATGCCGGGCGGTCTGGGCACGCTTGACGAGGTCACCGAGGTGCTGACGCTGATACAGACGTCAAAGATAAAACCCTTCCCGGTCATACTTTTCTCCACCAAATACTGGCGGGGCTTCATCGACTGGCTGAAGAATACGGTGCTCGACTGCGGCGCCATCTCCGAGGAAGACTTCGATTTATTGCGCGTATTCGATTCCCCCAGGGACGTCGTTAGCGCCGTGGGAAAATGGTACAAAAAGCAGCAGGTAACCGGCATGAAAGCCTTGCAGGCATAGCATACGTTAGTATTTCGCAGATTTTATAAGCTTACCCAAGAATGAAATAGTCCGCTACCTCTGGTTGTCCCTCTACAGTTATCTTAGAGCTCCCACGCTTTTTTCTAAATTTGACTTATTGTATATTTATCATTATTATTAACTTATCACTAGTATTTAATTAACAGCATTAACAGGTTAATAAGTTAACAAATCCGCAGCGGCACGACTCACGCGATAATCCTGCGGTGGGAGTGGTAACTTGGATGAAATAAACGAAGCCATTAAAAAATTCCAGAAGGAATTGAACGGCGGCACGTCGTCGCTGGTGCTCCTGAGCGTGCTGGACAAAACCGAGAGTCCCATGTACGGCTACCAGATTGCCAAGCTCATCGAGGCGCAGACGGAAGACGTTGACATTATGAAGCAGGGTGCTTTGTACCCGGTCTTGCGGTCGCTGGAAAGCACCGGCCTGCTGGAGAGCGAAGTCGAGCCTTCCGTGTCCGGACCGCCGCGCCGCTACTATAAAATCACCGAATCCGGGCGCACTACCCTGGCTAAATGGATAGAAATCTGGCATCAGACAAGGGAATTCGTTGATGCCATTCTTAAAGGAGGGGATGATGAATAACGGAATCGAAAAATACCTGTCGGAATTGAAGAAGGAGTTAGCCGGCAGCGACCGCGCCACCATCCAGGACGCCCTGTCCGACGCCGAGGAACACTTGAGGACGGGACTGGACAGCGCCCTGGAAGCCGACCCGCAGGCATCGCATGCCGATGCCCTGGCAGCCCTCGTGGAGAAATACGGCAGTCCCGGTGAGGTCGCCGCCGCCTACAGGGAAATCGAGTCGCGCACTCCCCCCGCCTTTACCCGACCCGTATATATGGAAAAAGAGCCCGTTGAAACCAGCGAAGTCGCCGTCGCGGCGCCGCCGGACACGCGCCCCTTTTACGCAAAATTCTTCGGCATTTTCGCCGATATTCGCGCCTGGGGGTCGCTCCTCTACCTGATATTCGCAATGGGCACCGGCATCATCTACTTCACCTGGGCGGTCACCGGGCTGTCGCTGTCCGTCGGCCTGCTCGTGTTGATTATCGGTATCCTCGTCGCCGGGCTTTTCCTGCTCTCCGTGCGTGGTATCGCCCTGGTGGAAGGGCGTATCGTGGAGGCGCTGCTGGGCGTCAGGATGCCGCGCCGGCCGTTGTTTTCACGCAAGGATATAGGGTGGTGGCAGAAAATCAAGAACATGCTCACGTCCCAGCACACCTGGACGGCAATCGTCTATATGATATTGCAGATGCCGCTGGGTATCATCTACTTCACCGTCATCGTCACCCTGGTATCCCTCTCATTATGGGGCATCGTTCTCCCCATCACGCAGTTCGGGTTCGATATACCCGTAGGCGTTAACTACGATGCGTATTACTACCTGGCTGGCTGGTTGATGCCCTTCACGGTCATCGGCGGTATCCTGCTGCTGACCGCCACCATGCACCTGGTCAAAGGCGCCGGCAGACTTCACGCCGGCTGGGCAAAAGTTATGCTCGTGCGGGAATAAATACCTTAATCCGGGAGGAATAAAATGAAGAAGATACTTGCTGCAATCGCTTTAGTGGCCGTGATGATAACTGTACTCCTGCTGGCAGGGTGCTCGGCGGCGATAATCAAGAAGGAGGCGGGGCCTGCCGTCACCAGGGAATACGACTATACCGATTTCACCGTCGTCGAAGTGGGACATGCATTTACGGCGGAGATTACCCCCTCCGACACGTACAGTATCTCGATAAGCGCCGGCGAAAACGTCTTCGAGCACATAGAAGTGAACAAGAGAGGCAACCGGCTGGAAATCGGGATGGATACCATATTCTTCCATCTCCTCCGTTCGCCCATAGTTAAAATAACCATGCCCGTATTGACGGGACTGCATCTCACCGGGGCAACTGAAGGGAACGTTACGGGGTTCAGTTCTTCCGACGACTTCGACCTGTCGCTGTCCGGAGCCAGCGAGCTTTACATGGAACTGGAAACGGGCGACCTTGAAGGCGAACTCTCCGGGGCGAGCGAGCTGTCCGGGAACCTGGTGGCGACAAGCTGCGACATCACGCTTTCCGGGGCAAGTGAAATGGAACTCACCGGTTCCGGCGGGGATATAAAAATAGACGCCTCGGGAGCCAGCCAGGCCGACCTGGAGGACTTTAGCGTCAACAACGCCGATATCAATTTCAGCGGCGCCAGCGACGGCAGTCTGAACGTAAGCGGAAGGCTGGTTGTCTCTCTTAGTGGCGCCTCTTCACTGGAGTACACCGGCAGTCCTACGCTGGTGGACTCTGACTTGAGCGGTATGTCGGAGTTGAAGGACAGGAGTAGATAAAACCATTGCGGGGAGGCAACCTCCCCGCAGTCCCCTGTTAATACTCTATCTCCGTGTCCTTGAGAAACTGGAGAATCTGAATAATCTTCTCGACGTCCTGCCAGCCCTTGTTCCCCTTGATGTGACGGGCGTGCTCCAGCGCCTCTATCAGCCAGCCGGGACGGTCAGATATGAATTTCTTTAAGTCTTCGTGCATCTCCGGCCATAAATCCAGTATCTTACGCTGTTCGATATGACTCAAAATCCGCCTCCTGTATGTAGATTATGAACTTGTCTTCTTCTTCCAGTCGTCGGCTTTCTGCATGAGTTCCCCGGCGGCGTTGAGGGCGGTATCCGTGTAGCGGGGACCGGAAATCATGACCGCCAGTTCCTTCAGATGGGCCTCGCCGTCGAGGGTTTCCAGCGTGCTGACGGTGCGCTCGCCGGCGGTCTTTTTACTGACGCTGAAGTGGGCATCGGCGAAGGCAGCTATCTGGGGGAGGTGGGTTACGCAGATAACCTGGTGATTGCGGGAGAGGTTCCAGAGCTTCCTGCCGATGACCTCGCCGCTGCGCCCGCCGACACCGATATCTATCTCGTCGAAAATCAGCACCGGAATCGTGTCCGCCTCCGCCAGGGCGCTTTTCAGCGCCAGCATGAAACGTGATATCTCGCCGGTGGAGGCAATCCTGTCCAGCGGCTTCATCGGCTCCCCGGGATTGGTCGAGGCTATGAATACAACGTCGTCCACGCCGGAGGAATCGAACCGGTAAGCGGCGCCGTCGGGGAAGGGTATGCCCTCCGGGGAAGGCTCCCGCGAGATGGAGACATCGAACTCCACCTGCGCCATGGAAAGGTCGGCGAGCTCCTTTTTCACCGCCCCGGCGAGTTTTTCCGCCGCCTGCGCCCGCTGCTCCGAAAGCCGCGCGGCAAGCCCGCCCATTTCCTTCTTCAAGCCCTCACGCCTTTCCTCGAGCTGTTCGCGCCTCTCTCTTGAGGATGTCAGCCCCTCCAGTTCCGCCCCGGCTTTGGTCAAATAATCCAGCACCGCCCCGATGGAACCCCCGTACTTCCTCTTGAGGGTCCGCAGGAGTTCCAGCCGATTCTGTACTTCTTCGAGGCGCTCCGGGTCGTAATCCAGATTATCCCCGTAGGCGCGGATTTCCCGCGCCAGTTCCTCCAGCCCGCTGACTATCTCCTCGAGATAGCCGAGTTTCGACTGTAATGAAGGGTCGGCTTCGACGGCGCTCTTGAGTACGGGGAGGGCTTCGTTGACCCTGTCCACCGCCGGGGATGCCCCCGGGACGCTGTCGTCGCCGTAGATTATACGGTAGATTTCGTAGGAAGCCTCTTTCAGTTTTTCCGCAGATGTCAGCAGGGTCAGTTCCCTGCCCAGTTCTTCCTCCTCCCCTTCCCGCAGTTCCGCCTTCTCTATTTCGTCGATTTGAAAAGCGAGTAATTCTTTTTGCCGCGCCAGTTCCTGCTCGTCGCGGGTAAGCGCCTTGATATCGCGTTCTATCTGGTGGAGTTCCGTGACCCTGGCACTGAAATCGTGCCGGAGAGTCAGGGTATGGGCGCAGGCGTCCAGGAAGTCCAGGTGGCGGTCCTTGTTCAGCAGCGAAAGGTGCTGGCTCTGCCCGTGGATGTCCACCAGCGCCGCGCCGATGTCCCGCAGCAGCGACCGCGATACCGCCTGCCGGTTCACCCGCGGCGTGGTGCGCCCCTGTCGTCGAAAATCGCAGGCGAGCAGCAGGGAATCGTCATCGGCTTGCAGTCCCTTATCCTCGAGCAGTCCGCGGAGGACTTCTTCCCTGTCGCTGCTGGCTACGTGGAAAATCCCCTCGACCCGTGCTTCGTCCGAGCCGTGGCGGATATCCTCCTCCTGTATCTGGCCGGACAGCAGGGCTTCCACGGCGTCCACCACCAGCGACTTGCCGGCTCCGGTCTCCCCGGTAATAACGTTAAGTCCTGCGGCGGGACGCCAGGTTATCCCTTCGATAATCCCGAAACCCCTGACGGTCAGTTCATCCAGCACGGTCTGCTTCCTTATTCATCGTCCTGTTTATCCATGGCAAATTCCAGGTTCACCGGCAACTCCTGGAACGGCAATTGCAGCGCCTTCTTCAAATCGTTGGCATTTCGCGGAGCGTAAGCCTGCCAGTGGTTATTGAAGAAGGCGAAGAGCGTTTTTACCTTCTCACCGGCTTCTTTTACCTTATCGGCTAGTCCTTCCACTTCCTCGGGAGAGTAAAGGTAACGGTAGCGCGTCTCGCTGTCGCCCGTCCACCATTCCTTGGCGTTACGTCCGTGAAAGCGGAAATAGGCGGTATCTGCTGTAAGCGGTATGTCCGCCGCCACCGACGACTGGAATTTAGGCTCGTCAATCTGCACCCAGGCGATATTGTGCTCCCGCAGGAACGGCGCGGTAGCGGCATCGTCGCTCCAGCTGCGGTGCCGCAGCTCCACGGCAAGCGGGTACTCCCCGAAAGTATTCGCCAGCGCGCCGAGAATCTGCCGTCCGTAGTCGTCGTTTTTAAAGCTGGGCGGGAACTGCGCCAGTAAAACCCCGAGCTTGCCGGTCTTTACCAGCGGCTCCAGGCTGCGGTTAAAATCATCCACGTCTTTTTGAGAAATGACCGCTTCTTCCCCGTACGCTTCTTTATACATCTTGGGGTGCGTGAACTTCTGCCAGAGTTTAACTGAAAAGAGAAATCCCCGCGGCACGCGCCGCGCCCAGTTATAGACGTAACCCGGGTTGGGCGGACGGTAGAAGGAACTGTTTATCTCCACGGTATTGAAGAACTGGCTGTAATATTCCAGCTCGTTTATCTTGCCGGAGGGATAGAAATAGCCCTTCCAGGTGCCCTCCCCTTTAGGGTAAGACCACCCGGATGTGCCGATGTATATATTTGTTCCAGAGGGCATGCAGTCCCCTCCCGCGGAGTTTGAAATAATTATACCCCAATAAATAAACCGAATACCATCAACCCTGCCTGCGCGCGACAAAACCCCCTTGCCTGTATCCGGTATCTGGTTTAAAGTAAACAGGGATGAATACCTTTACACCCGGCCTCATATACGTTGAGCAACTTGAAAAAACGAATAAAAACGAATACCCCGGAAATGAAGCTAACTTGACATATAACGAAAAACGAATAATCGTAGCTGATTAGCTACGGAAAAACAAAAAATTTTTAAAAACGAATAACGAATCGAGATTACCCCACCCCCTTATCCCCTGTCTTCAAAATTAAAAGAGAGCCACCGGACGTTTCCGCCGCGATGGCTCTCCAGTCTGTTCTTCTATACGTTATCAGTCTGCGGGCAGGAGCGGGGTGTACATGCCCGCTTTCAGGATGGCGAACCTCAATGCCAGTCCGCCGATTATCTCACTGACGATGGCGGTAATCAGCAGCCCGGACGAAGCCTCCCCGACGAAATAGGTGGTGATGGAAATTACAATCGGGATGGCGATGCCGAACAGGAAAACACCCACCCAGAAGAGAGGGGCAAGACTGCCGCCGACGAGACGCTTGATGGCGTCGCTCGCCGCCGAACTGCTGTAGGTGGTGTTCCACAGGTAAACGCCGATGATTATCGCCAGGGCTATCAGCACCACGCGGATAACGTTCTCAAGCGCTACCAGCTGGGCATGGTCGCCGGACATGGTGATGGCCAGCAGTATCGCCAGCCCGCCGGTGATTCCGCAGGTGACGAAAAGCACCGGCACGATGGCGGAATTCCATACCTTGATGGCGCTGACATAGCTGACGGCGAAGCCGGTGTAAATCGACTGCGCAAAGGCGAAGATGCCCGCCAGCACCTTGAGTGTGGTAATGGCGGCGGTCGCCTCCGGTACCCACTGGGCGATTATTAGCAGTATGGTGGTAAAACCGATGAACAGCCAGATAAAGATGAAACCGCGCGCAATCCAGGACGTCTGGGGCTTCATGAACATCCGCCAGAACCGCATGGGATGGCTGAGGTGCAGCATGTAAGACACGCCCATCAGCAGTGAGAGCAGCCAGGCGATGAACATACCCAGCAGGCTGTCGAAGTACGCGGCTGCCAGGAAGAGACCGCCGCTGATGCCTCCCAGGAAAAACGCAAAGGCAATAAAGTTCCCGCGACCGTCAATCCAGTCTTTCTGTTGCTGGGCTTTGACCATGAAATCATATGGTTTTGTTTGACTCATTTCCTTATGCCTCCACTTTATTTACTTGGTTAGTCGATGTAGTAAATCGACGGGTCCGTGTCAAACTCGGGATGGAACGCGTGACCATGCTTTTCCTTGATTACCCGGTTTATCTCGCTATTGGGGTCATCCAGGTCGCCGAAGTGTATCGCTTTAGTCGGACAGCTGATAACGCAGGCGGGAGTCGCTTCACGGTCGACACCGGGCGTTAATCCTGCCTCCATTCCGGCATCTATTCTCTCCTTGCAGAAGACGCACTTCTGCACGACACCCGGCGTGTGGGGGTAAAGTTCCTTGCCGACCTTCTCGTGCTCGGTGAGTTCCTGCCCCGGGAAGTACTGCGCCTTGCCGTCTTCGTACATCATCCGCATCTGGTAAGGACAGGCAATCATGCAGTACCGGCAGCCGACGCACTTGTCCTCGTCCACCCAGACGATGCCGTCTTCCCGCTGCTGGGTAGCCCCGGTAGGGCATACCTTAACACAGGCGGGGTCGGCGCAGTGATTACAGCGTACCGAGTAGATGAGCTTGGTTACCGCCGGGTACTTACCGCTCTCCCCTATCAATAACCTGTTCCAGAAAATCTCGGGCGGCAAGAAGTGCTCCGCCTTACAGGCAAGGACGCACTCATAACAACCTACGCATCTTTTCTGTTCAATTGCCATTCCCCATCTCATAGCTTGTCACCTCCTGCACCATCGAATTCTATTCTGTGGTCAATCTTATAAACCTTAACCGTTGATGCCGTCTCCTGGCTCCAGCACACCGGGCAAGCGTGCTTGAAGTCTGACTCAAGCAGGATGTTGAAGTTGGTGCCTTTACCATAGGCTATCGGCGCTCCCTTTGCCCAGGCGCCGGAGCAGGCGGATATCGCCACCGTTTTAGGATGCTGTCCCTGCATAGTCTTCAGGGTGCCGGTGGTTTTACGCCCGTAGGGTGATTCTAGGCAGATAAGGTCGCCGTCCTTGAGGCCTTTCTCTTTGGCAGCCTGCGTGTTCATGGTGATGTTGTAGGTGTAGGGATTGAGGCGGCTGACCTCGTCGAGCCAGGGCATCTCCATGGTATAAGTACCGTTGTGGAGGATATCGCGGTAGGAGAAGCAGTAGAAGTCATATTCCCCGGAAAGCTCCTTACCTACCTGCGGGGGGAAATAGCTGGTCAGAGGCGTAAACTGCTCCCAATCGAGTTCTATCCCCGCCTTCTCGGCATTCTTCATGACATCTTCCTTGAGTTCGGCGACGTGCTCCATGTAAAGAGGTATTCTCACGTCCACGTACCAGCGCCAGTAAGCTTCCTTGGGTTTCTTGTGCCACTTTACCGGGCCGTTTTTCAGCAGGTCTTCAATGCCATGCTTCTCACCAAAGTAGAATTTCAGGGCACGGTCCATCATCTCGTCATAGGTAATCTTTTCATCGGGCTTTATCAACTGAACTACCTTCTTGGGGTCGATATCCCCAAGGTGTCTGATGCTGTCGATATCACCGCCGATTAGCGCCTCGCCGCCGAAACTGGTGAAGTAGACATTGTAGTAGTTATTCATCTCGGCTCTCATGTCGATTCTATCTGCCAGGTCCCAGAGCGCCTCGAGCTTGTTCCGGCGTTCGTAAGCCGGCGGGACGACGGGCTGCCGCACGGGGAAGTCCCAGCCTTCCATGCCGATGGGGTGGTTAAAGAAAGGCCCGTGCGTACCGAAAAGGCCGTATGACTCCAGAGGATGTAGGTCGGGCAGCACAATATCAGCGAAGCCTTCGCAGAACTCATTGGGAAGGATACTAAAAGTGACGATGAAGGGTATTTTTTCCCAGAACTTCTCGGCTATTTCCCGGCTCTGGGTGCTGCGTATCATGTTAGCGCCGAAAATCATCGCCATTTCAATCTCATAGGGGCGACCGAGCTTGTCCCAGTATTTCTCGAAGTCCGAAGTTACGGGTTGGGGAGAGAAGGAGG
>CAZPAS010000036.1:0-15177 GCA_964584575.1 uncultured Dehalococcoidaceae bacterium | reverse complement strand
GTGATGGTGTGCAGACAGCCAGACTCGGTCTATCCAAGCTGGAGAAGACCATGATTAACATATACCTGAACGAAATGGGGATATTTCAGTCCGAGTTCGGTTTTCCCACCACCAGGCACGAGATAAACTACCTTAAAGCCAACCTGGAACTGGCGGAGATAGGCGTTATCAAACCCATGCGCCTGGAGGGATGGATACGCGCTATTCCCGCCGACGTGGAGACCACGTTCCGCAACGTGCCGGAAATCGACCACCTCAACCTCTCAATTTCCACCTCCGACCAGATGATTGAGGGGAAATTCCAGGGGCGTAAGACTCACGACGATATTATCAAAGACATGACCACCGCCGTGGATGCCGCCCGGGCGGCCGGCGCCGAGTCTATCGGCGTTAATGCCGAGGACGCCTCCCGGACGGATATCAACTACCTCGTGGAGTTCGGGCTGGCCGCCAAGGAGCACGGCAGCGACCGGATAAGGTACTGCGATACGCTGGGCTACGATAACCCGTTCACCATCTACGACAACGGCAGGAAAATGGCGGAGAAAATCGGGCTGCCCATCGAGCTTCACTGTCATAACGACCTGGGTATGGCAGTAGCCAACTCCGTCGCCGGGGCGATGGGCGTTATCGACGGCGGGCAGGACGCCTATATCAATACCACCATCAATGGCATTGGAGAACGGGCAGGTAACGCCGACCTCATTGCCGTAATTCTTGCCGCCCGGAAATCCAGGGACATGACCAAGAGGTACGAACTGGGCGGGACGATTAAGCTGAACATGGCATACAAGGTTGCCAGGTTCGCCAGCTATGCCTTCGGCGTACCGATACCCATCAACCAGCCGGGCGTCGGCTCCAACGCCTTCGCCCACGAGTCCGGCATCCACGCCGACGGCGTGCTCAAAGACCCGGAGAATTACGAATTGTACGACTACGAAGAGCTGGGGCGCGGCGAGCCGGAACTGGTGGAGTCCGGACGTGAAATATGTACCGGCGAATACGGCGGTATCTCCGGTTTCAGTCATGTAATGAGCAAGCTGGAAGTGCCGGTCAAGTTCCCCGACCGGGAGAAAGCCAACGAGATTCTGGAACTGGTCAGGTACGCGAATGTAGAATCGCAGAAACCGCTCGTTGAGGACGAACTGCTGTTCATCGCCAAGTACCCGGGCATCGTCAAGAAGCTGCTGACGCTGACGCCGCTGGCTTAATTGTCCGATAGAAAATGACGGAAGAACTACCGGAAATAAACCTGAAACCAATCGGCATCGTGCGGAGCGAAATCAAGGAACGAACCTGGCGTCACTCCGGCGACGTAGTCTCGGAAATCGTTATCGACGAAAGCCTTACCGAATCCCTGGACAACCTCGACGAGTTCACTCATATCATCGTCCTCTACTGGATACACAAGTCGCCGAATCGCAAGCCCGTGAAGGTACGCCCCCGGGGCAACCCGGAGATTAAGCTGATGGGGGTCTTCGCCACCCGTTCCCCGGACCGCCCCAATCCCATCGGCAAGAGCACCGTCAGGCTGCTGGAACGGCGGAAAAACGTATTGAAAGTCCGGGGGCTGGATGCCATCGACGGCTCGCCGGTACTGGATATCAAGCCGTACATACCGGGCTACGACTCGGTGGATGATGCCGGAGCGCCGCCATGGGTGATAAAGCAATAAGCCAGATTCTACAGAACATCTACCGCAGGCTTATGGACCGCTACGGTCCGCAGCACTGGTGGCCCGCCCGGGAGCCATTCGAGGTAATCGTGGGGGCGATACTCACGCAGTCGACCGCCTGGACCAACGTGGAGAAAGCCATCGACAACCTCAGAAAAGCCGGCAGGCTGTCCCCGGAAATGCTGCGCCGAAGCCCCGACGCCGAACTTACCGGGCTCCTCCACCCCTGCGGCTATTATAACGTGAAGGCGCGCCGGCTCAAGGCTTTCGTGCAATGGTTCGGGGAGGAGTATGACGACAGGCTGGACAGGATGTTTTCGCAGGACACCGCCAGCCTGCGAAAGCAGCTTCTCGGGATATACGGTATCGGCGAGGAAACCGCCGACTCCATAATCCTGTACGCAGGGAACAAGCCCGCGTTCGTCATCGACGCCTACACGCGCCGTATTATCACTCGCCTCGGTCTGGCGCCCGTAAATGACTGCTATGCCGCCTATCAGTCTCTTTTTATGGCAAACCTCCCTTCTGATGTACGCCTGTTCAACGAATACCATGCCCTGCTGGTCAAACTGGCTAAAGAAGTCTGCAAGACCTCGCCTCTCTGCCGGGACTGCTGTCTGAATACAACCGACACAGGTAAATCTAACGATAAGTTTCCCTGTTCCACCATTATCAAGTCTTCATAATCGTTCCACGACATCAACTCTTTATGTCAATCAAGCGCTCTTCCACACTATCCGCTGCGTTCAGTGATGATTTCCAGATAACACCAAACTGTAACGGAATATTTATATGAGAGACGTTCATATTTATGTTTTAGTTACCATATTATTGTTATTCTGAATACGCTGAATGATAAATATCCAGAAAAAACCGAAATAAAAATAAAAGAGTAAAGGAAAAAACGCTGGGAAACAGCGTCATTACTTCTTAGTAGAAAGAGGAGGTTGGAGAGATGCGAAAATTATGGAATAGAGTGATAAATAGAACACGGAACGAAGAGGAAGGTATAACCGGCCTGGAAACGGCGATTATCCTCATCGCCTTTGTCATCGTGGCATCGGTGTTCGCCTACGTGGTCCTTTCCGCCGGTCTGTTCTCTTCACAGAAGGCGAAGGAGGCAGTTAACGCCGGTCTGCAATCCACCATGGCGACCGTCGAGGTCAGAGGCAATATAGTCGTCAAGATGGTAAGCAGCGAGGTGACGGAGATTTACTTCTGCGTGGGCATTCCTTCTGCCGGCAGCCCGGTCGACTTCAGTCCGTCATCGGAGAACGTCAGTCCGCTGGTGATTTCTTACAGCGACGCAGACAGCCTGGTGCCGTCGGTCAACTGGTCAATCAACAAGTTGAGTACGATAAACACGGATAATATCCTCGACCCGAACGAGCTGTTCCAGGTTACCGTCACCGTGCCGACCTCCGACAATGTGAGTATCGGGCCTTACGATAGGTTCTCTCTGGAGGTAAAGCCAGCTGACGGACCTGTGTTGTGCATCGAACGTACCATTCCGGGGAGGATAAGCCAGTACGTCAACCTGCACTGACGAGGGTTGGTAGTAAACAGTTACCTGACTTAGATATAGAGTAGAAGCGGGAAGTGGCGTGAAATGCGTCACTTCCTGTTTTTTCTTGCCCAGAGTTCCTTGAGGATCCGGCGCCTGCTGTCCAGCGGCAGCGGCAGGTCCTGCTCGTATAATCCAACCTGCTCATACGGAACGTTGGCCAGGTCGGCGAGTTGCTGTCGGGACAGGTGCGCGTTGATACGGAGTCGCCGGGCGACGGAGCCGGGCGTTGATTTCCGCGTTAATGTCAATGTCGGCGTCATAATACGTGCCTCTACCCGCAAGAATACGCTCCGTAGACCGTGCCTACAACCATGAATTTACTGCGTTCGTCTGGGTGTCCGCACCCAATTTCACGCCTGCCTCCGGTATGCCTACCGTGAAAAGGTAACATCCGTTGAGAACGTTAATATCGGAGAGAACCCTGACGAAAATCGGGGGAGACACGGTGGTATCAGGCAACGGCGCGTGGTAACTTAAGGTGCTGCATAACCTGCTGTAGAAAAGGAGGTACGGGAAATGATGTGGCTCGCGGCATTGCTGATGCTGCTTTTCCAGGCTCTGGCCGTCTGTACCATCGGCGTCATGGTAACGTGCGGACTGAACTTCGGGGCGGCTCTTTTCACCGCCGTCTGCGAGGTGACCCTCGGCGTTATCATCATCCGGACTTTTTGCCGGGACGTACGCCAGGCGCGCCAAACCTACTAATAACTTGCATTAACACTCTGCGGTCTGGTAAGCTTACAGCCGGAAAGCGAAACCGGACGGTATTATAAAGTGTCTGCAGACCTGTCAGTCCAACTAGCCCCCGGTAATAAACGCGGCCTCCTCCTGTCCAACCCGGTAATGACGGCTTCCGGCACGTTCGGGTACGGGACGGAATACGCGGAGGTCTTCGATATCCAGCGACTGGGGGCTATTATCTGCAAGGGGACAACCTGCGAACCGAGGGAAGGGAATCCCCAGCCCCGCCTTTTCGAGACCGCCTCCGGACTGCTCAACTCCATCGGATGGCAGAACATCGGCGTCAAAGCCCTCATCAAAGAAAAGGCGCCCGCGTGGGCGGGCTGGCGCGTGCCGGTAATCGTCAACATTGCCGGGGACACCGTAGCAGATTATGCAAGAGTGGCAGAGGAACTGGACGGAGTCGACGGCGTCAGCGGCGTCGAGGTGAATATCAGCTGCCCCAACGTGAGGGTCGGCGGGGCGGCTTTCGGGGTCGAACCCGATTCCGCCGCCGTAGTTACCACCGCCGTGAGAGCCGCCACTTCTCTGCCGGTAATCGTCAAGCTGACCCCTAATACGTCCGATATCGCCGGCGTTGCCGCCGCCGTAGTCAAAGCCGGCGCTGACGCCGTATCGCTCATCAACACATTGAAAGGCACGGCGATTGACATCAGGAAACGGAGCCCGGCAATCGGCAACATCATCTGCGGGCTGTCCGGTCCGGCTATCAAGCCGGTGGCGCTGGCGATGGTGTACGAGGTCGCCGGAGCCGTAAGCGTGCCGGTCATCGGGTGCGGTGGTATCGCCACCGCCGAAGACGCCCTGGAGTTCATCATGGCGGGCGCCAGCGCCGTGCAGGTGGGCACGGCGACGTTCGCCAATCCGCGTGCATCCATCGACGTGCTGGAGGGAATCGAGCAATTCATGGAGGCGGAGGGGATAAAGAGCCTCAAGGAGATAATCGGGGCGGCGCGGGGATAGAAGTCAGTAAAGAATCCCGTTATTATCCCTCAAGTCATTGAGCATCTTACCATTGTGTAATATAATTAGTGTGTAAAAGCATATCCTTACGCCCCGGAACTGCGGAGGGGTCGCATAGTGGTCTAGTGCGGGCGCCTGCTAAGTGCTTACCCTGGGTAACCGGGGTCGAGGGTTCGAATCCCTCCCCCTCCGCCATCCTACGCTGAAGCTACGGATGGCAAGCCATCTTTACGATTTAGCTTCAGACGACAAACCATACTATATTCCAATCGAATCTGTTAGAATTTAACCGAGTGTATTTCCTGATATTTTCAGCAACGGAGTAAATATCCAGAATGCCTAAATATCATATCTGGACAATCGGGTGCCAGATGAACAAGGCGGAGTCGGAACGGCTGGCAAGCCGGTTCGAGGAGATGGGCTACGAGGCGGCGGGCAAGGCTGACGAGGCCGACCTCGTCGTGCTGAACAGCTGCGTGGTGCGCCAGAGCGCGGAGAACCGCGTCGTTAACAAGCTGCATGCCCTGAAATCTCTGAAAAAAGCCCGCCCCGATGCCACGCTGGCGCTTACCGGCTGTATGGTGGGCCCGGATATCGCCGGTCTGCGCCGGGCATACCCGCACGTCGACCATTTTTTCATGGCGGGTGAAGCGCCGCCCTGGCTGGAAGAGACGGAAGAGATGTATTTGCCCCACCGTCCCCCGCCTTCCGAGTTCGTGACGATAATACAGGGATGCGATAACTTCTGCTCCTACTGCATCGTCCCCTACCGGCGCGGTCGGGAAAAGAGCCGTCCCGTAGCGGATATAGTCTGCGAGGTAAGGGAACTGGTCAGGCGGGGGGCTAAAGAGGTCACCCTGCTGGGACAGAACGTGGACTCCTACGGGCACGACCTCCCCGGCAAGCCTGATTTAGCCGACCTGCTTGCCGAGTTGAATGAAATCGAAGGACTGGCTCGACTGCGCTTCCTGACCAACCACCCCAAGGACATGAGCCCGAAACTCATCGGGGCAATCGCCGGACTGGACAAGGTCTGCGAGCAGCTCAGCCTGCCCGCGCAGGCAGGCAGCGACGAAGTCCTCCGGGCGATGAAGCGCGGCTACACCATAGCGCAATACCGTAAACTCGTCGGGCAGATACGGGAAAAAGTCCCGGGCATAGCCATCAGCACGGATATAATCGTCGGCTTCCCGGGGGAGACCGCAAGCCAGTTCCGGCAGACGCTGGACTTGCTCTCGGACTTAAAGTTTGATACAGTGCATATAGCCGCCTATTCTCCCCGGACGGGTACGGCGGCAACAAGAGACCTGGCGGACGATATACCGCCCGACATTAAAAAAGAAAGACTCCAAAAAGCAGAAGTACTTCAGGAACAGATACAGACTGAAATTAACTCCAGCCTGGCGGGTAAAACGGTCGACGTACTGGTGGAAGGCAGGAACCGGGGGAAATGGTACGGACGCACCCGCACCGACAAGCTGGTATTCTTCAGCAGCGGCAACGATTACCTCGGGCAGCTTGTGAAAATCAAAATCGAAAAGACGAGTCCGTGGTCGCTGCAGGGTAAATTAGAATCGGGTAACACCAATCGGGAGGAGAAATGAACAAACTGATAAAAACGGGCATAATCGCGGGGCTGCTCATCGCGGTCCTGGTATTCATCGGCAGCTGCTATCCGGCGGCGACAGATGGGGAGCAGGAAGGCGGCAGCATCTGGCCCATGATTATCTTTCTGGTGGTCATCTTCGCGCTGTTCTACTTCGTCATGATAAGGCCCCAGCGCAAACGCCAGAAAGAGCACCAGACGATGATGGAGACGCTGCAAAAGGGCGATAGAGTCATCACCGCCGGCGGCATCTACGGAACAATCGAGAACCTCAGTGAGGACAGCGTGGTGATAAAGGTCGAAGGCGGCACCACCATGAGGGTCGCCCGGAGCAGTGTCGCCGTACAACGGGAGAAGTAAACAGTTGAGTACCGGTCAGCTTACCGATAAGCGACTCAACGTTATTATCGACCTCGCCCTGGAGGAGGATACCGGCTACGGCGACGTTACCAGCCAGGCGTTAATACCGCCCGAGCTTACCGGCAAGGCATCGCTGCTGGTCAAGGAAAAAGGCGTACTTGCCGGAATTGATGTGGCGGAGCGCGTCTTCCGGCGTATCGACCCGTCTCTGGAAATAGACGTACTAATTAAAGACGGTACCACGATAAACCCGGGGGATATAGTCGCCACTATCTCCGGCAGCGTCAGCAGCATCCTCAAGGCGGAACGCACCGCCCTCAACTTCCTGCAGAGATTGAGTGGAATTGCGTCACTGACGGCGCAATATGTGGCGGAGACTGACGGACTGCCCGCCAGAATCGTCGATACGCGCAAGACCACGCCCGGCATGCGCCTGCTGGAAAAATACGCCGTGCGCATGGGCGGGGGACATAACCACCGCATGCACCTCGGCGACGCCGTTCTCATCAAGGACAACCATATCGCCGCCCTGCGCGCCATGGGCATGAACCTGAAAGAAATCGTGGCGAAGGCGAGGCAGAACGCGCCTGCGGGGATAACCATCGAGGTGGAAGTCACCAGTGCCAGCGAAGCCACGGAAGCTCAGAAAGCCGGGGCGGATATCATCATGCTGGACAACATGAGCACCGATGAAATGAAGCAGGTGACGGACATGGTGTCCGGGCAGGTGCAACTGGAAGCCTCGGGGGGCATCACGCTGGAAAACGTCCGGGATGCGGCGAAGACGGGAGTGGATATAATATCAATCGGCGCACTGACCCATTCTTTCCGGGCACTGGACATCAGCCTCGAAATGGAATCGCAGACTTTGAAGCTACTTTAAAGCTACGTCTTCCTGCCGAACGCAAGATAACTCTCTTCCCCGTCCTCTACAACGATACCGGTAAATCCTGCATCCGCAAGTAGCTTAAACATCTCGTCGGCGTCAGGTAAAATATCATTTTGTACGACCGGTATACTGCGGTGAACCTTGTTGATATCGTCACGACTCGACGTATGACAGATATACAGCCTGCCGCCCGTTCTCGTAACCCGCATGACCTCCGCCAGCGCCCCCGGTTTGTCCTGGAAGTGGGGAAAGCTGGAATAGCATACCACACAATCGAACAATCCGTCCTCGCTTGGTATATCGCCGACATCCGCGCAGAGATAGTCCACGTTGCCGTTGGCGAGCTTGGAAGCGGCGATTTTCAGCATCTCCTCGGCGATGTCCATGGCGACTATTCGCCCGCTCTCACCGACTCTTTTCAAGAGATAAGGCAGGAAAACACCGGTGCCAGTCCCGACATCGAGCACGGTATCGCCCGACTTTATGTCGAGTCGATTAACCATACTTTCGAGCCTGGAGGCATCCTTCTCCGCGACCTGCTCGTCCCAGATAGGCGCCTTTTCGTTGAAATACTCCTTTATCACGGCTGTTCCTCACCGAGCGGCTTGTTCTGCCAGCCCTTGACCTTCCGCTTGGGGGAGAAAAGAGCGGCGATGGCGAATATTACCGACGATGTAACGACGATAGTGGCGCCGCTGGGAAGGTCGAAGAAGTAAGAGAATATCAGCCCCACCCACCCGGAGAGCACCCCGAAGGCAGCCGCCAGCAGGAACATCTTTTTCATGTTATAAGTAAGCTGGTAGGCCGCGGCGGCGGGATTGAGGATAAGACTGAAAATAAGCAGTCCCCCGATGGAGCGAAGTGAGGCGGTAATAGTAGCGCCGGTCAGGAACAGTATTCCGTAGAGGAATATCGCCGCCGGTATGCCCACGGCCAGCGCCGTATCGCGATTAAATATGGTAGCCTGAATTTCCTTGTAGAAGAAAAACACCAGCGCCACTACCACGACCGCCACGATGCCGAGCAGGATAATATCGCTGCGGGTATTGGTCAGGATGCTGCCCCAGAGTAATTCGAGAGCCCCCGACTTGGTGCCGGGCATCAAGCCCATGAACAGGAAAGCCAGACCCAGCATGAGCGAAAATATCACGCCTATCGAGGTCTCCGGACTGAGCTCGCCGCGGTCGGCAAGCGGCCCGATGATGGCGGCGGAAAGCAATGAAACGCCGAACGCTCCTACCAGCGGGTTAAATCCCAGCCAGAGTCCCAGCAATGCCCCGGCAAAGGCAGCGTGGGACATACAGACGCCGATAAAGGGCATATGCATCAGCACCACGAAGACGCCGATGGTAGCGCAGGCAATACCGCCCAGGAAGGCGGAGAGAATGGCGTTCTGCATGAACTGGTAACCGAAAATGGAAAAATCCAAGAAGAAATCTCCTTATTATTCGACCGCTATCGCTTTTTTACGACGGCTCTGCACCACGGAGATGGGCATGTCGTACAGCTTGCTGAGATTAAGATTCGTAAGCAGTTCGCCGGGAGTACCTTCTGCCCAGATGAAGCCGTCTTTCATCAGCACCACGCGGTCGCACGTTACCGGCAGGCAACTCAAATCGTGGGTGACGAACATTGTTGTCAGCGAGCGGGTATCGTGAACCATCTTCACCAGTTCCAGGATATCGCTCTGCGCCTTCCAGTCCAGCGAGGCGGTTGGTTCGTCCAGCAGGAACAGTTCCGGCTGCTGCGCCAGGGCGCGGGCGATGGATACGCGCTGCATCTCGCCCCCGGAGAGGTGACCGATGGGACGCTGCGCCAGGTGGGTCATGCCGACCAGTTCGATAGCTTCATCGACGATTTCATAGTCGCGCTTGCCCGGCCTGCCGAATATTCCCAGGATTCCGTAACGCCCTATCATGACGACCTCCCGCACGCATATCGGCATACGCGGGTCGATGTTCTGCACCTGGGGCACATAGCCCACTTTCTTCCTCAAAGAATGACCATTACCCGCTTTCAGATAATGTCCCAGCACGCGTACCCTGCCTTCCAGGAGTTTCCCCATACCGTTGACCACGGTAAGCAGCGTGGTCTTGCCGGCGCCGTTGGGACCGATGATACCCACGAATTCGCCGCGCGAAATTTTAATGGACACGCCGCGGAGGGCGATATCCTCCCGGTAAGAGACCACGGCGTTATCGATTACTATCAGTTCATCACCCATAGCTGCACCGCTATCGTTCTTTGCCATATCAGCTACTTACCCACCGCTTCCAGTATCAGGTCGACATTATAGTCGAGGGCTTTTTCCCAGGTTTCCGTGTTATCGAACCCGCCGGGGAAATTGGAGAGGATTATCCGGGTGCATCCCAGTTCCTCGGCAAGTCCGGCTCCGGCGTCCTGACCGCTCTGCAGATTATCGATAATCAGGGTCACGTTTTCCTGCCTGCCCTTGTCCACCAGGTCTCTGGTTACCTGGGGAGTGAAAGTATCGGGGCGACCGAATATCTCGATGACATTCAGGCCCGCCCACTTGACGAACCCCATCTGCTGGTCGGCGCACATGACGTTGATATCGCCGAGGTTCTTATCGGTCAGCCTGGCTTGAGCCTCGGTGCCTTTTGCTACAATACCGGCTATAAGGTCCAGCGACGCTTTTTCGTAAACATCAGCGTTATCCGCATCTACCCGGGCGAGAGCATCGGATATCACGTCTATCGCGTTATGATAGACAGCTGGCGTCATCCAGTTGCCTTCAACGTTAATCACGACCACGGTAAGGTCGGGATTGTCCGCGGTGGCAATCAGTTCCTCGGAGAATTTCTCGCCCTGCCAGCCGTGCATCAGAAAGAGCGCCGCGTCAGCCAGTTTCTGAACATCCCCCGGCGAGACGTCGAAGTGTCCCGGGCACTGCGCCGGAGGTATGATATTGATTACATCGACGCGGTCGCCGCCAATGCGTTCAACAATCGTAGATATCAGCGAGGTGCTGGTTACTACCTTAAGTTTGTCCTGGTCTTCATCGGCGCACCCGCCCAGCAGTGATGACGCGACGATAATTATTGCTAATAGTGCTGCAATGATTATGCCCGATTTTTTCATCCGTAAATATCCCTTTCATAAACTATTACAATTCTATGCAATTGCAACTGTTTGCATTAATAAACGAAAAAAAATTATAGCCTCCGCCCCTCACACCTACCTATTATACAATTGGCAAACAGAAAAATCAACCATGTGCAACTGCAATTAATTGAAATATTACAGGCCTATTCAGAATCCGTCAACTTTCCGTCTTTTCAAGGAAAATATCGCTGGACTTGAAATCTATCTCCCTGATGCGGGCGGCTACCTCTTTTTGCTCGCCGAAAAGCGAGGTAACCAGGAGTTTGCCGTCTTCAACCTTAATGGAGGCTATTTCCTCCATCAAAAGGTCGCTTTCCGTTTTCTTACCGATGTACGCCTTCGCCAAACACATCGCCTTACGCCTCCTACAGTCTTTTCAGTGTCCTGTTGAAAATCTCGGTCACTTTATCCATGTTGCCGACCGCCTGCAATATCTCGTCGGCTACCTTTTCCTCCCCCATCTGCCTCGCCTTATCCGCCCATTCCTTAAACTCCCGACTGTGGTCTTCGTTATGCCCGACCCAGTGAGCCAGGATAATCTTGAGTTTGGACTTTTCTTCGCTGCTCATATTCTCCCCCTTCTTATCAACCTAGCTTGTCCCGGCTGTCCAGCATGATGGTTACGGGACCGTCGTTGTGAATTTCCACCTGCATGTACTGCTGGAAGCGACCGGTGGCTATCTTGAGTCCGCTTTCCCGCGCCAGCCCCACGAAATAGTCGAAGAGCTGCTCCGCCTGCTCCGGCGGCGCCGCCTCGATGAAGCTGGGACGCCTGCCTTTACGGGTATCAGCCATAAGTGTAAACTGACTCACCAGCAGCAGCTCACCGCTGATATCCAGTGCGGAGAGGTTGAACTTTTCTGCTTCATCGGCAAAGATACGCAGGTTAACGATTTTCTGGATTAAGTACTGTGCGTCTTTTTCCGAGTCTCCCTCAGCCACCCCGAGGAAGACCACCAGTCCCCGCGCTATCCTCCCTACCTCTTCGCCGGCAACGCTGACCGATGCCCGGCTAACTCTCTGAAGCAGTGCCTTCACTTTGTACTCTTACTCGCCTCTGATTCCCCTTTGCTTGCTTCAGGCGCCGCATTTTTCCGATGGTCGGTTACGTAGAAACCGCTTCCCTTGAATATAATCGGCGCGGGATGAAAGACCCGCCGCGCTATCTCCCGGCACTGCGGACATGCCGCTTCCGGTTTATCGTCAAAGCCCTGTTTCATCTCAAATCTATGGCTGCATTTACTGCATTCATACTCGTAAATAGGCATGGAATATCACCTCGCAAACTCATCCACTATATAATATTTTACACGATTTCAGCTTCACGGGCAAGCTGGAACAGTCGTGAAGGGTGCAAGCAATGTATTGTCTGCACGGCTATTCTCTGTTATACTTTACAGGTACGCGCCCCCATCGTCTAGAGGCCTAGGACACCGGCCTTTCACGCCGGCAGCAGCGGTTCGAATCCGCTTGGGGGTACTTTTCTTTTTGGCAAACAAGCGCCCATCTCGGTATGTTACATCCTCCGGGATGGGGTTATTTCTTCAGTGTGTTATAAAGCACCTCGATATTCATACGCAGGAAACCTGCCCCGGGTCCGTCCTTGGGCATGCCGGCGAACATTTCCGCCTCCGGGACTTTTTCGCAAGCCTCCTCCAGGCTCATCCCCTTTTTCACGGCATCTCCGACGGCATCCAGCCAGTCCTGAATAATATTACTCATCTTCGAGAAGCAGCTTCTATCCGTAATCTCGCCGTGACCGGGCACTACCATGTCCACGTCCAATTCTTCAAGTCGCTTTAGTGTTTCCAGCCACTTATCGGGGCTGGCATCGCGGAAGACCGGCATTCCCAGATTAATATTATCCGAGGTAAAGACTATCCTTTCCTCCGGCACGTGCACCGCCAGACTATACGGGGTATGACCCGGCGTATGGATGAGATGGAAGGTATGCTCGCCCAGGTAAAGGGTGAGACGCTCGGAGAAAGTGATGTCCGACGGGCGGAAATGGAAATCTTTATCGAGGGGAAGGCTCTCCGGAGACATCATCTGTAACATGGGTTTAATATCGTCAGGTTTTGACTTTAGCAGGGCTTTACGGGTGCCGTCCTGGGTTACGACCAGTCCCCCGAAATAGCAGTTGCCCGCTATATGGTCGCCGTGGGGTTCGGTGTTTATCACGTAGCGCACCGGCCCAAACTCCGAGATGTCCGCCGCCAGCTTTCTGGCATTGGCGGGCACCATCGGCGTGTCGATGACCACCACGCCGTCTTTCGTCACCACGATACTGGTATTGCATACACTCGTCTGGTTTTCAACGTAAATATTATCGGTAACTTTCTGCATCTTTCCCCCTCTTTCTACATATCAATGAAATAAAACGCCGAACGCGGGAATACGCTATGTACTTATATACCGATTAATCACTACTTTAGGCGGCTGTTCTCCCGATGTCAAGCCAGGACCGATGATTGTAACAGTCGTTCTCCATGAGTTACAATACTATTATCCGCCGGTACGAACCGGATAGCATTGACAGGCTATTTAATAGAGGAGACCTTTCTGATGAAGTCGTTAAATATACTCGTATTAGCCCCCTCGTTCGACAGGTCGGCGCCGCACGCCGATGAAGAAACCCTGAAAAGGATTGCGCTTGCCGGACCCGGGATAAACGTCATCGACGGCTCGGAGATAGCCTTTGCCGAATACTACGGAGACGAGTCCGCCAGGAGCAAGTTCGATGCCATGCTGGCGGAGACGGAGGTCATCTACGGACTTATCCTGCCCAAAGATATCCTGGAACGGGCGCCCAGGCTCAAGTGGCTGCAAACGATGTCCGCCGGGGTCGACCGCTTCGCCAGGATGGAAATCTGGAACAGTCCGGTAATCATCACCGGCGTCAGCGGCATGCATGCCACGCCAATCGGGGAATTCGCCATCGAATTCATGTTGATGTTCGCCAAGAGGGCGCCGGACTGCTTTCGCATGCAGCAGAAACACGAGTGGGGAAGATACATGCCGACGGTGCTGCGGGGCAAGACGGTGGGCGTCGTGGGGCTGGGAAGCATCGGGAAGGAGATAGCACGCCTGTCCAAAGCCTTCGGCATGAGGGTCATCGCCACCCGGCGGTCGGTGAAAAAACCGACGAAGGCGAGGCACGTCGATATGCTGCTGCCGGCGGGACAATTGCACAAGTTAATGTCCGAGAGCGATTACGTGGTGGTCGCCACGCCGCTTACCCACGAGACCCGGGGACTCATCGGCGAGAAGGAACTGCGGGCGATGAAGCCCTCCGCTTACATTATTAATATAGCAAGAGGCGGCATCATCGATGAAGAGGCGCTGATACACGCGCTGGAGGAGAAACGGATTGCCGGCGCCGGTCTTGACGTCGTCGCTACGGAGCCCCTCCCGCCCGATAGCCCGCTCTGGGACTTTGAAAACGTCATCATCAGTCCCCATGTCGCCGGCGGGATGGAGGACTACATGGAGCAGGCCACCGGGATATTCTGTGAAAACATCAAACGCTACCTCAACGAAGAGAAACTTATCAACGTTATCGATAGAAAGAAAGGCTACTAGAGAGTCGTTTTAAGGAGGTACCATTCAATGCCAATGACGATGAAAGAACTGGAAGCCGAGGTCAAACAGCTCAAGAAGCAGGTTGCCGAGGGCGCCCGAGCTAAAGATTACCTGGAGATATGCCAGGTACAGTCCATGTACTCCCACCTGTATTACATCGGCATGAGGGCGGAGATACCGTCACTCTTCGCGCAGAAGACGCCGGGCGTGACGCTGGAGGTTGAAGACAGCGGCGTTTACGAGGGAATCAAAGGCGTCAAGCGGTTCTGGACCAATGTACTGGGCGATAACGCCGCCAAGGCGCCGGGCATGCTCGCCATACACATGACCGTCAACCCGATAATCGAGATTAACAAAGCCGGCACGAAGGCAAAGGGATTATGGCATTCCCACGGATATTGCTCGTTCGTTCAGGGCGAACGATACAAGCAGTTCATCTGCCTGGGTAAATACGACATGGAGTACGTAAAAGAAGACGGCAAGTGGAAAATCCTGAAATTTGCCTACCGGCAGGCTTTCATGGCCCCATATGAAAAGGGTTGGGTGGAAGAGCCTGTTGCCGCCGCCATTGCGGGTTCGCCGGCGAACACCCCGGACAAACCTCTCACCTACTACATGCCGTACAGTCGGTACCGGATTAACGTCTTCGAGCCGCCGCCGCCGGAACC
>CAZPAS010000035.1:0-15284 GCA_964584575.1 uncultured Dehalococcoidaceae bacterium | reverse complement strand
TCCACTTCGCGGAAACCCCCACCAACGAACTCACCAACCCGGCCTATGACCCCGTATCCAAGATACCGGAGTATAAAGTAGCGGCGGTGAGGGTTGAGAAAGCCGGGCGGGAACCGGCGAGGGTAGCTTAATAATAAAGAATTAATTATCTCCTGCCCTTATACAACGGCTTCTTGAATAAACTGATTTGTAATTGTTAGTTACTTAATCGCGAAGCTGAAAATGGCAGGAATTTCCATCCAATAACCTTCGTCCGTGCATAGCGGTTCAATTTCAGCCAGATGTTCTCGTTTAAATTTCTTACGTTTATCAGGACTTAAACGGTCAAGTCGCAGCCTAGTTATCATTGAAGACATCTCACGCCAATAAGCTGTTGTGTCACGAAAATAAAAGCCCGCTTGCTCGGTTATTATTTTAATATTTTCAAAGCCTGCACTTGTAAGCAGCGCCCGACATTTTTCAGGCGTATTCACTCTATTGCCAAAACGCTCATTGGGGGAGGGTTGGCCGTCATATCGGGACAGGCGTTTGAGAAATAGTGCTGCGAAGGGCGCTAGGAAATCTTCGCCGAAACTTGAGAAAGCCACAATTCCCCCAAACCTTAAAACGCGTTTCCACTCGCGGAGTGCTTTAGGTATATCTTTAAATAAAAATATTGACGAGGCGCAAAGAACCGCATCGTAACTCTCGTCCTCAAATTCAAGCGCTTCGGCATCACCAATTTGATATTCAACATTTGACAGGCCTTCCGATATAGCTTTCTCCCTGGCTATATTCAACAATTTGTCAGCGACATCGATACCGATGACTTTGCCGGTTTCATCGACAATCCTTGCAGCCGCCATTGTCGCCCAACCCGTACCGCAAGCTACATCGAGGACTCGTTGTCCTGGCATAAGCAGAATATTTTCAATAAAACGCTCAGCAGGCACTTGAGTTGTCATGATATTGTCATAAGTATCGTGGATAGCGTTAAAAATTGGTACAGGGCGTCCTTCGTTCATAAAACACCTCCCACCGCAAATGGCTTAATTCTATGTTAACTAATAATTGGAGTCAAGAAACCTAGATAATAGAGATACTATTATCTATTTTGATTCCTGCAGGAGCCTCTGTGCGGTTATCGCGGCAATGGCGCCGTCCCCAACCGCCGTGACGACCTGCCGGGGCGAACCGCTCCTTATATCCCCCGCCGCCAGCACGTACGGCACTTCCGTCTCCATTCTCCCGTTGACGATTATCTGCCCATGCTCATCAAGGTGCACGATACCGTCGAGATAGTCCGTATTGGGTTCCAGGCCGACGTGCACCAGCACGCCGTCCACTTCCATCGTTTCCTTTTTCCCTCCGGCGCCCTGGAGTTCTATCGCCTCCACTCTGTCGTTACCCGTGATTGCTTCCACGGTCATGCCGCAGCGAACTTCTATTCTAGGGTCGGCAGTGATTCTGTCACAAAGGACGGCGGTAGCCGTTAGTTCCGGCAAAACCTCGATGAGTATCACCTTCGAGGCTATTTTCGCCATGTAAAGCGCCTCGGTGACGCCGGCGTCCCCGCCGCCGCATACCGCCACCACCCGGTCGGCGTAATGGCTGCCGTCGCAGAAAGCACATTCGAAGACACCCTTCCCCGCCAGTTCCGCTTCGCCCGGCACGCCGAGTTTCTTATTCTTAGAACCGCCGGCGAATATCACGACGCTGGTGGTGTATCCTTTACTGTCGGCGCAGCCCACCCAGCGCGTGCCGGAGAAGACCTCCAGTCCGGTGACATCTCCCGGTTCCGTTTCCAGCCCGTACTTCTTCGCCTGCTCGACCATCTGCGCGGCGAGCCCGGCGCCGGAAACGCCCTCGTTAAAGCCGGGGTAGTTCTCGATTAGCTCGATGTTGCGGATATAACCGCCGACGGTCTCCTTTTCCAGCAGGAGAGTCCGCCGATTAGCCCGGGCGAGGTAAAGTCCCGCCGTAAGCCCCGCCGGACCACCTCCGACGATGACGACATCCCAGTCGAACACCTGGTAAATCCTCCATAATTATCAGTACAAAATCAGGGCAGACCCGCGCCGGGTACGTCCACCTTGGATATCTCGATATGGGCGCCGGGTTTTACACCGGTCTCCCCCGATTGAGGCGGCACATTTGCTATGATAAAGAGCGTGCGGCGGTCCGGTCCTCCAAGCATGCAGGCGACCGCCGCGCCAGCAAGCTCCACGCGGTCCGTCACCTCGCCGCCTTCGCGCACGCGAATTACTTCATTACTGGAGGCATCCGCCACCCAGACGGCGTTCTCGGCATCAAGGCAGATACCATCGGGGAACACATTTTGCGCCGCCAGTTTATCGGCTTCTTCCTTCGATAAACCGCCGTGCAGTATTTGCCCCAGTTTCGCCCAGACACGCCGCCCCGTCAGCGAACCATCATTTTCTATATTAAAAGCGGTCAGACGGGAGCCCATCGTTTCGGCGACTATCAGAGTACGCCCGTCGGCGGTAATAACCGACCCGTTGGGGAAGTACATATCATCGGCGACGACACTCATGCTGCCTTCCGGCGTTACCATGATGATGCTCGCCGGTGCGAGCGGTTGCTTGTTAAAAAAGTCGTACCCAAAGTGCCCGATATATGCCCTCCCCTGCTTATCCACCACCATATCGTTACATTGATGCGGCGCCAGTTTGCTCAGGTCGGCTACCTCGGTCAGCCCTTCGGGGTCGAGCCGTAACAACCGCCTTTCCATCATCGAGACCACCAGCAGTCGCCCGTCGGGCAGCCAGCCGAGTCCGGAAGGCACGCCCGGCACATTAACGACCGTCTCCGCTTTGCCGTTTATATCGACGGTCATTACCCGATTTGTATAGAAATCAGAGAACCAGAGTTTACCCTCGTGCCAGCGCGGCCCCTCGCCGAACGTCAAGCCTTCCAGCAGAATTTCCGTCTTATATGCCATATCTTTAGCTTTCCGCCGTAAGTTCCGCCAGTCTCTGCAGCACTTCCTCCATGGCGTCCCATTCCTCGCCGAAGCCCGCCCAGTCGCCGGCTTTCAGGTTTTCCTGCGCTTTCTCATAGTGTTCTCGGGCTTCCGCCACCAGTGCGGCGATTTCACCGTCGATGGGTGTCTCCGGCGGAGTCTCCGGCTCTACTACCTCCGGCGGCGGTTCGGGCGTCACCGGCGGCTCGGGGGCGGGTTCGGGTATGGTTATACTCTCGCCGAAGACCGCCTCGATGCTTTCCATTAGGGTCGGTTCCATGGCTATCTGCTCGCCGACCGCCACGATGACCCGTTTCAGTTCGGGCAGGCCCCCGGCATCCGCCTGGAGGAAGACCGGCTCAACGTAGATGTTGGACTTCTCGATTGGTATCAGCAGCAGGTTGCCCCGCAGCACCCGCGAACCGCCCCTGCCCCACAGGGCAAGCTGCTCGGTGATGACGGTATCCTGCTGGATGCGGTTCTCAATCTGGCTGGGACCGTACACCAGGCGGTCCTTGGGGAAATAATAAGCCAGCAGCTTGCCGTAGTTGTCTCCGTCGCAGTGGGCTGCCAGCCACCCGATGGTATTGTTCTTGTTGACCGGGGTGTAGGGGAGCATCAGCAGGAACTCTTCGTTTTCACCGTCGGGCAGACGCATGATGACGTAGTACGGCTCCATAGCCTGTTCCTGTCCGGCGTAGACCTCACGCGGTACCGTCCACAGGTCTTCCTTGTTGTAGAAGACGCGGGCGTCCCGCATGTGATAGCTCCGGTACATAATCGACTGTATATTGAACATGTCCTCCGGGTAGCGGAGGTGGACGCGGAAGGACTCCGGCATCTGGTCCACGGAAACGAAAAGGTCGGGGAAAATGGTCATGTACGTCTTTATCAGGGCGTCGTCCGGCTCGATCACGTAGAAGGTAACGTCGCCGTCATAGGCGTCGACGACCACCTTCACGCTGTTACGGATATAGTTCAGTCCACCGATTGGCTCGGAATAGGGATAGCGGTCGGTGGTGGTATAGGCGTCCTGTATCCAGAACAGACGACCATCGATAATTACCATATAGGGGTCGTTATCCAGTTGCAGGAACGGCGCCAGGTGGTTCACGCGCTCCTGGATATTCCGGTAGTACAGCACGTGACTTTCCGGATTAAGCTCGCCACTGATAAGAAGATTAAGGTCGCCGAACTGCCAAGCGTAAACGAGACGACGGAAAAAACCGTCCAGACTCACGCCGCCGTCGCCTTCATAACGTCCGTAGACATTCTCGTCGCCGCTGGGATAATCGAACTCCTGCGTATCCGTCTTCACGATTACGTAGTCGTTCGTCTTTTCGCCGTAATATATCTGGGGACGCTCTATCTCAAAGATACCTACCGGAGGTATATCCTGCAGCAATAGATTGGGGAGACCCTGGGTGGTAATCTCGTTGACGGGACTGAGTACCACGCCGTAACCGTGGGTAAACTGGAGCTTTCGGTTGACCCAGGTCTGCGCCTCGCCGGCAAGCTTCTCGGCGGACAACTCACGGGCGGACAGCATGACCTGGCGATAGTCGCCGTTAATGTCATAGCGGTCGATATCGACGTCATAGAAATCGTAGTAGAGACGGATAGACTGAATCTGATTATAGGTATCCTTCAGCGGGCGGTGGTCCCACAGCCTGATGTTGTTAATCGTGGCTTCGTTATTCGCGATATCCTGCGCGGTCGGTTCCGTCTCGGCGGCGAATGCCTGCTCTTCGATACGGTCGAGCGCGTAGGCATCGCGGGTGTATTCGATGTTATATTCGATATACGGACCCTCACGGACGAGCTCGCTGGGCTGCACCTGGAAACGCTGAATTATGGCGGGGTAAATAGCCCCTACGATGATAGCCGCGACCACCCAGGCGGCAATACCGTAAATTGGCCAGCGTATCTTGCGCTTGATAACGGCGGCGAGTATTGCCACCATGACGGCAACGACCACCACCAGGAGAATCCACTGCGCCGGCAGCTTGGCGTGCACATCGGCATAGCTGGCGCCGAAGACCATGCCACGCTCGGAATATACCATCTCCCAGATACCCAGCCAGTAACCCCAGGCAAAGAGACCCAGGATAGCCATCACCAGCCCGCCGATATGTCCCAGCACCGGACGCGAGAAGTCCAGCTTGAGGCGCTGCGTGCCGTAGGTAAGAACGTAGGTGAGTACCGTGATGATAAAGATGACAATTAATGCCCCGGTGAACCACCCCTTGATGAACTGCATGTACGGCAGGGAGAAGACGTAGAAGCCGACCTCATTATGAAATACGGGGTCGATAACGCCGAAGGGCTGCCAGTTGAAGAACCGCAGAATGGTCTGCCAGTTCCCCTGCGCCACCATGCCGAATATCAGGCTCAAGACGGCAGTGCCGATAATCACGTTCCACCTGATGATACCCTGGAGTCGACTCACGATAGCCCAGGGCCAGAAATGGGCTTTATCCTGGGGCGCCAGCCGGGTAGCCAGCACCAGGTTAGCCAGCAGCAGGACACAGAAAATAATGGCAGCCAGAAAGAAGACCAATAACCTCGTCTTGAGGATGGTGGTATAGACGCTGCCGTAGCCCAGGCTGCTGTACCAGAGCCATTCCGTGTAAAAACCCTTGGCGACGCTGGCGAGGATAATGAGCACTATCAAGCCGCCCACCGTCAGGAGCACCCGCCCGATTATCCTGCCCCGCCGCGACGGCGGCTTGTCTTCTTTTTCCTTATCCTCCGGGAACCAGCGCTGCCAGTCTCTCGAAAACGAATCCATCCCAATCACCCCCCGCTTGTATTTCCAGTTTCAATTAACAGGATAACAGACACGTACATCACGGTCAATTTCTTGACAGGAGTACGACGGTCGCCGATAATTGGCATATATTCATCTTTCGCAGCGAGGAGATAATATGAAAATACAGCACTGCCGCGATGTGGCGGGCAATGAGGCGGCGCCGGGGGTCGTCATGCGGGTGGTTGCCGGTCCTGCCGAGGGCGCCCCGACCTTCGTAATGAGGGTCTTCGAGATTGAGCCGGGCAGCGCCACCCCCCACCATACCCATGCCTGGGAGCACGAGATGTTCGTGGTCCGCGGAGAGGGCACACTGAAAAGCGGCAATACGGAAACGCCCCTGAAAGAGGGTGACGCCGTTACGGTACTGCCGGGAGAACGGCACGGCGTTTTTAATACGGGCAGGAAGCTGCTGACGATTATATGCGTGGTGCCGCTGGTGGACGGCAAGATGCCAAGTACCATGGCGGCGTGGGATTAACAAAAGGAACCTGGCGCTATTCCATTACAGTAAGAGAGGAACAATGAAAGCATTTAAAGATAAGGTTGCTGTAATCACAGGCGGGGCCAGCGGCATAGGCTGGGGGCTGGCGGAACGATGCGCGAAAGAGGGCATGAAGGTGGTCATCGCGGATATAGAAGAGCCCGCCCTCAGGGAAGCGGAAAAGAAGCTGAAAGGCGGCGGCGCCACCGTATTGACCGTCCGCACCGATGTCTCCAAATTCAGCGATGTCGAAAGCCTGGCGCAAAAGACCCTCGATACCTTCGGCGGGGTGCACTTGCTCTTCAACAACGCCGGCGTGCAACCGGGCGTACCGGAAGGCAAGCCGCTGTGGGAAAACACGCTGGCTGACTGGGAATGGGTACTCGGCGTCAATCTGTGGGGGGTCGTTCACGGCATCAAGGTCTTCGTGCCCATCATGCTGAAGCAGAAAACGGCATGTCATATCGTCAATACCTCTTCCATGGCAGGCCTTATTACCGAGCCGGTGCTGGTCATATATGCTGTCACCAAGGCGGGCGTGATTAAGATTTCGGAGGGACTTTATCTCCAGCTCAAGCAGATGGACTCCTCCATAGGCGTATCTGTCCTGTGTCCGGCGTTCGTCAGTTCCCGACTCGACGATGCCGGTCGAAACCGTCCCGCGGAACTGCAAAATCCGCCCGAAAAGGCGGAGCAAACCGAGCGCCCTTCCCTCTTAAGCGAGTTACGGAAAGGCGACTGGAAGACGCTGACTCCGGAGCAGTCCGCCGAAATCGTTTTCAAGGCTATCCGGGAAAATACCTTTTATATACTCACCGACCCCCTGACCAGTACGCTTACGAAACAGAGAGCGGATAATATATTGCAGGGACTTAATCCGGAACCACCCCATTTCGACTGATTATAAAGGAGGGACTATAAATGCCATTCAAGGTTAAATGCAAGCTCATCGGGTTTATGAACGACGTCGAGCGATTTCCCTGCCACTTCGACTACAAAATCGGCGAAGAGTTCACCTACGACGGCGAGAGAATCGAGGGCAGGATTTGCCCCGGCGTCCTGCTCACCATGGTGCCGACCATCTGGCAGACTTTCTTTACCGGCAAAAGGGCATACGAACGCATTATCTTCAAATATTCCGGGTTGGACGTTAAAGACCCCGGTATGAAAAAATACGACGGAATCGGCTTCCGCCCCCTGAAAGAAGCGCCCCAGGGCTCCGGCCAAAAATCAACTATAGTGGTAACCCCGGAACGCCCGACGGGGCTAAAGGGCGGCGGCACGTTCGCCTGTGCCGACTGTCGCACCTCGGCCTACTTCTCCGTGGAGCCCGTCGACGTTGCCAGCGGCGGTTATACCCTGCCCTACTATAAAAGAGAAATGAGCATACTGGATAAAGTAAAAGAAAAACCCGGGATAACCGTCGAGGAAATACTGACGAAATACACCGACTTTGAAAGGGACGATATTCATCCCCCGCTCTACCCTCTTATCGTGCAACTGATGCTGGAAGAGCTTGAAGAGGTCGGATACGTGGAACTCCGCGACGGCAAGGCTTATCCCGTCGAGAAAGGTATATGAGCCCCGCAGAGTCAGAATACCGTCCCTATTCCTCATGGGAAACCGGGAAAATAATAGAACATGCATATAATGCCGCCGCCGAAGGTGATATTGAGACCCTTAGCTACTGCCTTTCAGAACTATCGCCGAGGCACCGGAATATAGACCTGACGACATGGCTGGATATCACCGAGTCCGCCCAGAGGCTGGGGCTGTATCCGGTCGACTGGCTGGAAAAAGCCGCCGCGACTACTGGCCGGTTCATTCCCCAAACCACCGGCAAGCACAACCTGTACATCGTCCTGCTGCAAGAGCTAAAAGGGAAAATCCCCGGTTATGGTCTGTACGTCGGAGAGACCTCGAAATCACCGGAGGTTAGGTTCAAAGAACATTCCGAGAGGAAAAGGAACAGAAAAGGTCCACTGTTTTCGCGTATTGTCTTTAAGCATCAAAAATGTCTGTTACCGACTCTGTATAATCACCTCAACCCGCTTTCCAGGGTAGAAGCCAAGGAGCTTGAAGGAAAAATAGCCGATGCACTAAAGCTGGAAGGCATTCCCGTGTACGGCGGACACTGACCGGCAGGGAAATGCTATAAATGGGGTGTCCCAGAGGGTCGAAGCCCCTCTTTCTTATTTTCGCCCCTGGGTCCTTCCGGCTTTACTCTAAAGATGCCTTTTGTGTCACCTTGAGCCTTTCAGAAGAAGGGCGTGAGGGTCTCTTACAGCGGTTAACACAATTCACGCCCACGAGATTCCCACATCATCCCGATTCCATCAGGACTCCTCAGAATGACAAAGGATATTCCGAGGCAAGGCAAATTATTATCTCTTTTACTTGGCAATTCGTACTACGTCCTGATAAACTATTACTGTATCTAAATATTTTTCAGGAGGTACACATGCACGGCTGGATGGGTAAAATACTCCACGTTGATTTAAGCAGTTCTAAGATAAGCGAGATTGAAACCAGGCCGTATGCCGAGAAATACCTCGGGGGGCGGGGGCTGGCTTCCCGGCTTTACTGGGAAAAGGTAACGCCGGATGTCAAGGCGTTCGACCCGGAGAACCGGCTCATATTCATGTCAGGACCGCTGCTGGCGACCGGCGCCCAGGGCGCCGCCCGCATTTCCATCTCCGGAAAGTCACCGATGGCTTACCCGGAAGGCTACTGCTACGGCAACATGGGCGGGCATTTCCCTGCCGAACTAAAGAGAGCCGGCTGGGACGGAATCGTCATCGACGGGCGCGCCCCCAAGCCCGTCTGCCTTGCCATCGATAATGACAAAGTGGAACTCCACGACGCATCGTCGCTGTGGGGACATGGCGCTTACGAAACGGAAAAACTGCTATATAAAGAATACGGCGACAAGATTAAGTTCGCCACTACTGGCGTCGGCGGGGAGAACCTGGTAAGGTCGGCCACGATGTTAGGTTCGCAGCTTGCCGCGGTCACCGCCGGTTTCGGGGCGGTGATGGGTTCCAAGAACCTCAAGGCAATCGTCGTCAGGGGCACCGGAAGCGTGACCGTCGCCGACCCCGCCGGACTTAAGGAGCTTAACCGCTATACCATCAAAATTAAGAACACCGTCAGCCTGGCGATTACGCCCCGCCTGGGCATGACCAACCACGGGCACGTGCTCAAAGAGGTGGGACATCGGCACTGCTACCAGTGCGGACTCACCTGCTCCAAGTATATCTACCGGTTCGGGGACGACCCGGAAATGGAAGACCTGCGCGGCTGCCAGGCGATGGAATACTACCTGCCGTGGATGTTTGGCCGCGAAGACGAGCCAATCAAGACGATGTTCGACGCCCCTACCCTCGCCAACGAATATTCAGTCGGCACGTTTGAACTCCAGCATATGATTGAGTGGCTCTACGCCTGTTATAAGTCCGGGGCGCTTACCGAGGAGGAGACGGGCTTGCCTCTATCCGAAATCGGCACGCGTGAGTTCCTGGAAACACTGCTCTATAAGATAGCCCACCGCGAGGGTTTCGGGGATATCCTGGCCGAGGGCATGATGAGGGTACGCGATAAAGTATCGGACAAGGCTAAAGCCATGTTCAGGAACAACGTCGCCCCCATCGGAGAGCATGACGGCGTCCCGCCGCGGGCTTTCATCGCCCATGCCCTGCTTTATCCTTTTGAAAACCGAATGCACCCCATCACCGTGCATGAAATAGGCTACGTACGGATGCCGTGGCTGATGTACCAGGAAGACCCCAAATCGTCCCCTATTTCCCCGGAGATTTTTCTCAAGATAGCCCGGGCTTTCTGGGGCAGCGAAGCCGCCGCCGACCAGACGACCTACGAGGGCAAGGCAATGGCTGCCCGGAAGATACAAAATCGTACGTACCTGCGGGACAGCCTGGGACTGTGCGACTTCGTCTGGCCGATTACTTATTCGCTGACCACCGAGGACGGCTTCGGCGACCCTACCCTCGAAGGCAGGATATTCACCGCCGTGACCGGCATCGACGCGGCAGAACTGGACACGTACGCCGAGCGTATCTTCAACATGCAGAGAATTATCAGAGTGCGCGAGGGGCACAGGGTGCCCGAGGACGATTACCCGCCGGAGTTCAATTTTACCGAGCCATTGACCTTTGGCGTGCACGGCGGCAAGATGATTATGCCCGGTCCCGGCGCCCAGCCCGCGGATATGACGGGTAACATACTTGACCGCGAGAAATTCAAAGGCATGCTCAAGGAGTTCTACCACTTACGCGGTTGGGACGAAAACACCGGCATGCCCACCAGGGAGACGCTTACCAAGCTGGGGATGGAAGATATCGCCTGATTCTACTAAACCTTCATCCCCAGGAGCATCTTCAGACGCACCTTGAACATGTTCCATCCGCCGATTTTCCTCGCCAGCGCCATCATGTTCACGGTGTCCTTATCCTTTGGGGGCACGTGTTCGGTTTCCTTCTTGACCAGTTTCATGGCTCCCTGGGGACAGAGCGCCACGCAGTTGCCGCAGCCGATACAGCGGTCCAGGTTCACTTTGGCAATATCATCTATGGTAATAGCGTTAAGCTGGCACTTGCCCGCGCAGATGTTGCAGCCCAGGCAGAGCTCCGGGTCCACCTCTGCGTAGAAGTTGGTGATATACAGCTCGGCGGGGCGGGGGTGCTGGTTGAGCATTTTCAACAGGACGCAGCAGTCGCCGCAGCAGATACAGATAGTGTCGGGGGCCCGGGAGTCCTCCGGCTGGAGGACTAGGCCATCCCGCTGGGCTTTATCCAGTAGTTCAAACGCTTCTTCCTTGGTGAGATAACGACCGATACCCATATCGACATGGCGTCGGGCGTGGTCGGGTCCTATCATCAAACACGCTTCAATCAGGTCGGTCTTTTTACAGCCTTCTCCCAGTATCTGCGAGGTTAACCGGCAGATACAGTTGGCCACGGATATCCTGCCCCGGGCTTCCCCGACGAGTTTCCTGACGCTGTCATAATCGCTGACGTGGTACTTCTCCGGCACCGGTATACTCTTCTCGACAGGTATTGTACGCAGCGGCAGGCCGCCGCCGGTGGGCTTTTCCCTGGCACGCCTCTCAGCACTGTAAGTATGATATTCGGTAAGCAGTTCTTCACTAAGATTGTTCAACTGGAAATTGAAGATACCCCCCATGGCGAACTCGGCGTTGCGGTAATACGTCTCCGCATACCCCTCTTCTTCCGTCAGGATAATGCCCTTGCGCATCATACGGTCCAGCATTTCACGTAGTTCGTCGATGGAAATACCCGTATTTTTCACCCGATTATAAATACGTGAGATGGGTTCCGGCTTCATGGAAAGCTGCACCGCCATCGCCGCCTCCTCTGGAGCAAAGAAACGCTTGAGCAGCTTGATATCCAGTCCTGACTCCACCTCCGGGAAGCCGCCCGGCATCCTGTCCAGATGTCTCTGTAAATCGCGGTAAACCTGTTCGCCGTTGTTCATATCACATTCCTCCAGTTGGTCTATCTTATCATGAGAAGAATAATTTCCCAAGCAGCGGTTCTTTCACGGAGATAGCCCCTTCCGGGCACATTTCCTGGCAGCAAAAACAGCGGATACAGCGGCTGTAATTATAGACAGGCGGGCGCGACTCGTCGCCGCCGAGCCAGTCCACCGCTTTTGGTTCGACCGGACAGTGTTTAACGCACGTACCGCAGGCGGTGCACAGTTTCCCGTCGATGACCGGACGCGGGCTGGCATGGTTTTTGACAAATTTGCCGAAGCCCCCCACGGAGGCGGGAACGGGGGCCTTGCGAACGACATCGAAGTCCCTGCAGATAAAATTTTCGACGTCATCACCGACGATTTCTATATTTTCATAGCGATAGGTGCCGAGTCCGGACTTTTCGCCCGGCTGCGAGGTGGGTACGAGGGAGGGGTCCAGGTCGATTAGTTTACAGGCGACGGCATCCGTGGCGATGGGGTCGTCCGAGACGAGCAGGACGCCCAGCTTACGGGGATTACCACTTCTTGGCCCGTTGCCTTCCATAGCCATAATGGCGTCCATTATGTAAAGTCTGGGTTTGATTAACGTATTCAAATCGACGAGCATGGTGGCGAAATCAAAGGGGTCGGGAGTCCTGGCGTGGTGCTGTCCCTTAATAAATCCGGGAATACAGCCGAACTGGTTCTTCACGGCGCCGGTCATACGGGTCAGTCCGTGCGTTTTCAGCTTGGGCAGGCTTACCAGGCCATCGGCATCGAGTATACCGTTGGCGATAGTGAAGCGCCGGTTCAGGAGCGCCTCCTTGTACATGACCACCCTGCCATGTGAGAAGTCGGCGAGGGGCATACCCAGCTCGTCAGCCACCTGCTTGAGACCCGCCAGCCTCATATTGACCCTGCATCCTCCGAAACTCGGGGAATCACCGCAGGACACATCTACTCCGGCTTCGATGAGTATTTTCGCGACCGCCCGGAATACGGCGGGATGCGTGCAGACGCACTTCTCCGGAGCGGCGCCGATAAGCACGTTGGGCTTGAGGACTATTTTCTCGCCGGTTTTTACATAGCGGGCAAGCCCGCCGATGAGGTCGAGTCCCCTCTTTACCGCCCCGTAGACTTCGTCATTGCTGTAAGTATCGCAGGCTACCAGGGCTACGCGGGACTTCTTGATATCTTTCTTCATTTTCTAAGGCCAGAGTACGCTCGCCACGTCGTTAAGCCCGAGCTCCAGCAGTTTCTTCTTGCTCGGTTTGCCCGTCTCTTTATCCCAGTCCATTTCCTCCAGGTACTCGTCGAAGATATCCTGCTCGGTCATGGTAGTGCCGGCGCGCGGTCCGACTGTCTTGGGCGGTTTGCCGAGCATCCTGTCCGGGTACTTAAAGGGCATCTTCAAGCCCTCACGGACGTTGAAAGCCTGCCGCACGTTGGTAATGCGCTCGCCGGTCTTTATCAGCTCTTCGGGAGTGATGTCATCCCAGCCGGTAATCGCCTTCAGGGAATCCATCAGCGTATCGATATGGGGAAATCCCCCCAGGACGAAATTGCACATTCCCAGCGAGTTGGTGGCATGATTAAAGTTGGTGCTGATTTTATGGTGGGGGCCCCTGCCCTTCAGAACAGACCTCTCAATCTGGGGTATGTCGACTCCGGGTGGAACCATGCCGCCCCCCTGGGTATGCCTGCCGGGAGTGGGGTCTGTCCCGTATCCGGTGGCAAATCCCCAGCCGCCCCGCGGGTCGTGCGCGGCGTATTCCTGCCCGCCGATGTGCATGGCGTATTTCTCAGCGCCCCTGCCGATTTTCTCCGCGGCTTTCTTAACACCATCGGCGATAATATTACCGAACCCCTCGCGTTTAGCCAGCTTCTCCGTCATGGCGACGATTGCCTTATGATTACCCCAGGTCATCTCCAATCCGTCCGTGTCCTCTTTAGTGATAACTCCGTTTTCGTAACACTCAATCGTAAAAGCGATGCAGGCGCCGGCAGAGATTGTATCCAGTCCGTAACGATTGCAGATGTCACTGGCAACGATTATCGAGTCCAGATTATCGTTGACGCAATTGCTGCCGAACATGGCTAACGTTTCGTACTCGGGTTTATGGGCGCCTTCCCTGTATTTGTACTCTCCCGTTCCGGCTTTCATGACGCCGCCGCAGGCAATGGGACAGCGCCAGCAGCCGTACTTTCGTTCCTGCTTGGCGACTACATTCTCAGCGCCGCAATTTGTATAGGTCGGGAGGTCTATTCCCGCGACGCCCGTCCAGTTCTTGGTCGGCGCGTCATCCATCTCGCAGCACATGGTATATATCGTCGGGGTACCGAATTCCCGGAGCGTGAATATGTGGCCTCCTAGTTCGGCGGTATGCTTCTTCCTCATTTCCTTGAGCTTTTCAGGCTCGGCAACGGGCACCGTTATCTTACCCTTCAGGGCAATCGCCTTGAGTTTCTTGGCGCCCATCACGGCACCCAGGCCGGAACGCCCGGCGGCACGTCCCTTGTTGTTCATCACCGCGGCAATCAGGGCGACCTTTTCGCCCGCCTGCCCGATGCACGCCACTTCCAGGTCTTTGCCGTGCGTTTCCCTGAGGATATCCTCAGTCTCGAAGGTGTCTTTTCCCCATATCTTGGAAGCATCCATGAGTTCGGCTTTGCCGTTATCAATCAGGAGATAGACGGGCCTGTCCGAAATACCGGTGAAGAATACCGCGTCGTACCCGGCGAATTTCAGGTACGGACCCACACTACCCCCCGAGTTGGCATCGCCCCAGCCGCCCGTCAGCGGAGACTTTCCCACCATGATATACCGGGAACCCCCGAGTCCGTCGGTGCCGGTGATAGGTCCCGTCAAAATCCCGAGAATGCTCTCCGGTCCCAGCGGGTCGGCACCGGGCTGTTGCCGGCTGAAAATAATCCGGGCGCCCAGTCCGTAACCCCCCAGATATTTCCGGCAAAGCTCTTCGTCCAGCGCTTCTTCCTCTATCGTCTTTTTAGAAAGGTCTACCCAGAGAAATTTACCCATGTATCCCCTTGCCATGTGTTACCTCCTTGAAAAAAGAGTGTCTTGCAGATGGATTTGATTAAGAGTGACGAATATTAACATTTTCAGGATATCTTATGCCCTGATTAATGTCAAAAAAACCTTGATACATTATAAAATCAGCATCGCGTCGCCGAAGCTGTAAAATCGGTATTTCCGCTCGATGGCTTCCCGGTACGCCTTATTGATAAGCTCCCCGCCGCCGAATGCCGTCACCAGCATCAGCAGCGTGGACCTGGGCAGGTGAAAGTTTGTCACCATAGCGTCGACCATGCGGAAACGGTGTCCCGGCAGTATATACAGGTCCACCCACCCCTGAAAAGGCTCCAGCCGGTTGGGCTCGTCGACCCGCGCCGCCTGCTCAATCAACCTCACCGACGTCGTGCCGACACAGATTATCCGGCGTCCCTCCGCCTTTGCCGCGGATAACTCACCGGCGACTTCTTCATCGATTACGCCGTATTCGCGGTAAATGGTA
>CAZPAS010000034.1:2352-15305 GCA_964584575.1 uncultured Dehalococcoidaceae bacterium | reverse complement strand
CGTCTCTGGACGATGCGCCAGTACTCCGGCTTCGCCTCGGCGGAGGAGTCGAATCGACGCTACCGCTACCTGCTGGAGCAGGGACAGACCGGACTAAGCATCGCCTTCGACCTGCCCACGCAGATAGGCTACGACTCGGATAGTCCCCTGGCGCGCGGCGAGGTGGGCAAGGTGGGTGTGCCCGTCGATACATTGCACGACATGGAAGTCCTCTTTAAAGATATCCCCCTCGATAAAGTAAGCACGTCCATGACCATCAATGCCACCGCTCCCGTACTGCTGGCGATGTACATTGTCCTGGCGAAAAAGCAGGGCGTCGAACCCTCACAGCTCGACGGGACAATTCAGAACGATATCCTCAAGGAGTACATCGCCCGGGGAACTTACATATTCCCCCCCACTCCCTCCATGAGGCTGACCACGGATATTTTCGCCTATTGCAGTAAAAACCTGCCCCGCTGGAATACCATCAGCATCAGTGGCTATCATATCCGGGAGGCGGGCGCGACGGCGGTGCAGGAGATTGCCTTTACCCTGGCGGACGGCATCGCCTACGTGCAGGCGGCTATCGACTGCGGCCTGAACGTGGACGACTTTGCCGGCAGGCTTTCCTTCTTCTTCGATGCCCATAACAACCTGCTGGAGGAGGTCGCCAAGTTCCGGGCGGCGCGGATTCTCTGGGCGAAGATTATGAAGGAACGTTTCGGCGCGAGGAATCCCCGCAGCTGCATGCTGCGCTTCCATACCCAGACGGCGGGGGTTTCCCTGACCGCTCAGCAGCCCCTGAATAACATCGTCAGGGTGGCCGTCCAGGCGCTTGCCGCCGTCCTCGGCGGTACGCAGTCGCTCCACACCAACTCCTACGACGAGGCTTACGCCACCCCCTCGGAAGATGCGGTCACCACGGCGCTGCGTACCCAGCAGGTGCTGGCTTACGAGAGCGGCGTGGCGGACTCGGTCGACCCGCTGGGTGGGGCGTGGCTGGTGGAGAAACTGACGCAGGACATAATGGCGGCAGCGGAGAAGTATATCGAGAAGATAGACTCACAGGGCGGGGCGCTGGCGGCGATAGAGAACGGTTTCCAGCAGCGTGAAATCCAGGAGAGTTCCTACCGCTACCAGAAAGCGGTGGAAGCGGAAGAGCGGATTATCGTGGGCGTGAATCAATTCGTTACGCCCTTTTCCAGGATTAAAGGACTCCTGCGAGTCGACCCCGCCGAAGCTAAGAAGCAGATAGCCGCGCTGAAAAAGGTGAAGAAAGAACGTAATGCCGCGGAAGTAGCGGCGTCACTGGAGAACCTGAAGAAGGTCGCCGCGAGTACCGGGAACACCATGCCTGCTTTCATCCGGTGCGTAGCAGCCTACGCCACCGTGGGGGAAATCTGCGACGCCCTCCGCGAGGTGTTCGGCGTGCAGCGGGAATCGCTCATTTTTTAGGGAGTGACCATGATAAAAAAAGTCCACCATATCGGCATCGCCGTTAAAAACCTGGCAGAAAGCGTGGCGTTATTCGAGAAGCTGCTGGGTGTCAGGGCGCACGTCGAGGAGGCGCCGTGTCAGAGGGTAACCGAGGCGGTTTTCCATCTGGGGGAGGGCGCCGAAATCGACCTCATGGAGCCGATGGGACCCGATAGCGCCGTGGCGAAGTTTCTGGAAAAACGCGGCGAAGGACTTCATCATATCGCCCTTGAGGTAGATGATATTAACGCCGATTTAAAGGACATGGAAACGAAAGGCGTCCAGTTAATCGATAAAGAGAGTAGGGAGGGGGTAGCCGGGCAAATCGCCTTCCTCCATCCGAAGTCGGTCAACGGCGTCCTCGTCGAACTCGTCCAGCCGAGGCGGGAAGGGAAGTAATTTTTTCATCGTCATTCCCGCGCAGGCGGGAATCCAGTGGTGGGGTAATGTGGAGTGGATTCTGGATTGCGCCAGAATGACAAAACAATATTGAAAACACTCGGGAGTAATGGTATATGAGCCGTAAAAAGATACGCGTACTGATAGCCAAGCCGGGGCTCGACGGGCACGACCGCGGCGCCAAGGTGGTAGCGCGCGCCCTGCGGGACGCCGGCATGGAGGTCATTTATACCGGTATCCGCCAGACGCCGGAGATGATTGTCCGGACGGCTCTCCAGGAAGACGTGGACGTGGTGGGATTAAGCTGCCTCTCCGGCGCGCACCTGGAGCTGTTCGCGGAGGTCATGGAGGGGCTGCAAGAAAAGGATATGGGAAACGTTGCGGTGGTTGCCGGCGGCATTATCCCCGAGGATGATATCCCCGCCCTGGAAAAAATGGGTGTTAAAGCCGTCTTCGGCCCCGGGACGCCTACCGCTGAGATTGTTACATCGATTAAAAAGCTTGTTGCCGGTGAAAAACCGGCTTAGCTTACCCGGCAAATCAAAAACTCGAGCCCACGACTGCTTTTAACGCAGGTGGGCTGCCCTCGTAACATTCCCGATTATCCCATAAATTTGCCCCGCCCGATTTCCCCCCTTTTTTCAAAGGGGGACTAAGGGGCATTTTAGTAAATGGTGTCTAAGAGGGGCATTAAGCCCCTCTTTTCTTTTTAGCCCCATCCCTTGTCATTGCGAGTCCTTCCGCAGAAGGACGTGGCAATCTCTATAAACAATATTGGTGATATTATCGCCTTTTCTTTAATGCTGCTCATGCCTTCTGAACAGGGGCTGAGTTTCATAAATACCCCCACCGTGCGTGACAAATTTCCCTTTACCTTCCCCCATATCTATCTTATACTACAGACAGAATGCTTGACATATGTAACCTTTGATAAATTAACAGAAAACAGACGGGGAAAATTGATTCTGACGAAACGAATCGTAGCTAAATCGGGAAAAAACGTTCGAAAATGACAAAACGAATCGAAGCCAAAAAAATAATAAAACACCGGTTCCAGCAATAGAAGAAAAAAATTATAAAACGCCCTTTTTACAGAACGAATCAAATAACTAAAAAACGCCTCCCCCGATTGCCAGCCTGACCAGCGCTATGCCGATTACCACCACGCTGATAATCAGTCCGGCCACGCCTATACTGCTTTTACGCCGGTTAATGGCGATTCCGCTGATAATGGCTCCCAGTACCGCGGCGGGCAGCGTCGTAAACCAGTTGAACCACCCCAGGAACGGTATCAGACCGACTAATAGAAAAAGCGCCGCCACCAGACTGATAACCAGACCCACGACGCCCATATAATCGCCTCCTGTGATGTTTGCCATGAGTATATTATCTGCTGGCAGGCGTGTCAAGAATACTGCGTTTGACAAAGAGTATTCCATGTTGAAGGATAACCGGGGGTTGACAAAGGCGAGGCTCTTTGTTAGATTGGTACTTGAAGAAGCTGGAAGGTAACCAGCTTTTTTCTTTTAAAACAAAATATTATTAACTACCTGCATAGAGCTTGCAGGGCGTCCGTTCCCCAATCATCTGTTTACTTCTGTAAACCCTGTATTCGGTCGTTAAATGCTATTTTTATGTTCAGGATTATTAAATGGATGTAGAATTCGGAATGTCCGTAATGGACAAAAACAACAAGCGCCTCGGCGAAGTCGACCATATCGTCAACGACGCCTGGTCGGGCGAGCCGCGGAAATACATGGTGCGCCTGGACGATGATGTTAGCGCCGTATACTTCACGCCTGATAACGTCGCCGAGGTAACTAAAAAGGGCGTCAGACTGAACGTCGCCGGTGACGAAATAGAACGGACTTAATCTGTCCGGGTCGTTTACAGGTGTCCCCGCATGATTGAAATAGAATGTCCCAACTGTAATTCAATCGGGAAAATGTCCCTGGTGCAGCAGATATTCCAGGGCCCGTACCGCTGCTGGAAATGCCGCAGCCTCTTTACCATCGTAATCGCCAACAGGAAACTACAGTCTTGCGAGCCGCTGAGTGAGGAAGATTTCCAGAAGTGGCAGGAAGAACAGGAAGCTTTGAAAAAGCAGTCAGAAGAATGATTGAAGTAACGGAACAGGCAAAGAAAGATTTAAAGGGACTATTGGACAGTAAAGTGGACCATCCGGACGCATGTTTGAGAATCAGGGCCGACGAAGAAGGCAGGCTGGGTCTCGGGGTTGATATAGAACAGCCCGATGATAAGGTCGTTAAATACCAGGGCGCCAGCCTGCTGGTGGTTGAGCCGGAACTGGCGGATAGCCTTGGAAATATGGCTATTGACGTTGAGGACGGCGAGGAAGGTAGAGAATTCGTTATAATAGATAAAAAGCTGCAGTAGCCGGCGGCTCATTTTACATCAAATCGTTGCGACTAAGCAGATATGCTTAGTCGTTCTGTTTTCGATACGTATTCAATGCATGGTTGGCTGCCTGAAGATTCGGTATTTACTGTAATCGCTGCTAGGTATCAAGGCGGAAGCCGTTTTTCACGACCGGGTGGTAAGCTTTAGGTGGAAATAAGAAAAGGAGGTGAAAAAGATGAACATAGAATTAATCGTAGCGCTGGTGGTAGCCATCCCGGTAGTCCTCTTCCCGGTAGCCTTCGTCTGGTACGTCAACATCGGTGGCATCGTCCACGCAGCCCGCAAGGCAAAGGCAGCCAGAGTGAAGGAAGCCACGGCCAGGACAACCGCCTAGCAGGCACGCGGCAAATCCGCGGGAAGGAGGTAACAAGCTGAAGCCAGCAAGAAGTAAGACAAGAGACTCATGTTAAGGCTGGATATTCCGAAAAGGGTATCCAGCCTTAATGTTATGGACATGACTGACGCCAAGGACTATAATCTCACTAGACATGGATTCTCAAGCCGGACTGCACATATTACACCCGCGTGCGGAGATAGATGCTGTCGTAAAGCGGCTGGCTGAGGATATCACGAGTGATTATCACGATAAAAATCCACTTATTATCGGTATTTTAAAAGGCTCATTTATTTTCCTGGCGGACCTCGTCCGCCAGCTGGACTTACCGCTGGAAATAGATTTTATACGCCTGTCCAGCTACGGCAGCGGCAGGCAGACCTCCGGAAAGGTGAAGGTGGTGCAGGGACTCCGTACGGAGGTCAGGGGCAGGCACGTGCTGATAGTCGAGGACATCGTGGATACCGGCTTGACGGTAGCCTTTCTCCTGGACTACCTCAAGAAAAAGCAAGCGGCTTCCGCGCGACTCTGCGCCTTTACAGATAAACCTTCCCGAAGACGCGTGCCGTTGAAAATCGATTATAAGGGGCTTACCGTGCCGGATAAGTTCCTCGTGGGGTACGGTCTCGACTACAATGAGAAGTACCGCAACCTGCCCGATATCTGTTACCTGGAGTAAGTGTTGACGGATAAAGAAACGCTAAAAAGGACGTTCGAGGCATATCTCGAAGAAGCCGCCGGTGAGGCGTTCTCCGGCTGGAACTTCGACTATATTATCAGAACGGGCAGGGTAGTAGAAGCTCCGGTGAAGTGGAACTACTACAATGTGGTGCTTCCCCGGCTCAACGAAGCGGAGACTTTGCTGGATATGGGGACGGGTGGGGGTGAGATCCTCTCCGCGTTCAAGCCGCTGCCACCGACTACTTATGCTACAGAACAATACAAGCCCAATGTCCCGGTCGCCCGGGAAAGGCTGGAACCGCTCGGCGTAAAGGTCTTTGAAATCGAGGAAGAAAAAGAGCCCCCTTATAACCGGGATTTGCCGTTCGACGATAACTTTTTCGACCTTATAATAAATCGGCACGAGGCTTACTACCCCCCGGAACTGAAACGCATCCTCAAGCCCGGCGGGCATTTCATCACCCAGCAGGTCGCCAACGCTAACTTGCTCAACCTGATGCAGTTCTTCCTGAATAAGCCCCCCAAGTTCGGCAACTGGAACCTGAAGTCCGCCGTCGATGAACTTACGTCTTCCGGATTTGAAATCGTCGAACAGCAGGAAGATATCCAGTTTTATCGATTTTACGATATCGGGGCGATAGCCTACTTCCTGAAAGCCATACCCTGGACCGTACCGGGCTTTTCGATTGATAAATACCGGGACAGGCTCTGGGAGGCGCACCTGCGGATAGACCGGGACGGGTATTTCGATACACCACGGCACAGGATACTCATAATCGCGCGGAAATAGAGGAGTCCGGGATATAATATGAACATGAAACGTCTAATCTCCGTGGCTAAAGGCGAGTCTCCTGCCGACCTGATACTGGCGAACGCCAAAATAATCAACACCTTCAACGGTGAGATTGAAACAGGTAACGTTGCTATCTACGGTGACAGGATTGCCGGAGTGGGGGACTATAAGGACGCGAAAAAGGTCATCGACCTGCGGGGAAAGTACCTGGCGCCCGGTCTCATCAACGGGCATACCCACCTGGAAAGCTCCATGCTGGACGTGGGCCAGTACGCGCGGGCAGTTGTGCCGCACGGCACCTCGGCGATAATCACCGACCTTCATGAAATCGCCAATGTCTGCGGAATCGATGGTATTAAGTACGTGCTGGAATGTGCCCGCCGCCTGCCGTTCGACCTGTTTCTCATGGCGCCCTCCTGCGTGCCCGCCACCCACCTGGAAACCTCCGGCGCCAGCCTGGGACCCGAAGATATAAGGAAAATATTGCGATTCAAGGAATGCATCGGGCTGGGCGAGGTGATGAACTATCCCGGCGTGCTCTTCGGCGACGACGGCATGCTTGCCAAGCTGGATTCAGCCCGTGGCAAAATCGTCGACGGTCACGCCCCGGGAGTGTCCGGTAAAGACCTCAACGCCTACATCGGCGCCGGCATCCATTCCGACCATGAATCGGTGACGTTTGCGGAGGGAGAGGAAAAGCTGCGGCGGGGCATGTACCTGATGATAAGGGAGGGTTCCACCGAGAAGAACCTGGAGGCCCTGCTGCCCTTGGTTACGGACAAGACATACAAACGGTGCCTCTTCGTGGTGGACGACCGCCACGGCGTGGATATTCTCCACGACGGCGATATCGATGCCGTGGTGCGCAAGGCGATTAGACTGGGACTCGACCCCGTGCGGGCGATTCAGCTGGCGACCATCAATGCCGCCGATTACTTCCGTCTGGACGGACTGGGGGCGGTGGCGCCCGGTTATTATGCCAATTTTATCGTGTTGGACGATTTACATAAAACAAAAATCAATTCCGTTTTTTACCGGGGCAAAAAGGTAGCAGAAGACGGCAAGCCGTTGTTCGAATCTTACCGGCCCGCTGGCGGCGGACTTACGGATACCGTCAACGTTAAGCCGTTTGAAGTCGGTGCCCTGAAACTGAAAGCTGCCGGCGAGGAACGACCGGTCATCGAGGTTATTCCGGGACAGATAATCACCCGCCGGAAGCAGATGAAGGTCAGCGTCAAAGACGGGCTGGTCGTGCCCGATACGGGAAGTGATATTATCAAAGCCGTGGTGGTGGAAAGACACCATGCCACGGGCAATATCGGCATCGGGCTGGTGACCGGGTTCGGCTTAAAGAGAGGAGCCATCGCCTCCTCCACCGCCCACGATTCGCATAACATCGTCGCCGTCGGCGCCAGCGACGGGGATATATTTGCCGCCGTGAGGGAAATCGAGCGTTTGAATGGAGGACAGGTAGCGGTCGCCGGTGGCAAGGTTATCGAGAGCCTGGCTACGCCCATCGCCGGTCTGCTGTCCGAAGAACCGCTGGAGACGGTGGTCGCCGGACTGGAAAGGCTGGAAAGGGCGGCTGCCGAAGAACTGGGCGTTACGCTGCCGGCACCCTTCGCCGCGCTGTCTTTCCTGGCACTGCCGGTGATTCCCGAGCTGAGGCTGACCGACCTCGGACTGGTGGACGTCAACGAGTTCAAGCTGATAGAATGATTAACGGATTTTACGGAGGATAACCGCATGCGCCATTCCAATATGGAGCCCGTTTTTGAGAACCGCTATGACGCCGGGCGCAAGCTTGCCGAAAAGCTTATTGAGTACGCCGATAAACAGGTAATCGTGCTGGGTATCCCCAACGGGGGCGTCGCCGTGGCGTTAAGCGTGGCCCTGGCGCTTCAGGCCGACCTCAACCTTGTAATCTCGCGTAAAATTCCGTTGCCGCTCAGTCCCGAGGGCGGGTTCGGTTCCGTCACCGACGACGGTACCACGATTCTGAACGAAGATGTCGTCAAGCAGGCGGGATTGAGCCAGCAGCAGATTAACTACCAGGTGGGGCAGGTAAGGGCGGACATCCGCAGTCGCAGCCTGCTCTATCATGGCGAAAGACCGCCGGTATCCGTCACCGGACGTACGCTAATCGTCGTCGATGACGGACTGGCTTCCGGCTATACCATGAGGGCGGCGATAGAGTCGCTGCGACACCGCCGGCCGGAGAGGATAATCGCCGCGGTGCCGGTGGGACCGGAACACGTGGTGGAGGAAATAAAAAAGGTTGCCGATAGGGTGGTAACCTGCGTCGTCGGCACCGAGCCTGTTTTTTACGTGTCAGACTACTACCGCTACTGGCACGATATTACCGACGGCGAGGTGCTGCACTGCCTCAAGGAATGGCGGATACGCCGTTTCAGCAGTAAGATTGAAATACCGGAAAAGAAACAGGAACCAATCTAGCCTCCCGTCATCCCCCCATCCACATTAAGCACGTGACCGGTGATATACCGGGCTTCTTCCGATGCCAGGAAAGCCGCGGCTTCGGCGACGTCCTGCGGCGTGCCGATGCTTCCAGCAGGGATACGCGCCAGGAGCGCCTGCCGCTGCTTTTCATCGAGCTGCTCCGTCATTTTACTTTCGATGAAGCCGGGGGCGATGGCGTTGACGGTGATGCCGCGGGAGGCGACCTCTTTAGCGATGGACTTCGTCAGTCCGATGATTCCCGCCTTGGCGGAGGCGTAGTTAGCCTGGCCGGGATTGCCGTAGATACCCACCACGCTGGCGATGCTGACAATCCTGCCCCAGCGCTGCCGCAGCATGTGACGCAGCACGGCCCGCGAACAGAGAAAGGCGCTTTTAAGGTCGATATTAAGCACGGTGTCCCAATCCTCGTCGGACATGCGTATAACCAGGTTGTCGCGGGTGACGCCGGCGTTGTTGACCAGGATATCGATTGTCCCGAACTTGCCGGCGGCTTCCTCGACGAGTCGGTTGACGTCTTCCGATGAGCTGACATCGGCGGTGACCGCCAGGACCTGTCTGCCCAGCGCCCTGATTTCTTCCGCGGTGCTTTCGAGCGTGTCCGCCGCGGCGGCGATGTCGTTGACCACGATGTCGGCGCCGACCCCGGCGAGCTTGAGGGCGATGGCTTTCCCGATGCCCCGGGCGCTGCCGGTAACTATAGCCACTCTGTCTTTAAGGTCCATGTTTCCGCCTCCGATATGTTTACTGTCCCAGAGCTTTCACCGCCTCGAGGTCGCCGATATTTATGTTGGCGACCTCCTTGTTTATTCGCCTGATAAGCCCGGTCAGTACCTTGCCCGGTCCTATCTCAATAAACGTGGAGACCCCCTGCTTTATCATGTATTCGACACTGCGCTGCCACTGTACGGGACTGGTCAGCTGCTTGCGCAGCTCCATCTTGACCTCCTGGGGGCTGGTAAGCGGTACGGCGGTAACATTGGCGATGACCGGTATTGACGGAGATGTGAAGGACGTGGCGTCAAGGTATTCTATCATGCCCTCGACGGCCGGCTGCATCAGCGGGGAATGAAAAGCGCCGCTTACCTGCAGCGGGATGGCGCGGCTTGCGCCGGCAGCGGTTGCCATTTCCATGGCTTTAGTAATATTATCGGCGGCACCGCTGATGACAATCTGTCCCGGGCAGTTGATATTGGCGATAACGGTATTTGACTCACGGCAGACATCAGCGACCTTGTCCTCGTCTAGGGCGATGATGGCAGCCATGGCTCCGGCGCGTTTCTGTCCGGCTTCGTGCATCAGCCTGCCTCTCTCGCGGGCGAGTTTCACGGCGGTGGGAAAATCTAATGCTCCGGCTACCGCCAGCGCCGTATATTCCCCGAGGGAATGGCCCGCCAGGAAAGATGGCGCGGGGAGTTTATCGGGGTTGATTTCACGTACAGCCTCCAGGCAGGCGTAGGCATCGACTACCAGCGCGGGCTGGGCGTTGATGGTCTGGCGGAGTTCTTCTTCCGGTCCCTCGAAAATCAACTTCGTCAGTGGAAATCCCAGGGCTTCGTCCGCCTGCTGGAAAACGGCTTTAGCCGATTTTACATTATCGAAAAGGTCGCGCCCCATGCCCACGGACTGCGAACCCTGGCCGGGGAATACCCAGGCTACTTTCGTCATCTCGGTTGCTTCCTCCTTTTAAGTGGCTCCTGGATAATAAACAAGCTTTATATAAAGGTTGAGTGTAAAGGAAAAGGGATGGCGATAGTCTCCAGTTAAACGCCCGGATTATGCCGCCGGCTTTTTAGGCCCTTCCATCTTGATAACTTCCCGTCCGTTGTAGGTCCCGCAGGTAGGACAGGCGTGATGGGGCTTCTTGGGGCTGTGGCACTGGGGGCAAATATCCAGTGCCGGCGGTTTCAGGGCGTTATGACTCAGCCGGTTGCCGGCGCGTGACTTGCTTTTCTTACGTTTCGGTAAGGCTCCCATATATTACTCCGTTCCAATTATTATATTTTATCAGGTTTTACTGTAATTTTGTCAATGCGGACCAGCGCGGGTCTATTTCCTCTGCCGGGCAGTCGCATTTTCCCTGGTTCAGGTTTTTCCCGCATTTCTGGCAGAGTCCGGCACAGTCTTTCCTGCAGAGTGCCTTCATCGGTACCGCCATTAACGCATACTGCCGTATCGCTTCCGCCGTATCTATGTTGTGGTGCTCGTCAATGGTAAACGCGCTCGTTTCTTCGGGCAGGGGAAGCGGCGTCCCGCTGGCGATATCTACGGTAGGTAGAAACTCCTCTTCAAAATTTATTTTTAACGGGTGCCGGAACTTGCTCAGGCACCGATTGCAGGTGAGTTCCACATCCGCGTTCAGCGCGCATTTCACCAGGATGCTGCGCTGGGTACGCAGCAGATGGCACTCGCCCCGGGTCGTATATTTGTTTCCGTCACCGATAATATCAGCCGCCTCATCGACCTGGTAATCACGAATCGAACCGATAGGTTCCTGAAGCAGCTGAGATACGTTTATCTCCATTCCACCTCGCCTCCGCTCCAGCCTGAATGACTATATTATAGGGTAAATACCACGACTGCCGCAAGCCTGAGGGCAGTCATCGCGGGGCGAAGAGGTTACGCGATTTCCGTCAACTGAATATCGAAAGTCAGGTCCTTGCCGGCCAGGGGGTGGTTACCGTCCAGCGTGATGCTCGCCTCCGATACTTCGGTTACGGTCACCACGAACGACTGTCCGCTCTGCTGCTGCACCTGGAGTCTCTGGTTGACCTGCGGGTCGAGTCCTTCCGGTATATCCTTCCTCTCGACGACCATTACCATGTCTTTGTTGTGGGGACCGTAGGCGTTCTCGGCGGCTATTTCTATGCTCTTGGACTCGCCAGGTTCCATGCCGACTACCGCCTCTTCGAAGTCCGGGATGAGCTGCCGTTCACCTATTTTAAATTCCAGCGGTTCGCGGTCTGCGGAAGTATCAAACACCGTGCCGTCCTTCAGTTTGCCCGTGTAGTGGACTTTCACGGTATCGCCTGTCTTTGCCTGTGCCATTATTCTCTCCTTTCCTGTGAAAACGCGAAGTATGTAGATGTGGGGTGGTGATAGAGTTATCCTGATGTTAACTGATTAACGCTGTTAGCCGGGGTGATTTCTGGCGGGGTAACTGGCAGCCATCGGGTTTTTATTAACGGCTGCGGGTGAGATCATGATTCCTCAAATCGATTATGTCTGATTGTACCATATCTGAACGTAGCTGTAAAACTGGGTTGGTCGTTACAAATAGTGGGATTAGCCCGGTTTATTTCCGGGTCTTATCATAGTCACGGGAGGGCCCGGCGGAAAAGTGAAAGATAGGCGTATCTATTCTCCGGAGAACCATCGGGCAGTGCCGGAGGCCCCTGGGGATGAATACCATGCAGCTTCTGGTCAGCAGGTGTTTTTCGTCTTCCAGCCACAGTTCCACCTCCCCTCCCAGGTCGTGAAAATCTTTGGGATTGCTGCCGAAAAACGCCAGGATTTCATCGAAATCATGGGAATGGGGCTCCACGATGGCGTCCGTAGCCGTATGGAACCACATGCACTCCGCGTAGAAACTGCCCTTGACCACTTTGTCGTCGAGGTAAGCCAGCTGGACGCTGATATCGGGGAGCGCCGCGGTAAAGCCCTCGCCTTCCCGGCTGTCATGCATGGGTCTGCCGCTATCATCGCTGATTATGTATTTTCCGTACTTCGTCCCATCCGTCATTTCAGTATTTCCTTTCTTCTAGCATAATAGACGTCCTGTTATTATCCCTTCAGCTTCTCAATCAACAGCGGCACCACCTGGAAAAGGTCACCGACGATGCCGTAGGTGGCAACCTCGAAGATGGGGGCATTGGGGTCGTCGTTGATGGCGACGATGATGTCGGAAGTCTGCATGCCGGCTAAATGCTGGATAGCCCCGGAAATACCGCAGGCAATGTAGAGCCTGGGGCAGACGGTCTTGCCGGTCTGGCCCACCTGGTGGCTGTAGGGAATCCACCCCTCGTCCACCGCCGCCCGAGACGAGCCCAGCGCCGCCCCGAGGACTTCCGCCAGTTCCGCCAGCAGCTTGAAGCTTTCCGGCTTGCCCAGTCCGCGTCCGCCGGAGACGATGATATCCGCGTCCTCGATTTTTATCGTCTCGGTAACATCATCGATAAAGTCCAGCAGCTTGGTCTTGGGCGTAATAGCATCTTTCTTAAAGTCTATTTTAATAATTTGCCCCTGCCGTTTTTCGTCAGGGTCGCCCTTTTTAAAGACACGGGGCCGGACGGTCGCCATCTGGGGGCGCTTGGCGGGGCAGATGATGGTAGCCATGATATTTCCGCCGAAGGTGGGGCGGGTCTGGAGGAGCAGCCTTTTCTCCGTGTC
>CAZPAS010000034.1:0-2252 GCA_964584575.1 uncultured Dehalococcoidaceae bacterium | reverse complement strand
TCGGCGGGGGCAGCCGGTTCCCCGGCTTCGATGGTGATGGCGTAATATCCGCAGGCGTCCACGCAGGCGCCACAGAGCGTGCAGCCTTCCTCGTTGATACTGACCTTGCCCCCGACGACTTTCACAAGGTCGAAGGGACAGACCGAGGTGCAGTTGCCGCAGCCGACGCATTCATCGAGGTTTATTTTTAGTCCCATATAATAATAATACCCGTAGTTATTCGCGAAATTTTCTAGCCCTGTTTCGTTTTGTTTTTACAGTCCTCCGCCTCTGTTTGAATTAACAAGTATCAAAAGTCAAGTATCAAGCCCCCTCCTCCCCATTTGCTACTTGTAACTTGTTACTTGACTTTTTATTATCTATCAGGGTTATCGCCTGCCATTGGCACCTGTCCACGCATTTCCCGCAGGAGATGCAGCCTTCCATAACGCGGCACTTCATGTCCTCCACGTACAGCACGCCGACCGGACATTCGAGGGTACAGGCGCCGCAGCCCGTACACTTGAGTAAATCAATCTTGACTCCCATTTATAATACTTCCTAGCACAAGCCCGCGCTCTTGAGTCGGTCGATGAGCGTATCCACCTGTTTTTCCAGGGGGCCTTCCAGCATTTCCGCCTGGTGGACCCGCTGGGGGAAAAATATCTTGATGACCTGCGTGGAAGAGCCGGAAAGTCCGACCATGCTTTCATCGACGCCCAGTTCCACGATTCCCCAGGTCTCGATTTTGGCGCTCTTGGACTTCATAATGCCGCGCAGCGAGGGCAGGCGGGGCACGTTAATCTCCTTGGCGACGGTGATGACAGCCGGCAGTGTAGTCTCGATGACTTCATGTCCGTCCTCGACCATCCGTTTGACGCGCAGGCAGCCGTCTTTTATCTCCTGTATCTCGCTGACGTAAGCGACGAAGGGTATATCCAGCATCTCCGCCAGTTCCGGGCCCACCTGCCCGGTATCGCCATCGATGGTCTGGCGTCCGCAGATGATTAGGTCGTACTGCTCGAGCTTTTTCACGGCGCAGGACAGCGTGAAGGCGGTCGCCCAGGTGTCGGCGCCGGCAAAGGCGCGGTCGCTCAATAATACGGCTTCATCCACTCCAAGGGAAATTGCCTCCCGCAACGCCGCGTCCGCCTGGGAAGGACCCATGGTGATTACGGTGACCTTGCCCCCGTCCTTCTCCTTGAGTCGTACTCCTTCTTCGATGGCGTAGGTATCGAAGGGATTGATGATGTTCTCGATTCCCTGCCGGATGAGGGTATTGGTCTCGGGGTCGATTTTTACTTCGGTGGTGCCGGGCACCTGTTTCAGGCAGACGACGATGTTCATGCCGTCCTGGCCTTCCTTTTGCGCAGGTTCACGGCGATGGCGTTGCGGAGGATTTGATTGGTGCCTTCGTATATCTGGAGGATTTTGGCGTCCCGCATCATTTTCTCCACCGGGTAGTCGCGCATGTAGCCGGAGCCGCCGCATATCTGGACGGCATCCACGGTGACCTTCATGGCGGCGTCAGAGGCGAAGACCTTGGCCATGGCGGACGCCTCGGTGACGTTGCGGGCGCCGCTGTCGACGTACCTCGCCGCCGCGTATACCAGCGCGCGGGCGGCTTCCACCTGTATCGCCATGTCCGCCAGCATGTTCTGGACGACCGGCATGGAAATCAGATGCTGGTTGAACTGGACGCGCTCCTGGGCGTAGTCCGTGGCGGCTTCCAGCGCTCCCTGCGCCAGTCCCACCGCCTGCGCCCCGATGCCGGGTCGGGAGCGGTCGAAGAGGCGCATCGCCTGGATAAAGCCCAGTCCCGGCTTGCCGAGCAGGTTTTCCTCCGGGACGAGGCAGTTCTTAAAAACTAATTCTCTTGTCGCCGAAGTGCGGATGCCCAGCTTCTTTTCTTTCTTACCGAAGGTGAAGCCCGGCGTGTCTTTCTCCACGATGAGGGCGCTGGCGCCGCGGGCGCCCTTGGTCTTGTCCGTCAGGGCGATGACCGTATATATCCCGGCTTCGCCGCCGTTGGTGATAAACTGCTTGGTGCCGTTGAGTAAATATCCCCCCTCCACCTTTTCCGCCGTCGTCTTAATATTACCGGCGTCGGAGCCGGCGGTCGGCTCGGTGATGGCAAACGCTGTCAGCTTCCTGCCGGCGGCGATATCGGGGAGGTACTTCTTTTTCTGCTCGTCGGTGCCGTATTCCATCAGGGTCATGCAGCCCAGGGCGCTGGCGGCGTAGGTCACCGCCACCCCGCTGCATACCCGGCT
>CAZPAS010000033.1:0-15669 GCA_964584575.1 uncultured Dehalococcoidaceae bacterium | reverse complement strand
ATTGTTACGGAATGTTTAGACGCTTCTCCGCTATGTTTATGATTTGTTTACCATGCCTGGATTACTATATTACACAATGAAAAGGGTAATAGTAAGAAGGGTAAAAGGTGCCAGGCCCAAAGGTCTGACCGTCAAGAGGCAGCAAAACGGGATAAAACTGGTAAACGACGAGATTATAAAGCAGTTTAATCCTTCGCTGCTGTCACTCGGCGATATCGGCGCGCCCTGCCAGGAGAAGGAGGCGATTGCCGCCGTCTTCGACCTTACCGGTTTTACGACTTTCTGCAATCAGGTGGACTCTTATCTCGCCATCCCCAAATTCCTCAACGATTTTCTGGAGTGGTTTTTCCAGAGCGTCAGGGAAGGGCTTACCGAAATAAATGACGATGACCAGAGTGTGTTTTGGGCGGACTTTCCCACGCTGGTGAAGTTCCTGGGAGACGGGCTGCTGCTTATCTGGAATGCCAGGGGGATGTCGGAGAGCCAGATATGCAGAATAGCGGGTACGCTTTATAAAGTCTGCCGCGCCTACCGGCGCGAGTTCTACCCCAGGATGACCATGTCCGTGAACAAGCCGCCGGCTGTTCTCCGGTGCGGGGTGGCACGCGGCAAGGTCTTCAGCATCGGCAACGGCAGCGATTACGTCGGTCATTGCATTAATAACGCTTCCCGGCTGTCACGCGTGGGTTCGTTATCATTCTGCTTCCCACACCGCGGTTTTCAGGTCCGGGAATACATGCCCCGGGAGTACCGCGATCTGTTTATACCCAAGTATGTTTCCATTCGCGGTGTGGGCAGCAACGAGCTGGTATGGGTGGGCAAAGCAGAGTTTGAGAGGTTGCCGGATAAGAACAAAGAGCTATTTCGGAGTCTTGAACCCGCAGTATCTATAACATAGAGGCATGTGCAGGATACGAAAGCGAGGAAATGGTAAATGGTTTCTAGCCTGGATAAGTCAAAGCCCGGAGCGATAGTGCCGGGCAAAATCGAGCGTGAAAATAAGGCGCGTCTTGACCTTATCTACGAGGTAAGTAAGAAGGTGGGGTCCGTGCCGCGCATGGCGCAGATGCTGGAACAGGTCATCAAGATGACCCAGAAGACGCTCAATGCATCGGCGGCTTCAATACTGCTGTTCCGGGACAACGACCAGGAGCTGTACTTCGAGGTTGCTTCCGGTCCGGTGGGCAAGGCCCTGCGCCAGGTAAAATTAAATACTCAATACGGCATCGCCGGACAGGTCGCCCGCACGGGGGAGCCGTTGATTGTCAACGACGTTACCCGCAGCGAGAAATTCCACAAGATGATTGACGACTACACCGGATTCAGCACACACTCGCTCGTATGCGCGCCGCTGGCGGTGCATAAGAAAATCCTGGGCGTGGTTGAAGTTCTGAACAAAATGGATGGTCGCCAGTTCGAGGAACAGGACCTGGACGCCGTAATTTCCGTCGCTAATACCGCCGCGATGGCAATAGAGAACACCAAGCTGCACCAGACCGTGCTGGATGCCTATAAAGGCACCATCAAGACGCTGGCGGCGGCTATCGATGCCAAAGACCCGTATACCCACGGCCACTCTCAGCGGGTCATGGAATACGCCTTAATCGCGGGCGCCAACCTCTCGCTGTCCCCGGAGGAGATGGAGACGCTGGAATACGCCAGTATCCTCCATGACGTCGGCAAGATATCCGTCGACTCCGTTATTCTCAACAAGCCCGGCTCCCTGACCGAGGCGGAATGGGAGATAATCCAGGAGCATCCCGCCATCGGAGCCAATTTACTCCGGGGGATTTCATTCCTGGAAAAGGCAGCCGACCTCGTGCTGTATCACCACGAGAGGTACGATGGGGAAGGCTATCCCACCGGTCTCAAGGGAGACGCGCTGCCGCTGGGGGCGCGCATCATAGCGGTCGCCGATGCCTTCGATACCATGACCACCGACCGTGCGTATCGAGAGGCAATGACCGTCGATGAAGCAATCAAGGAACTAAATGAGTGTTCCGGCAAGCAGTTCTGTCCCGTTGCGGTAAAGGCTTTTTCGTCCGGACTCCGTTTGAATAACGGTAAATAGCAGTTGAAAGTACTTTTTGAACGGATTCCGGTAGATATATGACTTAACAGGAAGTAAGGAGATAGCAGGAGAATAAAAGTGGACATCCGTATTCTGGGTGCGCATAACTGCGAGTCACTGGACTCCAGCTGTGTCTGCTTTCTCATCGATGACACTCTGGCTGTGGAGGCTGGCAGCCTGACGTCCCGCCTTTCCATTGAGGAACAACGGAAACTGAACGCCGTGGTGATTACCCATCAGCACTACGACCATATCCGCGATATTCCCGTGATGGCCTTAAACCTCTTCCGATACGATGACAGCGTGCCGGTTTATGCCATGCCCGCGGTCTGCGATATTTTAGTAACTAATCTGATGAACGGAGAGATATACCCCCAGTTCCAGAAGATACCCGAGAAAAAGCCGACTGTTCATCTTATAGCCATTAAGCCGCTGGAACCACTAAGTATTGACGGCTACGATGTCCTGGCGGTGCCGGTAAACCATTTCGGTACTACCGTGGGTTACCAGATTAGTGATAGTGAGGGGAAGGTTTTTTTCTACACCGGTGATACCGGACCGGGACTGGAGGACACTTGGCTGCATACGTCCCCGCAGCTTTTACTAATAGAGGTAACCCTGCCCGATGAATGCGAGCTGTTTGCCAAAGAGACGAGCCATCTCACGCCCCATATGCTCGAGCAGGAACTGATAAGCTTCCGCGAATTGAAGGGTTACCTGCCCCGGGTGGTAGCGGTACACATGGACGTCAGCCTGGAACCGAAGACGAAAGAAGAAATATCAGCGGTTTCGCGCAGGCTGAACCATCCTATCACCGTAGCGCATGAGGGCATGCGGCTGTTTCTCTAAGGTAACGCGCTGCGGTCCAAGAAATTTTCACGGAGAATACAACGGGTACGACTATACCCGTATGCAGGCTACTTCATGCCCGTCGCCAACATCGCGGAGGGGCGGTATAGCCTGACTGCACTCGGGGATAGCCATGAAACAGCGGGGATGGAAGGAGCAGCCGGGCGGCGGATTAAGCGGACTGGGGACTTCGCCCTTGAGAATAATGCGTTCCCGGGTTTCCTCAACAAAGGGGTCGGCAATGGGCACGGCGGAGAGCAATGCCCGGGTGTAGGGGTGCAGCGGATTATCGTATAGTTCCTTCGAGTCGCATATCTCCACGATGCGTCCGAGGTACATGACGGCTACGCGGTCGGAGATGTGCCTTACCACGGAGAGGTCGTGGGCGATAAACATGTAGCTCAGTTCTTTAACGCTGTCCTGCAGTTCCTCCAGCAGGTTGATAATCTGGGCCTGAATGGAAACGTCGAGGGCGGAAATAGGCTCGTCGCAGACGATAAGGTCGGGGTCGCAGGCAAGGGCGCGCGCCACGCCGATGCGCTGACGCTGACCTCCGGAGAACTCGTGGGGGAAGCGGTCGGTCATGGAGGGATCGAGGCCGACGATTTTGAAGAGCTCCTCCACGCGGTCGCGGTATTCGCCCTTAGTGAGTACCATCTGGTGTATTTTCAGGGGCTCGCCGACGATGCTTCCGGCGCTCTGGCGGGGGTCGAGAGACGAGTACGGGTCCTGGAAAATAAGTGCCATTTTAGCACGGACTTCACGCAGTTTCTTCTCCGGGAAAGTGGCGATATCCTCGCCTTCAAACAGGATTTTACCCTCGGTGGGCTTGTAGAGGCCGAGGACGCAGCGGCCGATTGTGGTCTTGCCACAGCCGCTTTCGCCCACCAGCCCCATGGTTTTATCGCGTTGCATTTTGAAAGAGACGCCGTCGACTGCCTTGACGTCGGCGACCTTTTTACGCAGAAGCCCGCGGGTAACGGGGAAGTACATCTTGAGGTCCTGTATATCTAAAACATAATCGCTGCGTTGTTGGTTCACTTCTTTTTCTCCTTGGTATCAGCATAACATCTGATAAAGTGATTACCGTTAACGGCAGTCATCTCGGGCCACGGTTCCCGGGCGCATTTGTCCAGGCGGTAGGAGCACCTGGGCAGGAAGGCGCAGGTCTGCGGCATATTAATCAGGTTGGGGGGCAGCCCTTCGATGGGTACGAGTTTGGTTCCCTCTTCTTCATCCAGCCTGGGGATGCATTTCAGCAGGCCGATGGTGTAGGGATGACGTGGATTGCCGAAGATATCCTTGGTGGTGCCGGACTCGACGATACGCCCGGCATACATGATATAAATCCTCTGGGCGTAGCGGGCGACGACTCCGAGGTTATGGGTGACGATAACCAGCGAGGTGCGGAAACGCTCGACCATGTCCTTCATCAATTCGAGCAGCTGCGCCTGCGTGGTAACGTCGAGGGCGGTGGTCGGCTCGTCGGCGATGAGTATCTTGGGATTACAGGAAAGCCCCATGGCAATCATAACGCGCTGGCGCATACCGCCGGAGAAGTGGTGGGGGTAATCATCGATGCGGTTTTCCGCGCCGGGTATGCCGACCAGGCTCATGAGTTCGATAGCCCTTTTACGGGCGGCTTCGTCGTTCATTTTCATGTGGAGATGGAGCATCTCGGTAAGCTGCTGTCCGATTGTCAGCACGGGATTGAGAGAGGTCATGGGTTCCTGGAAAATCATGGCGATTTTAGCGCCGCGTACGGCACGCATCCGGGGCCCGTTGGCTTCGTAATCAAGCAGGTTCTTGCCTTCGAAGATTATCTCGCCGCCGGCAATATCGCCGGGGGCGCTGATGAGCTGCATCACGGACAGCTGGCTGACGGACTTTCCGCAGCCGCTTTCGCCCACGAGCCCGATTATTTCCTGCTCGTCGATATAGTATGATACGCCGTCGACGGCTTTCACGAGACCGCTCTCGGTCTTGAACTGGGTCACCAGGTTGTTGACTCTTAATAATTCCGTCATTTCAATTCCTCACACTATAATATACCCCTCAGCCGCGGGTCAAGTGCGTCCCGCAGACCGTCACCTACCATGTTAAAGGCGAAAACGACTAGCATGATGGCGATACCGGGAGCGAAGGAAAGCGTCGGATTATTTGATAGATATCGGTAACCATCACTGACCATGGCGCCCCAAGCGGCGCCCGGAGGCTTGATGCCGATTCCCAGGAAGCTGAGGGCAGCTTCCGCCATAATAATGCCTCCCAGCTGAAGAGTGACGAGAACGATCATGGGGGGTATGGCATTGGGTAAGATGTGGCTTAACATGATGCGGGCATTGCTGGAACCCATGGCACGCTCGGCCATAATATAATCGTTCTCCCGGATACTGAGGGTCAATCCGTTCATTACCCTGGCATATCCCGGGACGGTAGCGATACTCAGGGCAATAACGACATTTTGAATGCCGCCTCCGAGTACGGCTGCAAAAAGCATAGCCAGTATTAACATCGGGAAGCCCATGAGGGCGTCCATTATCCTCATAATAATCATGCTGGCAACACCGCCGAAGTATCCGGCAATCAGCCCCAGCCCAACACCGACAACACCGGCAATGCCGACTGTCACGAAGCCTACCATGAGAGCCGTCCTCGTGCCGAAGATAAGACGGCTCAAAGTGTCCCTGCCCTGTATATCAGTCCCGAGCCAGTAGGTGCTGTTCGGGTGTTGCAGGGAATCCGCCAGAATACCTATGTAAGGGTCGTGAGGAGCAATTACGTTGGCAAAGATGGCGGAAAATACCAGTAAAAATAATATGACAAGTCCGAAGATAACGATTCTACGCTGCAGGAATACCCGCCAGAAACGGCGCCACTCGTTGACCCGGGGTGGAGCCTCCTGGAAGGCCACAGTGATGGTGGTAGAATCTCTCTCTGTCATACTTAAAGTCTCCTAGCCGTACCGTATCCTGGGGTCAAGCCAGCCGTAGGATATATCGACGAGCAGGTTGGATAAAATGATAATAAGGGCGATTACCAGGGAGCTCGATTGTATTACGACGTAGTCCTGGGCAAAGATGCTGGTTACCAGCAGTCTGCCGATGCCGTTAATGGCGAAGATGGTCTCCACGAACACCGAGCCGGCGAAAACCATTCCCAGACCTATACCGAGTAACGTTATTACCGGGATAAGTCCATTCTTCAAGGCGTGTCTTATAATAATAGTACGCTCGCTCAGTCCTTTGGACCAGGCGGTACGGATGTAGTCCTGGCGGGTTACCTCGAGCATACTGGACCGCGATAAACGCGCTGTGGTCGCCATCATGGTGACGGCCATGCAGAAAACAGGCATAATTATCTGCTGGGTGTTCAACCAAAAATCTTTGGTGGGGGGCGTATAACCGGCGATTGGCAGCCAGCGGAGCTCAAGGCCAAATAGATAAATCATCAATATCGCCAGCCAGAAAACGGGTATACATACCCCTATATTGGCTAAAGTGGTAGTAACGGCATCTATCCAGGTACCCCGTCTGATAGCGGCGGCAAGTCCCAATAAGACACCGACAACGATGTTAATGATAAACGCCAGAATGCCGAGGTGTAATGTTATGGGGAAACGGTCCCCCATGAGTACGCCGACATCTTCGTGGTAATATATAGACGTTCCCAAATCACCCCGGAGTATGCCCCATACCCAGTTGCCGTACTGTACCAGAATGGGGTCGTTAAGACCGTATACCTCCCGGAGATGCTCCAGTTCATCCTGAGAAATACCTCCTTGCGTGGCCTGTTGGCCGAGGAAAATTATCAGGGGGTCGCCGGGCAGAAGGCGTATTGCGAAGAAGACAATCAGTGTGACGATGATGATAACAACCAGAGCTATCAGCAATCGCCTTATGATATACGTGGTCATATTATATTCAAGTCCTCACTTTGGTAAATCTAGGGCTACTGGTACGGCCTGGCTGCCCGAACTGTAATACTACCTCCGCGGGGATATAGGGCGTCTTAAGGTATATGATTATTCTGTTTAACTTCCGCGATATTTACGCGTCAGCGTAATGTCACCGGGTGGTCCACTATCCTGGGTAGTTCTGCACCTTACGGGCGGACCACCCGGTGACTATTATACCACTTGGGTTTAGTGGCTTTCCATCCAGATGTATTCTTGCTGCCAGCGGACGAAGCCCTGCTGGAACTGCTGGCTGTGGACCCAGGGTTGGGCTACCGATGCAGACGGTATCTGGTAAACCGGGATAATCCGAGCACTGTCATTCATATATTTGAAGATTCTCATGGTTACTTCTTTCTGCTCGGCGGCGAACGGGTAGGCCTTGGCCTCCTCGTCTAACGCCCTCTGTTCATCGGTATGACCCAGGTAGACCAGGTCGGTGAACGGGTCGGTGCTAAACCAGCGCATGTAGGTGAGCAGGTGGGTGATATCCATGCCTGACCACATGAACGACAGGCCTGGCTGCGCGGCACCCCAGACCGTTCCGTAGAACCGGCCGGGGTCGGCAATATCCAGTTCCGTCTCGATACCGACGGCATCGAGGTACTGCTTGATAGCCGTGCCTGCGTCAATTTCGGAGGGAGTATTCCCGATCAGCAGCGATGTCTGGAGACCATCCGGGTAGCCGGCTGCGGCAAGAAGCTCCTTGGCCTTGTCCGGATTATAGGTGCGTTCCGGATAATTGGGGTCGTAACCCCATTCACCGGGAGGTGCCAGCTGCAACAGCGGCGGGTACAGGTCATGACCGATAGCCTTGGCGATAGCCGGTTTGTCCAGAGCGTACTCCAGAGCATAGCGCAGGTTGACGTCGTTCCAGATAGATTCAGGGTCGGAGGTGTTGGGCCAGATGTTCATGACGAGACCGACCCAGCCGCTTATCTTCTTGTAGCCGGATTCAAACATTTCCTTCTGGTCCAGCGCGGGAGCGCCCGTCCAGTAGTCTGCCTCTCCGGCTTCCATGATTGCTCTGGCGGTTACGGGGTCGGGTATGTAGCGGATTTCAACGCCGTCAAGATAGGGAAGCGGCGCATTCCAGTAGTCCTCGAACTTGGTCCAGGTCATATGGTCGTCACGTACGTACTCGACCAGCTTGAAGGGACCGGTACCGATGAGGTTGTTTTCCAACCATTCGTCCTGTACCGCTATGTCATCGCTTCCACCAGTACCTTCCATGAAGGCTGCCTTGCAGCCCGGGAAGTTCCACCCCCAGCTCTGGATAAGCTGGTTGGTGTACTCATTGTAGCGTATCTCGAAGGTGTAGTCGTCTATCTTTTCGATTGACTCAAAATAGGGGAAGTACTGCAGACGTCCTCTTTCGATTGATAATTCAAAGGTCCAAACGCAGTCGTCAGCCGTCAATTCCATCCCGTTATGGAACTTGACGCCCTTCCTCAAATGGTAAACGATTCTCTTGTTCGCTACATCGTCGTCAACGCTTTCGCAGAGGACCGGCTCCAGGCCGATACCCTTGGTCCTGTCGACAGTGGCGTCCATGAGGGCGTTCAAACCCCAGAGCGTGGCACCGAGGTCAGCGGGGCCGCCCCGGAATCCGCCGAGTACCTGCGGACCTGAAGGAGCGATGACCCTCAAGATGCCGCCGTATTCGCCGTTGGCGAATTCACCGGGTGGCGGGGGTACCAGGGGGCCAGCCGGTTCCGGTTCCGGTGTCGGTGTCGGCGACGGTTCAGGCGACGGTGTCGGCGACGGTTCAGGCGTCGGTTCCGGACTAGGAGCGGGAGCGGGAGTGGGAGTGGGTTCCGGTTCAGGCTCGGCGCAACTGGTGATGAGCAGACCACTGATGACAATAACGACTATTGAAATTAGCAGTAGACTTTTCTTCATTATTGCTTGTTTCCTCCTTTGTACATTAATGTCACCTATATATTCCCACGGATTATCGGAGGCTGAAATACAAGGTAGTTTTGCGGTTGTGGCCTCCGAAATTTCCGGTTGCATTGATTAACGGGTGGTCCATCGAGGTGTTTTTAGGCTCAGGGACACGTAGTCCTCTTTACGGGCTTTCGGAGAATGTGCCGGCACACCATCAGCGGCGGCACCCTGTTCTCTCACCTCATCAAATAGGCCTCCCCTCTGGATACAAACCAGATTTATTATATACTTTTTACAGACATACTATATAACGTCCGGAGCGGGTTCTGTTATCACCTGTTTTTTACAGTTAGAAGTTACCCGGGCGGACTAATTCCTATTTTCTCTTAATCAAGGGTAGTATGTCACTTAAGACATATGAATGTCAAATACATTACGTGCGTTGGTGAGTCTGATAGCAGGATTATATATAGACGGCATTTCAATTGTCAAGCTTATTCAGGCTGAATATCTTACCTTATGAAGTAAATTCCTGATACTCAGGTTAATTATTACGCAAAATGAGATGATTACAAAAAAAAGACGGTTAGTCAAATGGTTTACGGGCAGTTATGCGGGTACGGATGGAGAGATTCACAATATTATAATTTTCAGCCGGCGATCTGCCGCGTCTTCTTAAGGGTGTAAGAGACCAGTCCCAGCAGAACGATATTGAGTGCGATGAGGACGTAAACATATAGAGATATATCCGGCCAGCCGCCACCGAGCTGGCTGATTTCCACGATAGGTCTGATAACATAATAAGTGGGGAAAATGTACCCTATCCATTGAGGAATCTCGGGGAACATGTAGATAAAGACGGGCCCGAACAGTACTATCCCCGCCGTTTTCCAGATGGTGAATAAAGAGGCGAAGTCTTTCAGCAGGGTGCCGAGTATGAGCCCAATCTCGACCGCCATAATACCGCCGAGAGCCAGCACCATGACCAGAAGCAGCGGATGGGTGCCGAAAGCCTGATTGATGACGAGTATCAGGACGCCCATGAACATGCTAATGATAAGCCCGACAAGTCCCTTGGCGGTGAAGACGTCCTGGATGCTGGTGGGCGTTACTATCAGGGCATCGAGTGTCTTCCTGGCTTTTTCATTGATAATCGAGGTCGCCGGCAGCATCAGACCGCCGAGGAATACCGCCATGAGGACGAGGAAAGGCAGCAGCCGGTCGTTCCAGGGGACACTGACCTCTTCGCCCAGCGTGATTGATTCAATATTCACGGGGGATTCCTGCCCGGTGATTTCCCTTATCTGGTTGGTAATCGTCACGGCGATTATCGATTGGTCTTTCGCCAGGCTCTCTCCCCAGATATATGCCCTGAGTTCCACGTCTCCGCCGCTTTTAACGGTACTATCGAACCCGGCGGGGAGAGTAATGCCGACATCGATAGCGCCGCTCTCGGCCGCCTCCCTGATTTCCGTAAGGCTGTCATACTCCTTGAGGTCGAGCGTATCCAGTTCCTGAATCATGGGTACGAGCTGCGAGTCGCCTTCGTCCAGCACACCCAGGGTGGGTTTGCCGCCGAACAACGTGCCGAAAATCAGACTCACCAGCAGCGAGAAAACGACAGGCGCGACGATTGAAAAGATGAAGATATAGCCCCTGGAGCCGTGCAGGAATTCCTTGCCGAGGAGGATGCCGACGCGTTTCAAACTCACCGTACTTTCCTCCTCAGCAGGAAGATGCCGAGCCAGGTGATAACCAGGCAGTACGCCAGGAGTATTACCAAATTAAGCCAGATATCGCCCCAGCCGGAGCCGAAGTTAGCCACCCGGTGTACCGTATCGACCAGATAATAAGTAGGCAGGATTTTTATCCATTCCGTAACGGTCCCGGGGAAAAGCACGCCGAAGGACGGCACTATCAGGATGACGAAGGCGGGGATACTCCAGGCGAGTACCGACATGAAGTCCTTGCTGACAGATGAAATAAGGAAGGCGGCGCCGGTAATCAGCACGGCTCCCAGCAGCAGGGCGATGATTATTATCAGCGGATTGCCGCTGAAACCGCCGACTATTACCATGAACAGCAACGCCTGCCCGAAGGCAAGACCGGTGCCGGTAATGCCCTTGGCGAGGAAGAGGTCCGTGACGGACATGGGGGTGACCAGCAGGGCGTGCACGGTGCCCTGTTCCACTTCTTCCGACATCAGGTTAGCCAGACCCATCATTTCCACCAGGATAATGATAATCGCCAGGAGGGGCCTCATCCGGTCGCGGGGAGGGATCGGCTCGCCCGCCACGTCGTGCCCCAGAATCTCTTCGGTGGTTTCGATATTCAGCGGGTGCCCCGTCTGGACGAACGCCAGCTCCCGGACTATCAGCACGACGGACTCCTTCATCTCCGGCGGGACGTCCGGCGTGAAATAAAGGGTGATGGTGGGTTTCTGGCCGGCACCCAGCTGCTCCATGACATCCTGCGGCAGGGCGATTCCGGCGAGGTACTCGCCTTCGATGACGCCTTCCTTCAGGACTTCCACGGACTCCACCGTTTTCACCTCGACGCCTTCTTCGTCTATCTCCGTGAAGGCGGGGAGGTCCACCGGGGCGTACAGTCCGATTTCCAGGTCTTCGTTGACGGTGGCCGGCATGACGAAGTAGATAGTAAGGTAGAAAGCGAAGCCGATGACCGTCAGCACCGCGAACAGCTTCTTCCTGAAAAACAGGGAAAAGTCCTTGGCGGTCAGGGTGCCGATAATACGCCAGTTCACTATACGAGCCCCCGTCCCGTGAGGCTGATGAAGATGTCTTCCAGGGTGGCTTCCTCGCTGTGGATGGTAATTACCTTTTCCTGTGAAAAGAGCTTCTGCACGGCTTCCGGCGTCTCCGGGGTGTCCAGGGTTATCTCGCGGTCTTCAAGTGCGCCGCCGTCGCCGGCGACCTTTGCCTTGAGGGCACGTTTGCCATGCTGCTGTTTCAACTGGTGGGGGGTATCCAGGGCGACTATTTTTCCCTGGTTCATAAAGGCCACGCGGTCGGAGAGCTTGTCAGCCTCCAGCATGTCATGGGTGGTGAGGAAAACGGTGGCGCCGCGCTCGCGTTCTTCGAGGATTACATTCCTAATCTTCTCGGACGAAGTGGGGTCGAGTCCGGCGGTAGGCTCGTCGAGGAAGAGAATGCGGGGCTTGTTAAGAATCGACCGGGCGACCATGAGGCGCTGTTTCATGCCCTTGGAATAAGTCTCCACGCGGTCCTTGCCCCTGCCGCCCAGACCGATGCGCTCCAGCAGGGCATTGCCATCGAAAGAACCAATGCCGAACAGGCGAGCGAACAGGTTGAGGTTTTCCAGGGCGCTCATCTGCTCGTAGAGGTTCGTCGTCTCAAAGCAGACGCCGATTTCTCCCTGCGCCTTATCCACGTTTTTAGTGATATCCATGCCCAGCAGCTTCGCCTGCCCGCCCCTGGGCTTGAGCTGGCCGGTCAGCATTTTGAAGGTGGTCGTCTTCCCGGCGCCGTTGGGGCCGAGAAAACCCAGTATCTCTTTTTCAGCTACGTTGAAGCTTATATGGTCGACGGCGGTAAGGTCGCCGTAGCGGTAAACCAGGTCTTCGGCTGTAATCGCATCGCGCGCCATCTCAACTCCTTTCCTCCGACTGACGTTCTTTACGTTAAAACATAATGAACTAAATGAATTAAATTATTACATATTATAAACTAAACTATTGACTTTGTCAAGTAATTATTTTATAATTTATTCAAAAATAGTTCAATATTTGTAGTTTTACCCGGGGGACGGGACTGATGGACGGCTTTGAAAAACGTAAAGGGCAAAAGAAAGAAAGTATCCGGCGCGCCGCGCTGGAACTCTTCCAGTCGTACGGGTTCAGAAAAGTTAGCGTGAGTGAAATCGCCCGGAAAGCCGGCGTCTCGCAGGTCACGATATACAACCATTTCGGCAGCAAGGAAGCCCTGGTGCGGGACGTGCTGCAGTGGTATTCATTAAGCATACTCGAGAAATACGAGAAAATGATGACCAGCGACGCGCCGTTCCTGGAAAGGCTGGAAAGCATCGTCTTCGAAAAATCCGAGGCGATAGGGCAGTTCCAGGGAGAGCTGCTGCAGGCCTGGATACAGGACGACCCGGATATGCAGGCGTTCATTGAAGATATTTTTGCCAAACGTGTAACTCCGCTTATCAAGACATTCTTTGAGGAAGGTCTCCGGCAGGGCTATATCGACCAGAGGTTTTCCCTGGAGACGGTTATTTTCTATTTCGAGATTATTCGTCGCGGTTTTTTTGCCATGCCCGAGCTGGCGGAAAAGGCGGAACACGACCCGGCTCTCATCAAGGGGCTTCTCGAGCTGATGACCTACGGCCTCAACGGGTAGCTGCACTTCCGCACGAACAGCTACTCCCGGTTTTTTCACCGTCCCCCGTTATGTTATAATGTCTGTTCAGGACGTTAAAAACATGACAGGGACGAGACGTAAAGCCAGGACCATTGCCCTGCAGGCACTATATGAAATCGATTCCGTAGGGCGGCAGCCCGGAGCGGTGCTGGACCGCATGCTGGCGGAAGCGGACATGACTGAAGAAAACACCAGCTTCATCCGCGAGCTGGTGGAAGGCGCCGTCCGCAACCGGGAGGAGATAGACGGCAATATCCATAAGTACGCGCCGGCGTGGCCCGTGGAGCAGATAGCAATGGTAGACCGGAATATTCTCAGACTTGCAATCTTCGAGATTTTATTTGATAATAAAGTACCGGTAAAGGTAGCCGTAAGTGAGGCTGTCGAACTGGCCAAGACATTCGGGAGCGAGAGTTCGGCTAAATTTATCAACGGTGTTCTGGGGTCGGTGAGTACGCTGGCCAGCCGTTAGAAAGCTTGAGTAAAAAGGGGGGCAACGTGGCAACCATTTTTGATAAGATTAAAGACATAGTCGTGGAGCAGCTCGGCGTTGACGAAAAAGACGTAGTGCCCACGGCTAGTTTTGTTGAAGATTTAGGCGCCGATTCACTGGACCTGGTAGAACTCATTATGTCTCTGGAAGAGGCGTTCAGCACCAGCGACCGGAAGGTCGAAATACCGGATGAAGCCGCCGAGAAGATAGTGACCATCCAGGACGCTATCGACTATATCAAAGAACAGGGTGTGGAGGGCTAGCCTTTACAGGACAGGGTCTTTCCGGCGAGCCACACCAATCTGATTTTCCCTCACACAGCAGGTATAAGCGCGTGTAAGTTACGCGTATTACATGCTTTTTACCCAGTTGACGGCGTTGATGAACACCTGTAAGCCGTCGCCTGACTCCCGCGGTTTTTCCCGGGTCCAGCGGGGGTGCTGGGTCCAGCGGATGAAGCGCTCCGGGTGGGGCATCAGGGCAAAGATACGGCCGGAATCGTCGCAGATACCGGCGATGTTGTTGATTGAGCCGTTAGGATTATACGGATAGCCCGCGGCGGTATCTCCCTTTTCGTCGGCGTACTGGACGACCACATTCAGCTTTTCGGCGACGCCCGGCTCCGCTACCAGCTTGCCCTCGCCGTGCGCTACCGGGATATAGAGGCTCCTGATACCGCGTGTGAAGACGCAGGGGCTTTTTTCGTTTACCTTGAGATAAATCCAGCGGCACTCGAACCTGCCGGAATCGTTGGTGGTCAGCGTCACCGGCTGGGTTCCGTTGCCTGTAATTCCGGGTAGAATCCCCGCCTTTACCAGCACCTGGAAGCCGTTGCAGACGCCCATGACCAGTTTGCCGCCTTCGACGAACTTTTTAATATCTTCACCCAGCCTCAACCTGATTTCATTGGCGAAAATCTTACCCGCGGAAATATCGTCGCCGTAGGTAAATCCTCCGGGACTGACCAGTATCTGGTAATCGTTAAGCTTCTTTTCTCCCCGGAACAACTCGGTCACCAGGGCCGAATCGACCTCCGCCCCCGCCGTCTCGTAAGCCACCTGCGTCTCGAAGTCGCAGTTAGTTCCGGGTGCCCGCAGCATCAATACTTTAACTTTAGCCATTTTATTCCTTTACCACCTTAGCGGTTTCTGCCAGGCTTCCTTAAGGTCGGCGATACCGGCGGCGATTACCGGTTTGCCGTCGCGTCCGCAGACCTCGAATTGCTTTCCGTCCGTGACCCGCCCGATTTGAGCAAAGGGAACGCCGGACAGCGCCTTCTCGAACGCCTGTCTGTCCGCGGGGGCTACCTCGGCGAGGAAGCGGGTATTAGATTCCGAGAAGAGAATAAAGTCGTCGCGGTCGATGGTCTCTCCCAGCGGCACGTTCTTGAGGTCGACGGTCATGCCGAGTCCCCCGGCGAAGGCCATCTCCGCCGCCGCCACCCCGATGCCCCCCTCGCTGAGGTCGTGGCAGGATTTCACCAGCACCTTGGCCATAGCTCCAGAAAGCGCGTCCATGAGTTTCTTGCCCTTTTCCGGGTTGACTTTCGGCACGCTGCTGCCGATATGCCCGTGATTGGCGTAGTAATGTGAACCGCCCAGTTCCTTATACGTATCACCGATGATGTAAATCAGATTGCCCGCCTGCTTGCAGTCCATGGATACGGCTTTTCCGGCGTCGTCCGTGACTGCCATGGCGGATATCAAAAGGGTAGGCGGGATGCAGATGCTTTCCGTGCCCGTTTCGTACTCGTTGTAGAGGCTGTCCTTGCCGGAGATGAAAGGCGTGCCGTAGACGATTGCCATGTCGTAGCACGCCTGCGCCGCCCGCACCAGCGAGCCGAGACGGTCCGGCTTTTCCGGATTGCCCCAGCAGAAGTTATCGAGCAGGGCCACCTGTTCCAGGCTGCCGCCGACGGCGATAATCTGCCGCAGGGCTTCGTCGATGGCCGACGCGGCCATCCAGTAGGTATCGATGTCCCCGTACTTGGGGTTGATGCCGTTGGATA
>CAZPAS010000032.1:0-16008 GCA_964584575.1 uncultured Dehalococcoidaceae bacterium | reverse complement strand
TCGTCCAATATCAGTAATTCAGGGTTATTGGACATCGCCATAGCTAAGAGGACTCTCTGTTGCTCACCGCCGCTGATCTGGTGAGGATAGGCGGCAAAGCGATTTTCCTGAAGGCCGAAATACCTCAATAGCTCCCTGGCTTTGTCCCTGGCTTCCTCCCTGCTCTTTAGTCTGTGCTCTATCATCGGCTCCATGATTTGATTCAGAACGGTATAGACGGGGTTCAGTACGTTATTGGCATTCTGGAAGGCCATGGCAATCCGGCTCCACCTTACCCGCTGCATCTCGCTATCTGGCAGCGATAGCAGGTTTTTCCCGTTAAAGCGGATTTCTCCTCGAATCGTGCCCTCTACCAGGCGCATGATGCTCAGGCCAAGAGTAGTCTTCCCGGTCCCTGACTCGCCGACGATAGCCAGTGTCTCTCCTGGCTCCAGTTTCAGGTCTATCCCGTTGAGGATTACCTCCTGACCGTAACTAACTTGCAGGTTCTTTATTTCAAGCAATTTCAACACCTCTCAATCTGGGCTCAAGAACCGGTTCGGCGGCATGACCGACAAATGTCAGGCCAATTATGGTCAGGGATAAGGCTACGCCGGCAGGAACCAGCCACCACTGCCAGACATTCAGATAGCTGAAGCTCAAAGCATCGCGCATCATCATGCCCCAGCTAACCACGGTCGGGTCACTTATTCCCAGGAAAGCGAGCCCGGCTTCCATGAAGACAGCTCTCCTGACGCCGTAAATGAAATCGACCAGCAGTATAGGCCCGAGGTCGGGCACGATATGGCGCCAGGCGATATAGAAGCGGTTAGCCCCGAATGACCTCGCTGCGGCAACGTGTCCCCTCTCTTTTAGGGAAAGGGCCTGGGCTCGCATTACTCTGGCTCCGCCCTGCCAGCTCAACAGCGAGAGAAGAAGTATAAGAGTAGCAATCCCGGGCCTGATGTAGGCTGATATCAGGATAACGACAATTATCATCGGAATGACGATGAAGGCATCGACTATCCTCATGACGATTTTTTCGTAAAGCCCGCCGACCAGAGCTGCCGAGACTCCGAACACGGTACCCAACAGAGTGGAGAAAATGCCCACTCCGAACCCAACGAGAAGGGAAGTCCTGGCACCATAGACCAGCTGACTCCAGATATCCTGACCGACGTGGTTCATGCCCAGCCAGTGGTTTAGCGACGGTGGAAGCAGGGAGGCGGTTGACTGCTGGTAAGGGTTGTAAGGAGACAGGACGGGTGCCAGAACAGCCATTCCTATCATGAGCAGCAGGATAATTAGCCCCGTTTTGCCGGGGCCGCTTTCTCTTATTTCCTTTTTTACATCAATATGCATGGCTCACTCTCGGGTCCAGCTTCGGGTAGGAAAGGTCAATTAGAAAGTTGGCGACCAGTACACATATGGCTACCATCAGAAATACTCCCTGAATGACAGGGTAGTCACGGGCAAGCAGGGCCTCGTAGGTGAGGTAACCCACGCCCGGGTAGGCGAACACCAGCTCAACAAATAGTGCCCCGGTAACCACCCTGCCCAGCCAGACCCCGGTCTGGGTAATTACCGGCAGCATTGAGTTCCTGCCGGCGTGTCGATACTTGAGTACCCGCGGCGATAAGCCCTTGGCCCTGGCGGTAAGCATATACGGCTCTTTAAGCACCGTAATCATGGTATTTCGTGTGAGCAGATAGCCACCGGACAGATAAGCCAGCGTCAGGGCGGCTACCGGCAGGAATAAGTGCCTCAACACGTCCAGCAGCAGAGCTAATCCCGATAGCCCCGAGTAGGGGGTTAATGCCCCGGCCAAAGGGAATATACCCCAGGTTACGCCAAAAGCGATAAGCAGCAGCATCCCCAGAAAGAAGTCGGGAAAGCCATTCAGGCTCATCAGCCCGGCCAGCATAGCACGGTCGGTCCTGGAGCCACGGCGCCAACCCGACTCGATTCCCAGCACTATTCCCAGCAGGGTAGAAAACAACAGTGAAGTACCTACCAGAAGCAGGGTCCAGGGCAGACATCCCAGAATTACCGAAAGGACGGGCGCATTATAGTAGTAAGAATACCCCAGTTCACCTTGAAACAGCGCCAGGAAGTAAGTGCCGAACTGCTGCCACAGCGGCTTGTCCAGGGCGAAGCGTTCCACAAGGTGAGTCTCGAGTTCCGGCGTCATGGCAATCAGCGCTTCGCCGCCATAGATGGCCATCAGCGGGTCCCCCGGCATCATTCTGGGTAGCAGGAAGTTGAGCGTCAGGATGAACAAAAAGGCTATGAAATAAGTAACCAGATTTCGCCGGTTCAACACTTTCCTTGAGCTATCTCCCGGTAAATCTGCGCCATCCAGTCGGCTACCTTTACATCTTCCGCCGCATAATAGCTTGGATTATAAGGTTTGATATCTATAATCGGGCTGCCGTCGATGGCATCCAACCCCTGAACTTTGAGTACATTTCCCTTGCGTTCCAGCAGCCGCACTACCATGGCGCAAACCGGATTGGGACGTGCCGGACTGCAGGTGGCGAAAATACCCACCAGCGGCAGGTCATTTCTCCCCATGGGATGGGCCCTGACTATAGAGCGCCCATCCTTATCAACACGATGCGCCCAGTAGAGCACCAGGAGATGGGAGAAGTCTTCCAGTCCATCAACGATACCGGCGAGGTCACTATCAATGACAAGCTCGGATATAACTTCCTGGCCCTCGTTCGCCCCCGATATCTGCGGCCGCCACTCCAAATCGCCCGAGTTAGCTACGAGACTCGGCTCCTGCAAAGGACTCCTTACTATGCCCACGGCTCTAAGGCGCATCACGGGCTTCGGTTCGGCCTTATTCTCTGATAGTTTCATTTCACCTCCCGGTTATTTCACAAAAGACATTCGGTTCAAAGGAATGGGTATGCCGCTGGCCATGCCATCCTTCGTATAAAACAGGTTTACGCTACCGTCATGGGCCAGGTACCATTCGGGATAGTAAAGCGTAAGCGCCGGCAGGTCTTCGGCATAAACCTCCTGAATCTGGAATATCAGGGCTTTTCTCTTTTCAGCATTCATCTCACTTAGCTGCGCTTCAAGGAGCTGGTTAAGCTCTTCATTCGAGGCATAACGGGCACTGTTGAAGCCCTCGTCCATGATGACCCTTTTCAAAACAGACGGTTCGTAGAGACCTCCGTGGCCGTAGATGGACAGGTCGAAGTCCCACGCCTCCACCCTGGCATCGACCGTCTTGGCTTCCAGAGTCCGGAAATCTACCTTCATGCCGGCCGTCTCAAGCTGTTGCTTGATGAATTGTCCGACGTCCTTGAATTCCGATGAAGCGAGCAGCTCGAGCTCCAGTTCCCGGCCGTCTTTCGTGAAATAGTCGCCTTCCAGCCTGTATCCCATCTCTTCAAGGAGTTGCCTTGCTTTTGCCGGGTCGTATTTATACTGCGGCGTGTCCGGATTATACCAGTCGCTCGTCGGCGGCACCATACCCGGGCTGCCGGCAATGGCGTGGCCTCGCTGGGTAATTTGCACCAGAGCCTCGCGATCTATGGCATAACCAAGAGCCTGGCGGAACCTTTTATCAGAGAGAGGCGCTTCCCGGTGATTTATAGTGAGCTTGGCATTCCAGGCGAGCGGCGCCGTAATTACGGTAAGTCCTGCTTGCTCCATTTCAGAAACGACTTCAGCGGGGATATCACCGGCATCAACCGAGCCTTCCTTCAGTGCCGCCGGAATCATTTCCTCGCTTATTTTAACGAACTTGATCTCATCCACAACAGGTTTCCCCAGATAATAATCATTGAAGGCCTTGTACAGGTAGGTGCCGTGCTCCTTGCTGTAGTCTGCTAACGTGAAAGGTCCGGTGCCGATGATAGCCTCCGGCCCTGTCAGGCTCTTGGGATCATCCACGCCCTCCCAGATATGCCGGGGTATAATGGTCATAGTGCCCGCCACGTCGTTCAAAAAAGGAGCGTAAGTCTGCTCCAGGTACACTTTTACGGTGAAGTCATCGATTGCTGCCGCCTCTCTTATCCCGGTGGGACCTATCAGTGTGACGAAGGGGTTGGGGTGAGTCTTCACGTAATTAATAGTGAAAACGACGTCCTCGGCAGTGAACTTTTCGCCGTCATGCCACCTGACGTCATTACGCAGTTTGAATATATAGGCATTTTCCCCGGCAATATATTCCCACTCTTCTGCCAATTGTGGGAGAAAGCCGGAGGCGTCTTTCCAGATAAGGGTTTCAAAGATAAAGCTCATCCGGGTGTACCCCGGCCCCCGGGAGTAGTGGAGATAGGGCGAGGGATAGCCCCAGTCTCCGGTAGAATCGGCTATCGTGTACGAATCAATATGCGAACTCTCTGTAGTCTCGCCGGGGCCGCAAGCTGGTAATATCAGCAGGGAAATGGTCAGGATAACAATCGCTGCTTTGGGCAGTAAGTGGCGTACTCTCATTATAATGAATCTATCCTTTCTCAATGTCTTGAATATAGCTAACATCTTTCCCTGTCGTCATTCATAAAATGGCAGCACCCGTTCCCTGCGAAACATCCAGTCTGAAATGCGTCATTGAAAAACCTCTTTAGCGTGTGATGGTCGATATACCGTCGCCGGCAAGCTGATAATATTCCTGGTTCGAGCAAGCGAGACATATATGTTTGCCATCTTTCATTCTGGCGCGGGGTTCCATGACATTCTCACCACATACGGAGCATTTCACGCTTGTAAAAATGCGAGCGTAGGCGGGAACGTCAACCGTGACCTTCTTAATGTCGAAGACCTCTTCATCGGTAAGCTCCAGGATCCTGAAAGCCATCTCTTTCCAGAGTTCGTTTAGCCGCTTATTATCGGCCTCGTTACCGCTACGTTTCACCACCACCTTTTCCCAGAGTTCCGTAGCTTCAGGAGATCGCTCCTCCGTCACCCGGTCAGCCCGTACTGATATTCTTATCCCCTCCCCAGACCTTTTAGCCAGGGTAAAGGCAGTTTTACCAAAATCTCTATAGATGAGGGCGTTGTTACCAAAGCTGCATCCGGTGACAAACTGAATACCGTCACTGAAGCAGTTGTTCGTCTCCACAATGGCGACCACTTCCTCCATGCCTGTGGACCTGACACCAAGTTCCCGTACGGCTCGGGCCGCTGCCTTTACCCCAATAGCAGAAAACGGGCAAAAATGACCATGCAACATTCCGTTCATTTTCAGCAGTCTATTTAAATCACCGGCGTCTATAGCATCTTCTATTTCCTGCCGTGGATTTTCTTTGTTCATAGTAATCTCCTATTCCCGATGATATTGCAATTTGATGTATTTGCAATTAGTTGCAACTAATAGATAAAAAAATATATAGGCTTCTTAATTACTTTTACTTCTGCATTCTTCACGGAGACCACTCATAACCAGATGCTTGAAGTCAATGTAAAATCCATATTTCTCGGCGAGTAATTTTTCGACTGGTGTAAAAAGGTCTTCATCACACTCTATAGTCTTACCGCATCTACTGCACGCCAGATGATGGTGGTGTCCATCTTCAGCATGGTGATAGATAGAATGGTCGCCCAATTCACTTTTATAAACGCAACCTGCTCCCTCCAGGAGTTCGAGGGTACGGTATATAGTTGACTTATGCACTTCCGGCATTATGGCCTGAACGTTGGCTATAATCTCTTCAGCAGTCAGGTGGGCCCCGTTATTGTGTATAGCGTCTATAATCAGCTTGCGCTGGGGAGTAAGCTTAAGCCCCTTTTGCTTCAATGTCTTAATGCAACTCATCGTTCTTGCATCTGGTTGCAATTATAAATTACCGGGCACCGATTGTCAACTCCCGCGCGGCTTTTACCGTTATACTGGTAAAAAAAGAAGAGGCTACAGGGCGCCCCGAGATTTAAAATTTACCGGCGCTCTGTAAGGACAACTCGCTAAGAGGGGTATTTTCATAACCACTTCGAAATTTTTAACAGAAGCTACAGATTTCGCTGACTTCGATTATGATAGAATGTTCATATGACCGACACATTCCCAGAGGAGCCGTCATCGGCTTCACATGATTTGCCGTCTTCAAAACTATTTCCCGTTTTAAATAGAACCTCGATATTTTTATTCTGTATCGTCAATTTTCTCTGGTGGATTGGACTTTACCTCTATGTCCCGATATTGCCTGTATACGTCCAGGAGGCGGGAGCCAGCCTTAACATGGTAGGGACGGTGCTTTCCGCATATGCAATCCCGCAAGTTATATTACGTATTCCTATCGGGATATGGTCGGATAAGCTTGGCAGGCGAAAACCCATGGTTATCGGTGGTATTATCTTCACTTCATTGGGCGCCCTTGGACTCGGCTTATCGACAACGGCCTGGCTGATGTTCCTGTCAAGAATCACCACCGGCATTGGAGCGGCCGCCTGGGTTGTCTTTCCCCTTTACTTTACTGCCTATTATCCGCCGGATGATAGCGGAAAGGCGATCGGATTGATTAACTTCGTCAGGAGTGTGGGTTTAATAGTCGCAACCGCTGGGGGCGGCTTCATCGCCGAAGAATTTGGTCTGAGTAAACCCTTTTATATTGCAGCTTTACTCGGGATAATAGCTTTGGTTGCCTTGTTATCCACTAAAGAAACGCCGGTTCGCCGTGAGCGGACCGCATCACAGCACAGTTTCCTGTCTGTAGCTACTCGTCCGTTGTTATTAGTCGTATCAATAATGGCTATATTACTGCTCTTTTCTACCTTCACGGGTGTATTCGGTTTTATTCCCATTTACGCAGCAGAAATCGGGGCATCCAGTAGCGAACTTGGCCTCATCACCATGATAAACCTCGGTTTTTCAGCCCTGGGGTCCCTCGGAGCAGCATGGGTCTGGGGGAGATTTGGATACCGTTCCACGATTACAGCGAGTTCCCTGCTCATCGGCGGTAGTATGTTGGCTGTCCCGTTTATTACTACGGTTTCGGTACTGATGATTGTCCAGATCAGCTACGGAGTAGGTAGCGGCGTTCTCATGACATTATTTATGGTCCTCAGCATTCGGGGTTTCCCACAAGAGCAACAGGCAACAGCAATGGGTATATTTCAAGCAGTTTATGCTATCGGCATGTTGGCGGGTCCACTTGCCTCCGGGTTTCTGGGTAGTGAATTAGGATTATCGACTGTGTTTTACCTCTCGGCTTTATTCAGTCTGTTAATCATCGCATTGGTATTCTTACCAATATTCTCCAGGAACAAAAACGGCTAATTTGATAACGGTGTATCGGCATGAGCATCAGGTTTAGATATCACCTCTTCCATTCCCCTTCACGGGTTGTCCTGATACGTCTCTGACCTTTTCCGGGCTTCTCCCTGCTTCCTCGAATTACTTGACTGAAAACCAGGCCGTTCTCGATCCGTCTGGCTTGCCGGGTTGTGGCTGGCGATAGCTCTGGAACAGGCAGGGAAAGTGAACTCTTAACCAGCCAAGACGATGAAGCTGAAAAGGTTCCTGATTTTCAAAACATAACATTTTATTCGGGATTTAAAACACAAATTATCAGAGTCGTAGAAAGACTATATGTGTTATTTTGGTAGTTGTGAAATCACTTTAGCTTATTACGTACAGAGTTCTCTAACCCAGTATAAGAAAACGGGGAAGAGGTGGTCCCGGATATCCTGGCGGCGGCGGGAATGTAGTCGCCAGCGTACCGTAACGCCGTATCTTCTTAATATTCCTTATTTAGCCCCGGTTGCCGTCTCCCCGCGCGTGTGCTTGAGGTCGCCGTCCATCGTACCCCGGACCTTCTCTCGCTCCTCTTCGAAGTCGAAGCCTGTCCAGATTCCGATGGAACCCAGCACCGAGTCCTGCGGATGGTACTGCCGGAAAATCTTGTAGTAGTAGGCTGCCTCCCGACTGTTAATCGTGGCGTCCGGGTTCTCCGCCTTGATGCGCTCGTACTCGTCCTCGCTTATCTCGCTTAGAGCCAGCTTCTCACCGAGGTCCTCGCAACCGGCGCCCTGGGTGTACTGCACCTTGTAGCGCCAGAGGATATCGTCGGGGAGATACCCCGTATCCTGGAAAGCCACCCTCAGAATCCACTTCTCTATCTTGTCGCCGACCTTCTCGGACTCGCGTATATTGAACTCGGGCGGGATTTTCATGGAAAGGTCAATCATCGCCGTGTCCAGGAAAGGCACCCTCAACTCCAGGCTGAAGTACATCCCCATGCGGTCGGCGCGCTGCAAATTTATATTATGCAGGTTGCCGATGCAGCGCCGGGCTTCCTTGTTGAGCATGTCCGTGGGGTAATGCTTCATGTAGTGGTAGCCGGTGAACAGTTCGTCGGCGCCCTCGCCGGTCAGCACCACGGTCACGTGCTCCGCCGCCAGCTTGCAGGTGAAGTAGCAGGGGACGGCGCAGCGTACCAGCGAAGGATCGTAGCTTTCTAGCTTGTTGATGACAATGGGCAACGCCTCGTAGTATTCGTCTTCGGTGAAGATAAGTTCGTGGTGAGTCGAACCTATATGTTTGGCGGCGATGCGCGAAGCCTTGAGGTCGTCGCTTTCGTCGCCATTGTTGTCCTTCATCCCCACCACGAAGGTGTGTAAATGGGGTATCTCTTCGGCGGCGATGGCTGCCACCAGGGAGCTATCGATACCGCCGCTGCAAAAGGAGCCCACATGTATCTCTTTGTCCGCCAGCAGTCTCTTTTTTACGGAGGTAATGAACGTTTCCCGAATTAATTTGCACGTCTCGTCGACGTCCGTCAGGATATCATCCTGAATTTCCGGTATCCGGTAGTACTGCACGAACCCATCTTTAGGAGTGTAGTAGTGACCGGCGGGGAACTCGTGCACCTCGTCGACACCCGCCAGGGTCATGGCGCCCAGTTCCGACGTAAAGTAGAGATTATTGTCTACATAGCCGTAGTAAAGCGGCTTGATGCCGATGGGGTCGCGCGCCAGCATGAAGTCGTCACCGTCGTAAATGGCAAAGGCGAACATGCCATCCAGTTCCTTCACGCATTCCGGTCCCTTCTCACGGTAGAGATGCAGGATAACCTCGGAATCGGAGTCGGTGGTAAACTGGTGTTTATCAACGAGTTTTTCCCTTAGTTGCTTGAAGTTGTACACCTCGCCGTTGCAGATAATGCCCGTCCGTCCTCCGTTGGTCAGTATCGGCTGGTGCCCCTTCATCACGTCGACTATCGAGAGCCTGGTATGCCCGAAGACCGTATCGTTAAACGTGTGGATGCCGCGGTCGTTGGGTCCGCGGTGGGGCAGGGCGTCCAGCATCTTATTAATCGTTTCTGTATCTCTAATTCCAAAACATCCGGCTATGCCGCACATAAAAATTCACCTTCCTTTTTAGTCACAATTTATGCTCATTTCCGTCTATTCAAATTCTTCCAGTACCTTGATAGCCTGAAAGCCGTCCGCACAGAAGGCGTCCGCGCCGATTTCCTGAGCGTATTCGTCGGAGACGGCAGCCCCGCCGATGAGGACCTTCACTTTGTCCCTGAGGTCGTTATCCTTCAGCGCCTTGATGATGACCTCCATTTCCGTCATGGTGGTGGTCAGCAGGGCGGAGAGTCCCAGGTAATCGGGCTTTTCCTCTTTAACAACGTCGATTATCCTGTCCTCCGGCACGTCGATGCCGATATCGTTGACCTGGTAGCCGGCGCCTTTGAGGAGAATCGCCACGATGTTCTTGCCGATGTCGTGGATGTCCCCCTTTACCGTAGCGATAACGAATTTACCCTTAGTCTCCACGTTGGACTCTTCCAGTAGCGGTTTCAGTATGTCCATAGCCGCGCCGACCGCATCGGCGGAGGCGAGCATATCCGGTATGAAATACTCCTTGGTGGAAAATTTCTCCCCGACGATTTCCATGCCCGGCGTAAGTGACGTGGTGATAATCGATTCCGGAGAAACATCGTCCTTCAATGCCGTCTCGGTCAGTTCCACCACACCCGGCGTACCGGACAGCGCTTCATCGATGCCCATATCGTTGCGGGTCTTTCTGCCCTGGATGACGTTCTCTTTTATCTGGCTCAGAATATCTTCACTCATGGTTATTTCTCTCCTTTGTAGACGTTGAGTTCGGGCAGCAGGCCGGGTATCTCACGGAATATCCGGGCGGTGGTCTCGGGGTCGATATGCTCCACCGGTTTTGCCCGCAGCTCCTGAAGCCGCTCATTTGCCAGCGCGAAGACGCTGTCGCTATCGCCCTCTCCTTCGAACGGGTAGGGCGGCGAAATTTCGCCGCTGCGCATGACAGGACGGATATAGTTAATAAACATCTTTTGCGGGGTCGCCACCACGTCCCTTATCTGCTTCTTGACGATTTCCAGTTCCGGCTCGTCGATGCGCGGCGACTTCAGGAAGAACTTGAGCATCTGGAAATGCGCATCGTCCAGCACTGCCTGAAGCAGGCAGAACACGGAGTTGCAGTCCAGCAGCCCGAAGGCGCAGTGCAGGAACTGGGGGCCGCTCAGCGCCACCACGACGTCCGAGAAGAGCCTTTCTATAGAAGACTGCTGTCCGGGTATCTTGGTATCGCACACGCCCGATGTAGAGTAATTCGGCAGATTGTAGAATCGCGCCATTTGCGTGCAGTCCACGTGGTACTGGCTGGTCTCCACCGACCCGTAAGAATCGCCCAGGGTGTCCATCCTCGCCCGTACCGGCACGCTGCCGTAGAGCACCGGAGTGCCCGGATTCACCAGCTGCCCCAGCGTAATGCCCGCCAGCACCTCGGCGTTGATTTGCGCCATGATGCCGGCTTCCTTGATGGGCGCCGAGGTGCCCGCCTGCGGTGACGACGATACCACGATAGGCAGACCCCTCTTGCAGACCTCCATGAAGGTCTCGGTGGTATCGTCGACGAACTGCAACGGGCTTTTAACCAGGCAGGTAATGAATGATATCAGGGGATTCTCCTTGAGTTTGTCCGCGCCCCCCGCCACTATCTCCGTCATTTTCACCACGTTGTCCAGCTGACTTAAAGTGGTAAGTCCGGACATGACATGCTTGGTGGTGTTGTTCAGGCAGGCGAAGAACTTGTTGACGTCCTTGTTATCCTCGTTGATTTCCTTGTCCTGGATATTGACCGTCCGTATGTACCCGTCCACGGTTTCCAGGTGCTCGCAGACATGGGCGGAGTCGCACAGGTCCGCGAGCATGCCGCGCCGCGGCGTGAATTCCGGCACCCTGATTTCCTTTTTGGGGTCGGACTTACTGACGTAGGTGGGGAAATCGACGTCCAGCCAGGTATTCGTTTCCGAGCCGGTGATGAAAAAGACCCTGGGCTCGTCCCCCTTCATGATTAAAACATTGTCCGGGTTCCTTGCCCCCAGCGTCACAGTGTTCGGGGCTTTATCCAGGGCGTCGGTCACGAGTCTTTCCGGAATCTTTATCGTCCAGCAGGGCGTATCGCTGCCGGAGACAGCCGCTACTTCCGCCCCGCTGCTCTGAAATACCTCGGCGGCGTTTTTGTTAAAGCACAGCAGTCCGGGGTCGGTCAGTATCTCGATTGAGGCATCGTGAATCAACTGCACTTGCTCATCAGACAATCTTTCTATGGGGGTATTAATTAAAATTCCTTCTCTCGGCATATTATCTCTCCTTGACTCCGTTCAGGGCTTCTATCACGGCTACAGCATGAAAACCGTCGGCGCCGTAGCCGTCGGCGCCGATACTCTCGGCGTACTCCTGCGATACCGGGGCACCGCCGATGATTATCTTCACCTTGTCCCTGAGTCCGTTTTCCTCGAGGGATTTTATCGTATCTTCCATGTTTGCCATAGTGCTGGTCAGCAGCGCCGAGAGACCGAGGTAGTCCGGCTTTTCTTCCCTGACGGCTTTGACGATGTCCACGGTCTCGACGTCGTGACCCAGGTCGATGACCTCATAACCGGCGCCGCGTAAAAGTATCGATACGATATTTTTCCCGATGTCGTGCATGTCGCCCTTGACCGTGGCGAAGAGTATCTTCCCCTTGGGTTTAACACCGCTTTTCGCCAGGTGCGGCTTGAGGATTTCCATGGCGGCGCCCACGCACTCGGCAGCGGCGAGCATGTCCGGTATGTAATATTCCTCCTCCTCGAACTTCCGCCCCACCACTTCCATCGACGCCGTAAGTCCCTTATTGATTATGTCCGATACATCTACGCCCGATTCCAGCGCTTCTTCGATAAGCTCGGTTACGCCGGGTTCGCCGGCGCTACCCTCTTCGATGCCTTCGTCATCGCGGGTAACTCTCCCCTGGATGACGTTCTCTTTAATCTGCTCTATAATGTCCCCGGACATATCTGTCTCCTCTCAAGTCGTAAAACCATGCTAAGCAACGATGCCTTTTATCTCCGCTAATATCCGGTTCCGTACCGGCTCGGGCAGACTTGCAGCCGGACTATCCAGAATAGTCTTGACGGTTTCAGCGGCTTTTTGCCAGGTATCCTTCCGTCCTTTTTCCTCCCATTTGTCGCGACTGTTACGGTCGCTCAGGGTGGGCTGGTAGTGCTCCTTGCGCATGAAACGGCGTGTGTGCCTGGCGGAGACGAAGTTGCCACCCGGCCCCGCCTCTTTCATAAGGTCGTAAGCCAGGGTCTCGTCGTCCACCCGGATGCCTTCCACCGCCCTCATCACCATGCCCAGTATCTCGTTATCGATGACGTACTTTTCGTAGCAGGCGGTCATGGCGAACTCCATCAGGCCGGCGCTATCATGGATGAAGTTGGAACCGGCCAGGGCGCAGAGCAGGTTGGTGATTGCCGATTCGTACCCGCTCTGGGCGTCCAGCGTCTTGGAGTCGGTCATGCCCCCGGTGGCGTAATAGGGCAGCTTGTAGAACTGCGCCATCTGGGCTCCGGCGGCGTTGAGCAGGCCCATCTCCACCGAGCCGGCGATGTACTTATAATCGCGGAGGTCAGTGCTCGTCGCTACCGAGCCGAAGATAACCGGCGTACCGGGATTGACGGCTTGCGCTAAAATCACTCCCCACAGGGAGTCCACCGTCTGGACGGCAAGGTTGGCGGCAAGGGTTACCGGAGATGTCGCTCCGCATAGCGGTTCGGAGGGACAGACAACAGGTATGCCGCTTTCGGCAATGTCTACCACCATGTCGCCGTACTTGGCGTCGATTATGAACGGGCTGATGAAACAGGTGATGATGGAAATAATAGGGCGTTCCCGCAGGACTTCCAGCGACCCTGCCGCCATTTCCGCCATTTTGATGACCTGCCGGGCGCCTTCGGCGGTGTAGACGCCGCCCATGATATGCTTGGTGGTGTTGTCCAGCCCGGCGAAAAAGCGGTTGACGTCAACCTCTTCAAACGGCAGTTCGTTGGGGTAGGTGGGCAGCAGGAAGAGGTGTATGTTGTCCAGCCGGTCGACTATCCTGGTGATATTTTTCAGGTCGTCCAGCGTGGCGGGGCGGCTCTCATTGATGCCCGGTTCGTAGATATTGAGGGCGGTGCCTCCCGTGCCGGTGTAGACCCGGCTGCCGCCCAGGTGTATGTCGTCTTTTTCGTCGCGTCCGCAGAGGGTGACCTCTGAAGGCGCTTTGCCGATTAACTCAAGTACCTTATCGCGTGATAGCCGTACGCGGCGTTTTTCCCTGTCTACTGTGGCGCCGACTTTCTCTAAGGCTACCAGTGCTCTATCGGAATTAACCTCACAACCGATTTCTTCGATGATGCGTAATACTGTTTCGTTTATCCTGGCTATATCTTCGGGGGTGAGGGGCTTGTAACTGCCCCCTTCAAGTCCTTTTCGAATCATTCTCTAATACTCTATCTCCTCCTGCCTGGGCAGTCTTTTTCCAGACAGACGACACACGGGTTATAATTCTCTATTTCGTTCCCGGGTATACCGATACCGATAATGCCGGATACTGACTTACGCGGTATCATCAACATGCTATCCGTCAGAGTGATGCTGGTCGTATTATCATCCAGGGAGCGGAAGATAAGCTCCTGCTGGCTTACTTCCCAGTCGCAGTAGCCCGGACTGAAGCGCCGGCTGATGACCATGCCTTCGGCGCCGGCTTTTATTTTGATATCGTCTTCGACCTGTACGGCCAGCTTTTCCGCTGTACCGGAACCTATGGCGTCCAGCACCGTAGCCTGTAGTATCAGTCCGTTCTCCGCCAGGTAGGCGACCAAATCTTCCAGGTAATTGCCTATCGTCAGGGCAAAAATCGCCACCATATTACAGCGCGCCAGCAGCCTGGAGAGCTTCCTGCTTTCCAGAACGATGGAATCGCCGATATCAATCCGGTCCCCTTCTACGGACTCAATATTTCTGATGGTATACGTGTATGACGGCGCAATGAGGTCCTGGTAATTATCAATATAATCATCCACCAGCGAGCTGATGCGGGCTGATGGCTCATAATCGTCGCTGTAGCCGATTCTGCTCAATATTCCCTTTTTATCTATCTCTATTTCGTTATTCATCGCTGGCATATCTAAAACACCTTTCTTCTGAATGAAAAGGGGGGCCAATGCGCATACGTTCCCTATCCGCTGAAAATAAGAGCGCCAAATGGGAGAATTATCGGAGTAGTTTATTGAAAAAGGAGTTCACATTGTGCGGATGAGGTGGGGAAAAACTGTGAGGAAAGCACCGATTGAAAACCTGATACACAGCCTATTGCTGCTGGACTGCTTAATATATGAACTACTGGAATCAACAGGGTGGGGTGAGATTCACAGACACTTACAATATTAGTCCCCCAGACAACACGTCTTCTCAAGGTCTTCAGGTCACTAGCTTTCCTCCTTGATAGCTTTATACTCTTTCCTTTTGCCGACATGTTTATCATAACATGCCCCGGTACCGATGTTCAACGCCATCCGCGGTACTCTGGCATGGTATACAGGGGAGGTATCGGGAGGAAACCATGTCTTAACTGTTATAAAGCCTTCTCAATAGAGCAAGACAGAGACAAACTCGGTTCTTTAATTCTATCTACTAGACAACCTAAGCTATCAAATATGATTCGAACAGACATTTCTCTTGGAATTCCGGCAGACTATATCCATAGTCTGACGACTGCAGTTAATTTATTCAGTATCTTAGAACGAGATAGACCACTATTGATGACATTATGACGCTACAAAATTGGCCGAATTCATTCTAAACCTGTTTATTCAGATTGTCGCCGGTTCGAGGCCTGCATGGCCTGGGTCCCCCCATTCTGTGGCTAATTCACCCGATTTTCGAAGAAATCCCCCCGATATACACCTCTTTCAGCACCTGATTCGTCATTTTGGTACGAAAATTCGTTGCGCCCTGCCGTGGCGGGTCAAGGCAACCTGTGATTGACAATTCATTTATTTGAACTATAATATATGCGAAAGTATGACTTAAAAAGAAGGAGGGTTTAGAAAATGAAGAAGTTCGCTATTTTAATTTCCGCTATGGTCATCTTCTCGCTATTGGCCGGGATGGCAATATCCTGTAGCACCCCAACGACTGAACCAACCCAGCCAGAGCAAACTACACCTGAACCCGCAAAGGAGCCGATTACTATAAGGTTGATCCAGCCGGCTCCTCCGGGCGACCAGCTTGTTACAAAAGACGAGGCTCTAGCCGAAAGGTTTAATAGTAGGGCCGGTGGTGACTATATCATCAAGGTTTTCCCCAGTGAAACACTGGCAAAGGTTCCCGAATACTTCGACGCCGTGAGGACGGGTTCTGCGGAAATGGCCGCTATCGGGTGGCCTATTTTTACCTTTCAAGAGCCACGGCTCGGCCTCCTGGCCCTGCCATTTCTATTCGATTCAGTAGAGGGTTTTGCGGCTATTCAAGATGAAATAGTGGAACTGTATGACCCGATATTCGAGGAAACGTTTAACGCGAAAGCTCTAGGTGCCTTCAATACGGGCGGCATGGATTACATCGGAAATAAACCCGTGAAAGTACTGGATGACTGGAATGACCTGCTGATAGGAGCCATAGATGCGCCGCTGGCGTACATGGTGGACCAGTGGGGCGCCGGCTCCCAGGTAATCATGTGGGTAGATTTGTATGGTGCGCTGGAGAAAAACGTAGTCGATG
>CAZPAS010000031.1:0-16033 GCA_964584575.1 uncultured Dehalococcoidaceae bacterium | reverse complement strand
CGGAATGTTAATAATACCTACATAGGCAATGTGAAAGCCAGTTCAAAGGTTCCACTTATTGTATACCACCGCCCACGCTATTGGACTTGAACCATTTGTCTATGGGGAATTCATTCACGGGATCGCTTCGCCGCTTCGCGGCTCGCTCCCCCTCAAAGGCTTTATCGCCTTGAAGGGCAACCCGCTCGGGCCGGGTTCTTGCCGGCCCCACGATTGTACCACCGGTTTAACCAGGAGGTACGGTACTAAGGCGGCCCCTTTTAGTGACGATGCACCCCGGGTGTCGATTTGAGTGGGCGTATACTGCGCTGTCGTGTTCGCTGTTGCGGGACCAAGATGTTCCGAATAGGTAAGGGCTAGACCAAATACGAATTAGCTGACAGAATGATGCTGGATGTTCCCATTATCGGTAAGTCCAGCCTTCTTATTTTGCCAATCACGCATAACAAGCACAATTGCCTTAAATGTGTGCCTTTTTCCTTAACGATTCACAGGTTTACATATTCTAGTTTTGGCGAAGACTTCTAATTATTTGTTCACATGGTAAACCGGGGGGCTCCCGGCACAGCATGGAGCAGGGGTGGTTGTACCGGAAGTATCTCGGGAGCATCGGGAATGACCGGCAGTAACAGATGAGAGGGGTGCTCGGCATCCTGGTAAAGGAATACCTCGTTTTTCTCCGGTGATAAAGGCCGCTGTATGTACCGCGAGGAACTGTCCCAGGTGGAGTAGAGCGCATCATCGCTGGTGATTTTCAGCCATATTCGGCACCCCTTTTTAAACGTCTTGAAAACGGGCTGCATTTCTATCTGAAACTGGTAAACGTTATTCGGCTTCAGTTCCTCCGGTTGCCGATAGGGGTGCCAGGGCATTCCCAGCCGGGACATCTTCTTATCAACCTCTCTGAACTTGGCTTTCAGGCTGCCCCAGCTCCATATATGGACCTGGGGCGGAGTCCAGGCGTCGGTAACCTCGGGCTTGACTTCGGGACGACCAGTAACGGGGTTTAAAGGCACGCCCTCCGGTACCATCTCCCCCATCTTAACGAAGAATGACCAGTCTGTAGTGACTTCTTCCGTTGTCGAGGCGTATAAGATAAAGCTAACTGGCCCCCAGACCCTGAGGTCCTCTTCGAGGGGTAATGTCATGTAAACAGCATACCACGGCGGCCTGTTCCGGCTCTTCGACTCTTCGGTTATCCCGTAGGCAGCTAACATCTCAGTATCCAGGCTGATATTATGATAAGCCTCCGGTTTGTTCCCCTTTTCCGGCTCCGTCTGGCTGATTAGCCCATGGGTGCCTTCCGGCGAGGTATTACCATGCAGGTAATATTCTTGCCACTGGGTACGTGCCAGCGGGTATTCGTTCTCGTATCGCCAGGTACCGGTACCGTTGTCAAAGATGGCTATCTCCGGCTCGTCCATGATACCGGTATCGATTCCTTTGAGCCAGTAGTCCAGCCACCGGAGTATGTAATGGTTAAACGCGGTGGTCTCGAATATCCAGGGCTGGTAGTTCTCATTTGTCCAGGGCACGGTAACCAACTTTTTGGGCGACCTGATATCGGCATATGACCTTAGATGATAGATGGCGTGGAGCCGGTTGGGTACATTGACGATATTCAACACGGGCGCTTTTATTTTGTCTATCCGTGTCCAGCCGCCACCGTGATCCCACCAGAAAGGCCCGTCTTCACTATTGGCAAATATTTCAGAGAGGATGTTTAACGGGGGTTCCTTACCAGGAACCTGGCCAGGCCAGGCAGCTCCCTGCATTATGCCCGAAGTTAGAGTCAGGACAAAGGGCTTGCGCAGCACCCCGCCGGGATAGCAGAGGCCGCGGTAGTTATCGGTGGTGGCCAGAACTACCAGTGCCTTCAGGTGGGGAGGATTCAGAGGGGCCGTCATCCATTGCATGACACCATAGCCGGAGGCCCCCATCATGCCCACGTTGCCATTACACCATGGCTGACTGGCTAGCCACTCGACTATATCGTAGCCGTCCTCGGCTGCCTTAAAACCGTGAAACGAGAACTGCCCCTGTGAAAAGCCGATGCCTCTCTCGGCAGCCTGGACGCACGCGTAACCTTGGGGACAATAGAAGGCTGGCTTGGCGCTTTCAAAGGAACGTTCTTTCTGGAACGGAGAGTACGCCAGGATGACCGGCCAGGGGCCATCGCCTGCAGCCGGTTTGTAAATATCCAGGGCAATCGCCACGCCGTCCCGCATCGGGGCCATGACGTTCTTTTCGAGGATAACTCCGGCGGGTAAGGGATCGGGATAAATGACCTCATAGTTTTCCATTTTATTTCCTTTCATCCTGAGTTAGATAATAACCTTACACCTGCCCCCATCTCATGTCAAAATATCAGGAGACTTTTTCATCTATTTTGCCACTTGTGCTCCTGCACATTCAACTGGCGGAATAGTAACAAGCGAAGTCCGTTGAACGCCATGCGTTTGAAAAGAAGAATTATACGGGTCCAGGTTCTACTGCCTACCATCATTTATGATTAGCATCCGTCAAGGTGGTACACCAGGTATCCGTGGGCCAACATTCTGGACGATTGTTACCCGACAATTTACTAAAAAGTGACGCTTCCCAGGAGTTCCTTTATTCGGCGGCGGCGTTCATCCCTGCCAGGCGGCCGAAGGTCCAGGCCCGGCTGTGGCTGAGCCCTGGTGCTGTTGTTGGATACTGGCTTCCGAAGAAGGAACCGGAAACATTGCCAGCCGCGTAAAGTCCTGGAATAACCTTCCCGTCCGTATTGAGTACCTGGAGCCGGTGATTGATCTTCAGGCCGCCCAGGATTACCAGGAAGACGGCCGTTACCTGAGTGGCGTAGAAAAGCGGCTCCTTGACCGTCGTTAAACGGTCGGGGTGCTTGCCGAAGTCTAGGTCTTTCCCCCGGCGCACCATCTCGTTGTACCTCTCCACCGTGGCCTTAAAGGTTTCGACGGGTACATCCATCTTCCGCGCCAGTTCTTCGATGGTCCGGGCCGTCAGCACGTTTCCTTCTTTGATTGCATCGTCCAGCCATTTCGGGTTCCAGAGGTTTGTCGGCGGGCCCATGTTCTTGCAGCACTGGCTCCGCATCTTCGGCCATTCCCGGTCGTACTTGGCATCCCATATCGACCAGGCGATGTTGCCGGGCTGCTGCATGAGCTGGGCGCATTCGTAGCCCCACGGAATGTCCTCGTTCATGAACCGTTCGCCTTTTACGTTAACGTAGAGCCACGGCTGGCGTGCCAGGTCGAAAAGCTTGGCCCCGCTCCATATCGTATAATCGAAAAGCATCGCACAGTGGGGAGGGTCATCGATAGCGGCGCCGATCCACATGCCCATCTTGTGCCCGTCACCGGTGTTCGGCTCTTTATTATACGGGGCGGGGATTTTCTGGGCGGCATAAGCTATTTCGGTCATGCCGGGGTAGAGAGAAGGAATCTTGCTGACGCCTTCCCAGCAGTACTTCTCCACCATCCGGCGATCGCTGCCATAGTCGCCGGTACAGAGCACCACCGCCCTGCCGGCGTCAAACCGGAGATAGTCCCCAGCTTTGTTCCGCGCGATGACGCCGGTCACCTTCCCTTTCCCCTTCCTGAGCAACCGCACCGCCGGCGTCTCGAAGCGGAAGTCTACGCCCAGAGACCTGGCTCTGGCGTGCAGCATTCCGGCCAGGGTCTCCTGGCGCCCGGGCATGAAAACATAGATCAGGGGGTAGTTCGGGAAATACCAGGGCTTGGTCGTTGGGTCCAGGACGACCTCTATGCCGGCTTCGTCCGCCATGTCGAGCAGCCAGTTCATGGCGTCATCACAATTATCCGCCCACATTTTCACCACCCGCTGGTCACCTCGGTAGGCGGCGGTCTCCATTATCGTGTAGATCAACCGTTCCTTGTCGACCTTGATGCCCGCCTCTCTCTGCAACCGGCCGGCGATAGCGGCGTTATGCAGGCCGCGGAAATTATAACCCGGTCCTTTTTCCAGCAGGACTACCTTCGCGCCGGCCTCCGCCGCGGAAACCGCCGCCGTCATACCGGCGATGCCCGCCCCGATGACTACGACGTCCGCGGTGATGGTCTCTTTAATATCCCGAGCCGGGATGGGAGGCGGTGGCTCCAGGAAGTCTCTTCCGGTTGTGGCTATTTCCCGGGGAGATCTTGCAGGTCGGTTGACTATTTTCACAGGACTCATACGGCCTCCCTTTTTTGGCTTAATATCCCGACACCACTGCCCGGCACGAACGAAAAAGTGCTTTCTAAAATCACCGTGCCAGCATCAAATCAGGTAAGAATGTGGAGAGCGAAGGTAATGCTATTAGCAGCGTAATATGCAATATATCGGAAATAATAAAGGGTATCACGCTGCGGTACAGGGTGCCCATGGGAACATCAACTACTCCGGCCAAGCCGAACAGATTTATACCGAATGGTGGTGAAATCAGTCCTACCTCTATCACCCTCACCATAACTACAGCGTACCAGATGGGGTTAAACCCAAGTGCCATCATTGTAGGGAAGATGATTGGAAGAGTGAGGATCAAGATGGCGTATATATCAAAAATCATGCCGAGTATAATATATAGGAATATTATGATAATCAGGATAATGTATCTGTTCAACCCAAGTCCGACCACCCATTCGCTGGCGACGAAAGGAATCCTGGTTACCGCCAGGAATTGATTGAAGATGAAGGCACCTATGATTAGAGCCATCATCATGGCCGACATTTTGGCTGTATCCAGTAAACACTCGACAAAGCCCGAGCCATTGAGCTGTTTCCGGATCACGCTGATGACCAGAGCCCCAAATGCTCCAATCCCACCGGCTTCGGTAGGGGTGAAAACGCCTCCGTAAATGCCTCCGATAACCAGCAGGAACAGCAATAGCACCGGCCAGGTCAGCCTGAGTGACCCGAATTTCTGCCTGAAGGTCGTCGCGGGGGTGGGAGGCCCTAATTGAGGGTTAATCTTGCATAGAATGTAAATTGTGGCCATATAGAATACGATTTCGAGGATCCCCGGAATAATGCCGGCAATAAACAATTTGCCAATGGACAACTGGGTTAGAATGCCAATGAGGATAAAACCCATACTGGGCGGGATGAGGATGCCCAGCGTGCCTCCGGCAGCGATGATACCCGTGGAAAGTTTGGAATCATAGTTATGTCTCTTCATCTCGGGGTAGGCTATGGTCCCCATGGCCAGAGCCGAAGCCAGGCTGGAACCGCAGCAGGCGGCAAAGAGGCCGGCAGCGACCGATGTAGCCATGGCCAAGCCGCCTTTATACTGTCCGACCCAGGTACGCGCCATTTCATAGGCTTCTTTGCCGATATTACTACGGGAAACGAAAGAGCTCATGAGCAGGAAGAGAGGCGCTACTGCAAAATCATAGCTGGTAGCTCTTTCGAAGGAAATAATCGCGATGCTGTTCAGGGCAGGGTCGAGCCTTATCAGGATTACCAGGCCGGTAAAACCCACTATGATTAAACAAAAAGCAACATTCACCCCAAGCAATATCAAGACTAGCATGAGGGCGAAACCAATAAATCCTATTTCAGCTGGGCTCATTTCCTCAACACATTAGCGAGAGACTGTACCAGGTCCACGATAAGTATAAATACCATAATTCCGGCACCAATTGACAGGGCAAACATAAAGGGGGGATAAGGAATCTCCAGAGTATCGGTAACGTACCCCTTCATGGTTGATAAGTATCTCATAGCCAGCATAAACATTCGCCAGCTTATCAAAGAGAAAGCGGCAAGGCCGACAAGATGAGTAAAACTGAGCATAAGCGCTTGAACCCTTGGAGGGAACTGCTCTACTACAATATTGATTCTGATATGCGCCTTCTTCATCTGGCAGTAACCCAATCCCAAGGTTCCGGCAAAAACCAATAAAAGACCGATAAGTTCCCAGGTTCCTTTTATCGGGCTGTTAAAGAAATACCGGCCGCAAACGTCGGCGACTGTCAGCATCATCATAGCCGCCAGAAAAAGCGCAGCTATAACCGCGGCTACCTTACTTAATGAGTACAGCCCCGATTCTGCTTTTAGAGGTAGTTTTAAAAGTTTATTCCGCCATCGCATGTTACACCATGCTATTTTTTTTCGAGAACCAGACAGCGAACCACATCAGGTAGTCTAAATAAGGGGTGGTGCCAGAACGGCTCTATCACACACGACACCCCCCCCTACTGTTAGTCTGGAAAGGACTTTTATTTAGCCCATTCTGCGTCTGATTTGGATTTCCACCAATCGAATAAACTCTGCGCATCGCTCTTGGACACGCCAGCAGCTACAGCGTGATCAATCCACTCATCCCACAATTTTGCGAACTCCGCATCCCAGAGGGCTCTCTCTTCTGCTGTTGCCGTTACTTTCATGTCGAAATCGACCATTTCCTGCCAGGAGAGCGTGTTGAGATCGGCGAGCGCAACGTGGCTTCTCTCGGCCGCTTGGGGAGCCAGGTCCTTCATTATCTGCTGGTCCTTCGCCGATATCTTATTCCAAGAGTCCTTGTTGATCACACACGGCATTCCGCCCCCACCGAAGGGAACGTTAAGTGCGTAATCTGTAACCTCATAAATCTGGAAGTCGTGGACGGCGCTTATGGCGGCGAAAGTGGCATTGGTAACGCCGGTCTGCAGCTTCTCATAGGCCAGTGGCGGTATGTCCGTTACCGGAGCACCACCCATCATTTCCACAAGCTCCAACCTGATACCGTTGCTGCCCACTTTCAATCCTTTTATGTCGGCGGGAACACGGATTTCCGGTTTGGACATGAGAAAAGCCTCGGAGTAGATAATATATAAGAACATGGGTCCGAAGTCTTTGTACTCGGCAGCTGCGGCCGGGTATTTGTCAAGAAGCTCAAAGAAGGTATTCATGTGAGCCGTGTTGGCCTCCAGTGTTTCATCGGGGAAGCCAATACCGGGTAAACCGGTTATGTCACTTATCGGAAACACCTTCCGATGTGACGAAATACTGAGCAGGTACATATCGGCCACTCCGGTAAGAACGCTTTCAAGTGCGACGTCCTGGGTGCACAGTGAACTGGCGGGGTACATCTCCACGGTTACCCTGCCCTCCGTTGCTTTGGTAACCTCGTCCGCCCACCAGTGCACGCCGACGACCGGCGGTAAAGTCGGCGGCAAATCGGTACCGAATTTTATTACCACCGGTTCTGCCGGGGTTGGCGCGGGTGAAGGGGTGGGTGCCGGGGTAGGTGTAGTTGATGGTTCGCTACAGCCGGCCAGGATCAAGGTACCTGCGAATACTAATGTCAAAATTACTAATATGATTTTTTTCATTTTCCCCTCCATATTTTTGCTGAACTCGCCTGAAATAGTCTTTTTACTTCATTCATCCCTCCTGATGTTTATTTTATCTTTACTTAAGATGCGGCCTTACCTGAAAGCGCACGCCTAAACAAATCCATAAACATACTTTCAGGCTGATTATCTCTAAATCAACGTGCCTTGTCAACAGTAAGTCAAAATCCCAGGTCTTCATATATTTTCGCCACGAATTTGCGGATGTCCCCGGTAACGTACGCCGGGAGGACCCACTCCATTTCGCGGAGGTTGCGGGTGATGGTGGGGAGCCAGTTGTATGGTATCGATAATAGCTGTCTACCTTCCGGAAATACCTTTTTCGATTTCATGCCGAGGCTGAGGCCGGTGGTGATATAGTTTACCTTCCCTGTAACGAACGGATAAGCGAAGAGCCAGGAGCAGCCTAGAACACTGGTCATCTCGCTGGACCACATCTCCCCGTCCGTGTAAATGAGCGCTCTTAATATTAGTTCCATTTGGGCAGTATCATCGGTAAGTACCAGCAGGATATCCGGATCGAAGGGCAGCTTGTCCAGCGGAGAGAAAGCCATGAAGTTAACCGTACCCGGTGCCAGAGTTTGGATATGTTGATAAATTTTCTGGTTGGCTCGAGTGTCTTTAAAGGCCTGTATGCCCACGCCGAAGAGGCCGCTTTTATAAGTTTCCGAGATCTCATGTCCCCACACATAAGCCGAAGGTGCGCAGGCGAGGTTGTCCGGGTCGATGTAGAACGGTGCGTCACACTGCTGCGCTTCCCTGGTCATCTCGCAGAGAGCCAGCTGTTTATCCAGTCTCCTGATGCCCCGGGGTTTTTGGAAAAGGAACTTGACGCCCACAGGTGGGTTCTCAAAATCGAACTTATTAAAGATGGACAGGTCCTGCTGGATCGTGCTCATATCAGTCCTCCCTCATTAGGATAGCCAAGGTTACCGGCTCAGGAAGGTGTCAGGCCCAGTTCCTTTTTTATCCTCTCAATGACGTTCTCGGCCTCGTCTGTATAAAGCGGGATGACCCATTCCATTTCTCTTAGATTCTGCGTAATGGAGGGCAGCCAGTTATAGGGTATCGAGATTATCTGTCTGCCCGGCGGGAATACCTTGTTGGCTTTGATGCCGGAGCCCATGCCGCTGATGATGTAGTTTACGTGCCCGGTCACGTACGGGTAGGCGTAAATCCAGGAACATCCCATCACGAAGGTCATCTTGCTGGAGAATTTCTCGCCGGTCGAGTAGGTCATCGCCCTTAATATTATTTCCGCCTGGCTGACATTATCCGTGAGTACTATCAGGAGGTCGGGGTCGAAAGGCAGACTGTCCAGCGCGGAAAAGGCGATGTAGCGGACCACGTTCCTATCCAGTCTTTTGACATGCTGGTGGATCTTTATATCGGCGCGAGGCTCCTTAAACACTTTCAGCGCCACGCCGAAGAGCCCGCTCTCGAATACCTTCTGGCTCTCCGGGCCCCAAACGTACGCCCCCGGCTTGCATGTCTGCTGCTCCGGCTCGACGTAAAAAGGTGACCGCCCCAGCTGCGCTTCTTTGAGCATCCCGCAGAAATGCGTATCTTTGGCGAGCCTCTCGATTCCTTCTGGCCTGTTAAACAGGTATTTAACCCCGACCGGCGGCCTTTCAAAATTGAACTTGTTAAATACGGATAAGTCCCGCTGGATCGAATTCATGATAATCTCCTTTTTCCTGTCATCGGTAACATGACACTAGTTCAATCGTACCAGGCGAAATTGTCGATTGTGCCGGCGGTCAACCCGTGGGTTATGGAATAGTAGGCGTCAATACCCTCGGCCAGGACGGCCTGACTGAGCTCCCGGGCCGAGTCTTCATCCATGTTGACAACCGCGTCGTACAGCCCGTGTACCAACTCGCGAGTTCTCTCCTCTGTAGCCATTTTTATCATACTCCTCGAAAATTAAACACTCGGTTGAACCTAATAGTAACGGCCGAATTCGTTTACGGCCCGTGTTACCGCCATGACGTTTTCGAGAGGCGCCCCAGGGGGAAGCTCACAGCCGGGGGCGAAGATATAACCTCCGTCTATTCTTTTCCCTTTCTGCATTAGTCCTTTAACGACTATATAGTATACCGAGTGGTTTTACCAGCTTTCATGTTAGAGTCATTGTCATAATTATTTTAAGTACAAGCAACGGTTCAATTCTCTGCAAGACAGAACTCAGCTATGTACTCAGGGAGAGGCAGGGGCTTCTCCTTTTCACTAAATTATCGTTTCGATTTCTTATGACTGACTACTTACTAGATCACTATTACTCATTTCGTTATCTACCAAGAGACCAAGACCACGCCGCCCTTTGGTTTAGTCCAGTACCTCAGGAATTTTCGGCGGGTCTTTCAGATGGCTCCACTTTGGATCGCGATTGGTATGTTCGTATAAAATAGGCGCCGGTGAACACGAACAAAAAAGGATGGGCTTATCTACTCTTTTGAAATAAAAGGGGCAATGCGAAAGCCCGGGTGGAATGGTGATGACACAGGTTTTAGTGATTACGTGTTTTTCATCGTCAATCCAGAACTCGACTTCTCCCCCGAGGTCAAATGGGTCATTCGGATTCGTTCCGTAGAGGATGATATATTCGATGTGATCATGGTAATGAGGCTTTGTTGATATGGCATCCGCCGGAGTCGGTTTGTGTACCACAACGCCGCTATAATAGAAGCCCCCTTTGACAGACCTTTCATCCAGGTACATTGAAAATATGTTAGGGTCATCAGTAGGATGTTTCGGATTAGCCTTTGTATTATATACAATATATTTCCCGTATTTAGTTTTTGGGTCTCCGCTTTTAATAACTCCGTATTTTTGTTTTGCCATGTGCTTTTATTCTCCTGTGTAAATTATCAAATGATAACTAATGTTAAGACGATAAAAATCAATTGTCAATCCGCAGTAATCAGGGACAAGTGCAACGGCTGCCAAGACTGCTTCCCGGCATGTCCGTACGGTGTGCCGCAGTTCGGCAAAGACGGCACCATGCAGAAGTGTAATTTCTGTATTGAATATGGCGGAGAGCCCGCCTGCGCGGTATCCTGCCCTTCTGAAGCTGTTAAATTCGGGACCCTTGATGATTTGCTGGAGATGACAACTCTGAAGACCGCCAGGAGAATGGACGGGGTTACCGGACCATCTATAGTCATGGTAAGTTAAATCAGGGGTTATCTATAGTACTATTTACACCTATCATCATGTGTGATATTATATTACAGGTATGATATTACATACTATTCATACATATTCCCGGTAAAATCAAGGAGGGGATTACGATGCATCAGCATTTAATGAGAGAAGCCATCCCCAAATTTTATGGCGCTACCACCATCGGGGAACGAGGCCAGGTAGTCATCCCTGCCGAGGCACGAAAAGACCTGAACCTTTCTCCTTCCGACAAGGTGATGGTATTCGGCGGTCCAATGGTAGAAGGCCTGCTAATAGTTAAGGCCGACTCCGTTGCCGAGATGCTGGCGCATGCCAGCAAGATGCTTAACGGTTTCGAGGAAGTACTCAAATCCGGCAAGGGTGAATCTTCGTAAGCCACCTCCCCTGATTTCCGCCAATAAGTTTCAAGGAGTATTACGCTTATGAGCTGGTTGACTAAAATCGCCCTAAAGAAACGGTGGCTAACATTTCTCATCGTTGCACTAATTTCCGGGGCATCCATATGGTCTACATTAACTCTCCAAATGGAGTTGATACCGAATATCGAGCTACCGGTGACAAGCGTGATTACCATATACCCCCAGGCGAAGCCGGAAAAGGTGATGAATGATGTCACGATATCTGTCGAAGGCGCCATATCGGGAATGCGCGGACTGGACCATCTTATCTCGACGGCCACGGAGGGCTCTACCTTTACCCTAGCCATGTTTGAATACGGCACCGATATGGATAAGGTCAATGACACTATCAATAAAAACCTTGCCAGTCTCGACCTGCCACCCGAGGTACGCGGGCTGCCAGCCACCATGCCCCAGTTGAATACTAATCCCCGGCTTTTCGCGATAGATATAAATATGATGCCGGTGGTTATGTTCAGCCTTACCGGAGACATGTTGCCCAGCCAGCTGGAGGATATCGCGGTTAACGATATTATACCCAGGTTAGAGTCCATCGAGGGCGTTTACCACGTCAGTGTCGACGGGGGGGGCAACAAACAGGCCCTGATAAACCTCGACGCCGAGAAGATGAACGCGGCCGGTGTATCCATGTCCCAGGTAGCGGCTATCCTGGCAAGCGAGGGGTACGATTCCATGGACCAGCTGGAAAACGCGGCCCTTGGTGACGATACATTAAAATTAAGTGATATTGCCGGGATAGACCTCGGACTGCCACCGGGGACGGCAGTTAGCCGCACTAACGGTCAAACGAGCGTCAGGGTCAGTGTCATGAAAGAGGCCGAGGCCAACACCGTCACCGTAGCCAATGCCGTGACAGATGAACTCGAAAATATAAGAGCGACCCTGGGGAGCGATGCACGCCTGGTCACCGTGCTGGACCAGTCGGAATATATCGAGAAAAGCATCGGTGACCTGGCCCGAAACGCCCTGATAGGTTTCGCCCTTGCGGTCATCGTTGTTTTCTTCTTCCTGATGGCTTTCCGCGCTTCTCTGGTTACCGCCGTCTCAATCCCGTTAAGTCTGCTGATAGGCTTTCTGGCCATGAGATTTTTAGGCATCACGATCAACCTGCTGACTTTGAGCGCCGTGGCTATCGTCGTCGGGCGTGTTATCGATAACAGTATCGTCGTCCTCGAAGTCATCTACCGGAGGATGCAGCAGGGTGAAGCATTCCGGGAAGCCGCCTATAATGGAGCCGGGGAAGTGGCCGCGCCTATTACGTCGTCTACGCTGGCCACGGTTGTCATCTTCATCCCGATTGCCTTCGTAGGCGGAATAGTCGGCGAGATGTTTATGCCCTTCGCCATAACCATGACCATCGCGTTAGTCGCTTCTCTTCTCGTGGCGCTGATGGTCATACCCCCGCTTTCCAACTTCAGCATTTCCCGAAAAGAGGAGTATAAAGAGAAAAATACCTGGTATCAACGGGCTTATATCCCCGTGTTAAAGTGGTCTCTCAAGCACCGCGCGGCGACGCTGATTATCGCGGTGGTGTTATTCTTCGGCAGTTTCTCTCTGGTTCCCGTCATCGGAACGGCTTTCATACCGCAGATGAGCGAGAAGATGCTCACGGTAGAAATAGAGCTGCCGCGGGGTGCCGACCTGGCAGCTACCGAGGAGGCGGCCATACGGGTGGAGAAAGTCATCGGCGAGAACCGTGATGTACAAGTATACCAGACCAGCGCCGGCACCTCCGGCTCTCTCATAAGCAGCTTCAGCTCCCTGATGGGCGGCGGCAACACGGCCAGTATCACGGTGATATTAGACCAGGATGCCGACCTTGAAAAACAGGCCGCCGACATGCGCTCGAGTCTTGAAGGAACGGTGGAAGGAAGTACCGTCACCGTAAGTACGGGCAACCCGATGGCTAGCGGCATGATGGGCTCCAGCCTCGATATCTCTATACGCGGTAACAATTACGAGGACATAGCCAGCACCGGACGGTTGCTGTTTGATGAACTGCAGGATGTAAGCGGATTAGCCGAACTCGACCTGGCACTTTCGGATGTGGAACCCAAGCTCGATATTGTCCCGGACCCGGCGAAAATAATGACCTCCGGGTTATCTATGGATCAGCTGCAGCAAATCAAGCAGGAATTCATGTTAATGTCGATGGGAAGCACGGTATCCCGCGTAAATATCGAGGGAGAAACCTACGACGTACATGTGAATGGAATAGCTCAGAACCTGAACAACGTTGAGACAGCCAGGGAGCTAAGGGTCGGCTGGCCCGATTCAGTAGCCCTGGGTGACATCGCCGCTGTGACGTTCGGGGAACAGCAAATAAACATTCAGCGTATTAACGAAAAGCTGGCAGCGAGCATCACCGGCATTATCACCGCTGAAGATATAGGGGCGGTTAACAGGGCCGTAGAGCAGAAAATCGATGCCCTGCCCCTGCCCGGCGGCGTGGAGGTCACCACGGGCGGCGTGATGGAAATGATGCAGGAGACATTTTCCAATATGTTTATCGCAATCATCGTGGCTATCCTGCTGGCGTATGCGGTAATAGCCGTTACGTTCCGCTCATTCCTGAAACCGGTCATTATAATGGTAAGCTTGCCGCTGGCATCTGTTGGAGCTCTGGTTGGCCTGCTACTGGCCGGACAACCGCTGGGAGTTTCGGCACTTATGGGCGTATTGATGCTGGTAGGTATCGTGCTGACTAATGCCATTGTACTGATAGACCTGGTGGAAAAGCTGCGTAAGCAGGGAATGGAAACCTATGATGCTCTGGTGAAGTCGGGTCAGACACGGATGCGTCCGATTCTCATGACGGCATTGACGACAATGATTGCGATGTTGCCGATAGCTGTGGGGCTGGGCGAAGGGACGGTGTTGTCCGCAGAACTGGCGATAGTTGTCATCGGTGGGCTGTTCAGTTCGACATTGCTGACATTGCTGGTTATACCCGTGTTATACAGCTTTGGCCAAGGGCTGCGGCAAAGGAGAGGGAGGACATAAACTGCTATTTTGTCACTTTCTAGAGAACATCGGGATCACCGTTCCGTTGTAGGTATAGATATACCCAGGGAATAGGGTATAAATTTTCTAATATATGATTTGAGAAATCTGTCACCACTGCACGAACATGGGGATGAATGCATGGGTTTAAGACACGATTAGACGAAGCTTAATATCCTGGAAAAAGTTTTACCTTCTTTCTTACACTACCTAATCTTTAGGGACTCGAACCCGAGTTCAAGTTCGTTGTGGACTATATCCATAGTCTGGCGACTGCAGTGAATTATTAAGTATCTTAGATTGAAATAAGTCACTATTTTGGATATTATGACGCTACAAGATTAACCGAATTAATTCTTAAACTGTTTATTCAGTGAACACCTGATTCGGTAAAAAGAGGGTTGTGTTTTGGGAGGGTTTACGCTCAGAAATCGTAAAAATCCGGGGAAATTTCCTCATTGACTTTTAAATAACTTCGGTTTTAGTTACTTATAACGTTTCTTTTCCTTGTCTCTAAAAGTCAACTTCGCCATGCTTTCACATTCCTCCTATGCACATAGTTCCCCTAGTCGCTCCACAATCCTGACCATACCCTCGGTATCCATCTTGCAGTAAGTAAGCAGGTCTGCCCTCGTCCTCGCAATCTCTTCCGGTGCTACGTTCTCAAGGGTGATTGTCAGGAAAGCCAGGCTGGCATCATTACCATTGGCTACCGGCATCCCTTCGTAACCAAGCCCGGTTACCGCGGGGAGCACGCTTTTCAGGGAGGCGCTGCCCTTCTGCAAAGGGTGGTAGTAAGAGAAGCCGCGGAAAGGAACGATCAGGTCCACAAGGCGGGAAATCACATCCGCCGTCCAGTTTGCGTACTGGGGAAAAGCTCTACCAAGATCAGCCAAGATGCCTTCTTCAAAAGACGCGTTGTAGGCAATGACACTGCCGCTAGTGCCGATTAGCCTGCTCAGCGATGCCAGGAGAGAGGGCCGTGGGTCCTGTTTTCCTTCAGCAAGAAACGAAAAATGTTTTAATTCGCTATCAGGTGTCTCTTGAACATGGAGCGAGAACTGGAAGGGGACATTCTGGTAAGGCCTTGTGCCGTCAAAGAGAGGTATGGCGGTTCCAAAGGTCTCGAAGTCAAGGTAGTAGAGCGGATATTCAAGTCCGGAAAGGAATTGCTTAATCGATTCTTTGTTAACGTATGGTGTATCGCTGGCCACGCAAGCGCACTGGATGCTCTGTTTGCCGTTTAGTTTGTAGCCGGCAGGGATATCAGCGATATCGATCACCCCACTGCGATACAACTCATGTGACTTCTTCCCGCCATAATATAGCGTAAAGACGTTGTGTTCCGGGAGACCGTCCCAGCACTCGGTGAGGGCGCAGGCATAGGGGTTAGTGCATTGCGGGCCGATAACCACCTCCGGACATATCGGTTCACCGATTATTCCAAGCATCTGGTCAATCCTGTCCCTGATGCCCTCACTGGTGGCAGCGACTTCGTCGGAGATATCCTGGACGGTAAAAAGCTCAGCCGGATTAATCTCGCCGTTCCTGACATACTGGTTGTTGATGCAGGCGAGGAAGCACTTGTGTATCTTGACCCCACTGTCTTCCCAGCACAGCTTCTGAAATGCGACATCTTGGAGGTTAACCTCTTTCACCGAGGTGGAGCTTTTAACCTCGATGATGTCCCATTCATCTTCATTTACCGGGTTTACGATGTCAGCCCTGGAATAAATCTGCCCGGAGAGCACACCAGCTTCGAACAAAGGCTTTCTCTGTTGAAGAAGCTCTTTAGTCATGGCGATGTTACCCATGAAGTCCTCAGTTGGAACGTCTATTCCTCCGGGGTAGAGTTTCTTAGCCAACTCGCCCACCAGATGCCCCTGGTCAAAGATATGCTGTGTAGCAGCATCAGGCTCAGGTATTCGTTCTGGTTCATTAGAAGCGACCCACAGCAGCTTGGGGCACTGGAGGCCGTTCAGATAACGTGATTTTGATAACATCTTATTATTTTACCAACTCCCAGTGACAGACTGTGTCAATAAATCTGATAGTTACTTATTAGTAATACTGGCAGGACAGGCCGGTGGT
>CAZPAS010000030.1:0-16086 GCA_964584575.1 uncultured Dehalococcoidaceae bacterium | reverse complement strand
AGGCAAACCAAGGTAAGGGAGACTAAAGTACTATGAAAAACAGGGGTTTTTAGGCCGTTACCCGGTCAACATCGGTTTCCTTCTCGGAAACTGCAACTACTTTCTTCGGCTTGGTAACCAGAAGTGTAAATGTCTCTTCGGAAGGATTGATATGTGGTGGCTTGAGATGCGCCAGGTCAGCACCTTCGGCACGCCGGTCGGTAATATAACGGGCAAAAGTGCCGCTCGGCAGTATAGTGGCTTCTATCGTAAAGTCGATGAAATTGGTAAAATCGCCGCGTATCTCCGCTGCTTCTTTTACATCCTCATCCGTTTCCAGTATTTTCTGATAAACTGCTTCGGCCATCTCTTTCTCGGTAATCTGGTAACCGTCCTTGAGTTCTATGAAGAGGTGTAATGCCATATGTTCGCCCGTATCCTTGCGAGCTATCCAGTCCTCGTAAGGTATGCCGGTGTTCTCTATCGCCTGCCAGACATTCTTCTCCGTAATACGTACGACACCAAAGTCGATGATGTCATCGGCTCTCCTGGAGAAGGTCATCTGTGGTATTTCGATACCCAGCTTCTCATTACGCAATGATGTTATTTTTATCATATCGCCTATTCTATACCTGATCATGGCGCCGCCGTGGAAGTTGGTTACAACGACTTCATATTCTTTGCCTTCTTCCAGTTCGTTAAGCAGCGCCGTCTTTGGCTGGTAGCTGAGGTCCATCTGCCATTTCAGGTGTTCTTCCTCGGGTACGAATTCCAGGAAATTGAGATTGGGGACAAAGGTCATGCTGCCATAATCCCATGTCTGGGTCGCCAGAATACCGAATTCCGTAGCGGCGTACACGTCAAGGGGATACCTGCCCCACAATTCCTTAATTTTGTCTTTATAGACCCAGCTATCGAGTCCGCCGCTCATGATTCCCTTGATATTCCAGATGTCTTTGGGCATCAGGGGGCGTTTTGCCAGCTTACTCTTGACCATGCCCTTCATCAAGCGGAATAGCGCCCTGGGTCTTAATAGCAGCGGTAGAAACGCAGTCTTACTTGAGGATTCGCTGAACCTGTTTCCTGCCGAAACCAGGACGAGAGACAGTCCGAAAAAGTAATCGAAACCCTCGGACAGTGCCTGTTTGAAACCTTGACTTATCCGTTCTTCGAACGACAGGTTTTCCGCTTCTTTCAGCGGGGGCATATATTTAGATGGCGTCTGTAGTTCCAGCATCTGTGCCATGGCACCGGACATATACGGTCTGGGTGCTACCGCATATACTATCCTGGGACAGCCGTTTATTTTCGAGAGGTCTCCCCAATCCTTGCAGGAAGAGAATACGCCGACGCCATAGGAGACGAGACTCATTTCACGAGAAAACTCTTCGGTCAAAGGGACCCACTTGCAGGGGTATTCACCCGACTTGCCTGAAGTATGTACCCATTGGGATGGTTTGGCGGGTAAAATATCCTCGTTTTTCTCGAGGAGCTCCGGGCAATAGTCTTTATAGGTGGTCAAAGGCACCATCTGCCTGAATTCTTCCACGGTCTTGGGCTTGTTGCCCCGCATGATTTTCTGACCGAGCGGGCAGTTGCCCAGTAATTCAAGCTGCTTGAGCAGGAGGCGTTCCTGAATCTCCATAAACTCGCTGATGTTAAGCCCGATAAAACCGCAGCACATTTGCCACAGCTCTTCACCTTTACCCTGCTCCAGGAGCTCTATCGCCTTAGGCATCTTGCACCTCTCAAACTAGAACATTATTCTAGACAAAGCTACAGAAAAAGCCTAAGGCATAATGTTTCACTTGTGAAGAGATTATGTTCTAGAACATAGTTCTATTACACACGGAACTGCAATGGTGAATGAGTGATTGGTGATAGGCCGAATGAGGGAGCCGGACTAGAGTTCGTCTGACTCTTCTTCTGTGGCTTCAAACGATTCAAGCTGCTGGCTCAGGGACAGAATATCCGTGTCCGCCTGGCCGCGGCCCATAGCCATGCCGTAGCTGACGAAGAACTGGAGGAAGTTGTGGAGGACGCTTATCATCTGGCGAGAGAACGCCTGAAATTGCTCTTTGGAAATATACTCCTGGCTGTTATGGCCGCTATTTTCTTCTTTTTTCAGCTGGCACTGAATGAGGTAGTTGACGAATTCCGTACGATTCATCTCGCCGCGGTTTTCGTCTATCTGCTTGACGATATCTTCCTTGACTACCATGATTAAATCGTCTTCGTCTAACAACAGTGTTCTTTTCATCTAATATTTACTACCTTTTTGTATCTTACAGCAGGTCTGTACATTACTATTATCATTCTCAATATATCACCACGTCATAAAATTACGTATAAAAGTAATAAAATATTCATAAATTTTTGCTTAAGGTTTCATTAAAGCGGAATGATTTTACGCGGATTGATAATTACAGAGAAAAAAATAACCCGGTGGCTTTTATGCCCCGGGCTAGTTACCGTGATTGACTTTCTTTAACTGATATCAGCTTTCGCTATTGGAGGATTCCAGCATCTCCATCAGCGTATCGATGGCTTTCAGCAGTTTAAGACCGCTGTCCGTTACCTGGTAGGCGACCATGGTCCGGTCCATTTCCATTCTGTTGATAAAACCCTGCCCCATCAGGTAATCCAGGTATTTCTGTATCTGGCTGTAGCTCATGTTGGCGCTGTACATTATTTCCGTCTTGCCGGCGCCGTTCTCTCCGACCCTTAACATATCGGCGATTATTTCTATATTGGAACGGCGTTGCCCGACGGTCGCGCGTTGACCGGTGGCACTGCCCAGAACTTGCTTATTGTTTAGTCCTATATTCATACAGGACTATTGTACTGCCAGGCGGTAGTACTGTCAATATCTCAGCATAAAAATGTGACTTTTATGATATTTTCTCGGCCGGACTTAAAAAAATCCCAGATACCAGTCGAATATCTCGTTTCCCCATAAAAGTGCCAGGATGGGCCCTATGGCCAGGAAAGTGCCGTAGGGAATAACGTCTTTCCTGCCCTTCCTCCTTAACATCAGGAGAATAATCGCCACTATGCCACCGAGTATTATCCCCGACAGCAGCGCGACGGCTATCAGGGGTAAGCCGGTGACCAAGCCTATCAGGCCGGCAAGCTTGACATCGCCCATGCCCATACCCCTCGGATTGATAATATAGACTATCAGGAAGAAGATGAAGCCGACGGCACCGCCGATAATCCCGCTGAGTATACTGGGCTGGGGTATGAACCCCAGATTACCCAGAATACCGGGATCAGGTAGAAAAGAATCGATGGCGAGGATAACGATGGCTACGACGGCCGCCGGGAGGGTTACCTTATTTAATATAAGCTGTTGTTCCCAGTCGATGAATATGATAATCAGGAACACGCAGGACCAGAAGGCGGTAAGAGCGAACTGGATACTCAGTCCGAAGCGCCAGAAAGCCAGGAAAAAGAGTACGCCGCTGAGTACTTCGACAATCAAAACGCGGAAGGGAATTCTGGCCCCGCAGTAGCGGCAACGTCCGCGCAGCCACAGGTAGCTGAACAGCGGTATCAGGTCCGGTATCGCAAGTTTGTGCTGGCAGGAGTCGCAGTGGGATGGTGGAAAGACAAGCGACTTGCGTAAAGGCAGGCGGTCGATACAAACATTCAGGAAGCTGCCCACGGCGATGCCCAACAGCGTAAAGACGACGGTTAACAGGACAGTCATATCGTTACATTTTGACCTGTTTTCCGCGGGGAGTCAACAGTAGTCCCCTGTTTACGCCGTTGTAGGCAAGCCCTTTATCAAAGTGGGGGTTTACCACTAACGGAATTGAGGGTAAGTATTATCGTAATAAACTCTGTAAATGTATAAGCTGTATTTGTCTGTTATGTTTGTAACGAATCTGACGTTCTTTACGAAGATAGGACTTTATTCCCATGCGTGTTTGGGACTAATACCTCATTGAACTTTATATGCACTATGTTATGCTGAAATAAGGTAAATATCACGGAAACAAAGATATGAGGAGGTATACAAAATGAAGAAGTTCTTCAAGAAGTTCCGTTACGGAGAGAAAGGCTTCACCCTCATCGAGCTGCTTGTGGTGGTCGCCATTCTCGGTGTTCTCGCCGCGGTAGCCGTACCTAATGTCGGTAAGTTCATCGGCACCGGTGAGGAGCAGGCCCAGGAGACCGAGCGGCACAACGTCCAGACCGCGGTCATGGCCATGATGGCCGACTACCCTGCCTACACGGTCAATGGATCCACTATTGCTGCAGGTAGCACCGGTACCGAAATCGTGTTTACTGAGAACAACTCCATCACACTGGCTGACTACATCACCGGCACCTGCGCCTACTCGTGGGATGTCACTGAAGATGGTACAGTATCGGCACCCTAATATGACAGAGTAATCAGTATATAAGTAAATAATCACAATCTCATTTGAGAACGAATCATAAAAGCCTATCAGCAACGGTTTTACCCAGGATGTTGCTGATAGGCTTTTATATGTCTGTTACCGGTAAGTCCCACCTGCTGTTTACTATATAGCTTCAGCCCGAATATTCAAAGAATTAAATGGGTGGTAGAGTGGCAAAAAGACTAGATGGTGTATGTGGGGTATTGCAGGGAATTTAATTACTGCCTGTTGGAATAAGCCATCCTCTGGCTGTTCCGGGTGTCGTCTTTCTCGTCGGTAAGTTTAGTTATCTCTTCACGGTCGTTGCAGAAATCAAGGACACTCTCAAGAGTGATACTTCCGGCGCGATACAGTCGGATGAGCGCCTGGTCGAGCAGTTCCATACCCTGCTGGGCGTTCATGCGAATAGTATTGGGCAACTGGTAAGTCTTACCTTCCCTGATGAGGTTCTTAACTGCCGAATTAGCCAGCATAATTTCTATTGCCGCCACCCTTCCGGAGCCATCGGCTTTCGGTACGAGCGCCTGGCAGAGAATACCCAGCAGTAATGAAGCTAGCCGTTCCTGGGCAAGATGCCGCTCGTGTGGCGGGAACATATTGGCTATTCTCTCCACAGCCTGAGCCGCACTGGGGGCATGACCGGTGGTCAATACCAGATGTCCTGTCTCCGCCACGGTAAGAGCCGTAGAGGCGGTTTCCAGGTCTCTCATCTCCCCTACCAGTATCACATCAGGATCCTGTCTCAGTACGTGTCTCAGAGCCTCGGAAAAAGACAGGGTATCCGTCCCCAGTTCGCGCTGTGTAATGGTGCACATATTATTTTCATACGTATATTCGACGGGGTCTTCAACTGTAATGACCCGCTTGCTTTCAATCTGGTTGAGGAAATCAATCATAGAAGCCAGGGTCGTTGATTTGCCGCTGCCGGTGGGGCCGCTGACCACCACCAGGCCGCGGGGGCGTTGTATGAGTTCTTTACATACGTCCGGCAAGCCCAGCATTTCGGGGGTGGGGATTTCGGGCGGGAGTAAACGCATGACCAGACTGCTCGTGCCACGTTGCCTGGCAGCGTTAAAACGCACTCTGCCAACCTCGGGCACGGTACGCCCGAAATCAAGTTCGAGGGTTTTCTCGAAATCCGCCTTTTCTTCTTCGGTAATGATGGCATTCAGCCCCTGCTCGATGTCCTCGGCGGTCAGTGAAGTCAGAGAATCATCAGCGAGGAGGTTGCCGTGGATGCGGAATAAAGGTGGCTTGGACACGACGATATGCAGGTCGGACGCATTTTTAGACTTAGCCAGTCGCAGGAGTTCAAATATATCTATCATTATTGTCCTTCCATAGTAATATTCAGAGAGAAACGCATGATGGTATCTTCCTCATCGGGGTCTTCAGCTTCCTCATCTTCCACGGTTTCCGCTCTGGACAGATTAGTAATCGTAATATTATCAAATCTGCCGGTTGCGTATAGTTTTCTCGCATATGCAATGACTTCGTCTTCGCTTTCCGCCCACCCTACGATATTCGCATTTCTACCGGAAAGACTGATACTATCCATAATAAATGCTTCTATCTGATTATCTACGATGGCTTTTATATCGTCATTAATGGTATCGCCGCTGGTATTGATGGCATTCAATGCGGCTATAAAATTCCCTTTGGCGGATTCAGTTTGCGCCAGCTGTTGCTCTGCCGCCGCAATCTCTGCGGTCAGTTCCTGTTTCTGTTCCTGTTTTTTATCGATGAGGAAATGATTTGAAGACAGTTCAAAATTTGCATCTTCGATACTGGCGGCAGCGTCCTGGATAGTCATACCCAATAAGGCAATCAGAGCAGCTGCGGTAACGGCCGCGGGTATCGCCATGATGCGATTCAGCGATATCGGCTTGGGTAAATAAGGAGACGGCAGAGTATTGAAATTAGGTAAGAGAGGGCCGGCTTCCCTGGTTATTTCCTTAAGGGCCAGGCCCACATTGACGAGGTGATGTGACGGGTCAAGTTGTTTCAAACACTTAAGCGGCGAGGTTAATGGATCTACCTGATACCCGAGTTCCTGAGCCAGAGGTTCGTATACCTCCGGTTCGTCCGCAAGCTCGCCGGAAACGTGCAGAGGTGCATTGGGTTTAATAAGATTATCCGGATTATTGGAATTATAAAATTCTATGGTGCGCTTGAGTTCGTCCTTGACTATTGCTACTTTATCATTAAGTGACAATGATTCTTCCGGGAATGATACAGTGCGGATTGGCTGTGGAATCTTATCGACCATGATAATGATATCGAATTCCTTTGCCTGGACATCGACAATCATCGTGGTATCTTCCTTGGCCAGTCGCGCCAGCGCCAGGGGCTTGATGTCCATGAGATACGCTTTAAGCCCGGCCTTGGCGAGTACCCTTATCAGGGTATCGGCTATCTGGCGGGGGATAGCTACCATGAATGCCTGTATCTTACCTTCTGAAACGGATATAGTCTGCCATGATATATAAAGCTGTTCAAGGGGTACCGGCAGGACCCGGCGGGCTTCCCTGGTTATTGCTTCATCCAGCATTGCCCTGGGTAGTTCGGGCAGGGATACCGGACGGGTCAGGCAGTGGAGTCCACTAAGACCCAGGATTACCTTCCTGTCGCCTATCTTGTTACTCTTGAAGAGATTTTTTATTCTGGCGGCGAGTTCTGCTTCTGTTTCTGCGGTGGTGATATTACTCAGGCCGGTGTCCAGAGGTACGTCAGCCAGCTTGGTTATGCGCTTGCCGCGCGTGACCATCAGCCTGATGCTGGTGTCGTCAATATAAATTGAAGTTGTGTTGCTGGCCATATTTAATCACCCTCGTATGAGTAGATAACAATCTGGAAACTCGCGGTTGACTCGGGTTCCTCTTCGGATGACTCCTCGGTTTCTTCAGATTCCTCGTCGGCCTCATCAGTTTCTTCGGCAATTGATATCTGGACCGAGTTAACGTATCCGGTGGTATATCCTTCGTTCAGGCCGATAAGGAAATCAACGATGTTTTCCAGGTCTCCAGTGACACTAGCGCTGATATTTGTCTGAGCGCATTGTATGCCCGAAAATCCGCGGATTGTTGACGTCGTGTTAGATAGAGTCTGAATTTCCACGTCACAGTATTCGGCGATTGCGAAGTATTTTTCAATAACATCGGCGCTTACCATTGATTGGCGGAGCCTGTTCTTTACTTCGATAAGCTGTGTTTCACTTTCGTCAATCCTCTGCTGGAGTTCGTCAAGTTGCGGGCGCAGGTGAGATACCTGTATTGTGTCTATCTTCATCGAGGACAGGGTTAATTCCTCTTCCAGGGCAGACTGTTCCTTAAGCTGCTGGGAACGTGTTACTCCCAGTCCCGCCAGGATGACGGCGAAGATACCTGCCGAGAGTATCAACCAGCTTGTTTTACTTAACTTCAAACGCTTCATAAATGTGTCTTATTATGCTCCTTAACTTAGAAGTTTGCCTGTCCGTACATGGAATACATGGCAGAGACCATCGATACGGCAATCAGGCCGACAATGCCGGCGATAACCACCGTCATTATCGGTTGAATCATGGCGATCAGGGACTTGGTCTTGTCCTGGGCTTCGTTCTCGTAATTCTGGGCTACCGCCATGAGAGAAGCGTCCAGCGTGCCCGTTTCCTCGCCGACCTTTACCATCTGGACCATCATCGGCAGGAAGATGGGATTTTTCATCATGGGCTTGGATAGCCCTTCACCCCGGAGCATGTCCGCCTGGACGTTATAGAGTGCCTGAGCCATAACCCTGTTGCCGCAGCCCTGTATCACCAGGGGCATGATTTCTGTCAGCGGCAGCCCGGCGGTATAAAGCAGCGAGATGCTCCGGCAGAAGCGGGCAATCTCGTTGAGGTGTTTTACTCTCCCCAGCAGGGGTACACGCAGTATAAGCTTATCGAACTTGTATTTACCGTCCGCCGTTCTGAAATAAATCATCGTCAGTCCGATGATGATGAATAAGACGAGGAAGATATGGAGGGCATACGCACGTAGTAGTGTGGAAAGGCTTATCATAATCCGGGTTAAGGCGGGTAACTCGGCGCCGAGCTGCCCGTACAGGTCGGCGAAAGCCGGCAGGACGAAGAACATCAATATACCGACGACTACCACGGTTACCACGGCGGCAATCATCGGGTACATGAGGGCACCCTTAATCCCCTTGCGGGTGGTAAGTTCCTTCTCCATATAGTCGGCTACCTGCTTCAGCATTGTCTCCAGTCCGCCGGTTTGTTCGCCGATGCTGAGAGTACGGCACGCCATGGTGTTGAATATCTCCGGGTGACGATTCATTGCTGCCGATAGCTGGTCGCCGTTGCGGATATCATGGATAACTTCATTGACGACTTTTTTTAGAGAACGATTGGTTATCTGTTCCTGTAACAGCTCCAGCGAAGTGACGATGTTAACACCCGATTCGAGAAGCAGCGCGAGCTGCCGGTAAAGCATAATGACATCGGTCTCTTTTACCGGGAACATCTGGGAAGTGAACCTTCCCAGGCTCAAGAAAGGCACGTAGGGTCTTAGATTTATCAAGCGATAACCGGCATAACCGAGCATCTCGGAGATAGCGTCCTCGCTGGTTGCCGATATCTTGCCTTTGACTATATCGCCCGATTCACCGCAGGCAACGTATTGATAAAGCATCAAATATACGCTCCGATATCAATCTCCATTAAAATATTGCCGGTTACACTACCCCACCGAGTAAGCGTTCCGCAGTACTTCGGCGGGTGTGGTAATATTATTCTTTACCTTGTACATCCCGTCCTGCATCAGGGTAAGCATCCCCTCCTTGATAGCCTGGGCGCGCAGTTGGTTGGCGGTGGTCCCTTTGACCAGCAAGGTCTTGATTTCATCGCTGGTGCAGAATATCTCGAATATCCCCGCCCGTCCCCGGTAGCCGCTGTTGGCGCACGACTTACAACCGGCGCCCTCGAAGAACTCATTCCGTTCTTCGCCCATCTCCTGGCTGTAGACGATTTTCTCCTCGGGCGAACCTTCAACATAACGTCCGCAGTTGGGGCAGATACGGCGTACCATACGCTGGGCGATTACCCCGATAAGCGCGGAGGAAACCAGGAACGGCTCCACGCCGAGGTCGATTAGCCGCAATACCACGCCCACAGCGTCGTTGGCATGGATGGAAGACAGTACCAGGTGCCCGGTCAGGGCCGACTGTATGGCAATGTTGGCGGTTTCCGCATCGCGTATCTCACCGATGAGTATGACATCGGGGTCGAGTCTCAATATCGACCGAAGACCGCTGGCGAAAGTGACACCGGCACGGGGGTTTACCTGAATCTGGTTGATGTTGGAGAACCGGTATTCCACCGGGTCTTCCACGGTCAGGATATTGCGTTCCGTCTGGTCGAGCGAGTTAACGGATGCATAAAGAGTGGTCGTCTTGCCCGCCCCGGTAGGTCCGCTTACCAGTATTATCCCGTAAGGCACCTTGAGCATATTTTCGTATTTTTCCTGGCTTTCAGGGAGGAATCCAAGGTCGGACAGCGCCAGGGTAGCCCGCGACTTGTCGAGCAGCCTCAATACCGCCATTTCTCCGTTTACCGTGGCGATCATTCCCACCCTGACATCTATAAGGCGTCCCTTGGCTTTTACGGAAAACTGGCCGTCCTGGGGGCGATGATGGTCCGCAATGTTCATGTTGGCCAGAATCTTAATTCTTGAGATAATCGGCGTCAGCGTCTTCAAAGGCAGCGAGAACATATTGTGGAGTGTACCGTCGATGCGGAAGCGTACCCGTATTTTATCATCCCCGGGTTCCAGGTGGACATCGGAAGCCCTGGCTTTCACGGCTTCATCGATAATCAGCCTCAGGGCTTGTGCAACAGGAGCTTCCGTGGCGGTGTCGATCATCAACTGTTTATTCGCTTTGTCACCGTCGGAAAGCGAAATACTGGAAATCTGCTTTTCTATTTCATCGTAGGCTTTATAATTGAAGTCGATAGCCTCGAGTATGTCTTCCTGTGTAGCCGGCTCCGACTCTATGCGCATCTGGCTCCAGCTTGCCAGGGCTTCAAGGGCGAGGATATCGGAGGGGTTTACCATAGCCACGTGCAGGACGTTGCCGTCCAGACTAATCGGTATGGCGAAATGTTTACGAGCCAGTGCCTCGGGAATTAGCTGCAAGGCTTCCGGCTCGGGCGATTTCATGCGCAAGCTATTCTTGGCTTCTTCGATTGATTCTGCCATAATCAGGGATTCCCCAATCTATATGTCTACAATATCTAAATACACTTATACGCTATACAAAAATCTTATATGTCTTTCGTCCTCTTTACAATAGCTCTTTGGTCATAGGTATTTTGAGGGGTGCGTAGTACCATAACATGATTATGTTTGAGCCGAACGGCTCTTTTATATGGTAAAATATTATGTTAAAATACAAGCGTAACCATAAGTTATATAAACGGCAGTATTATCAAACCGTGAGGAGACACAATGATTGAGCCAATCGAAAGCTTTCTGAATTATCTGGCGGTGGAGAAAGGATATTCCGAGCATACCATAGCTGCTTATCGTAATGACCTGACGGGGCTTACCGATTTTGCTAATAAACAGGGCATTGGTTCCTGGGCTGACTTCAGCCGGCAGAACATGCTGAGTTATATGCTCGAACTTAAGGAGAGGGGCTATGTCGCCACCACGGTGGCGCGCAAAGTAGCTGCGTCGAGGTCTTTCTTCGGATTTATGGTGTCGGAAGGCAACATCAAGACCGACCCTACCGAAAATATGAGCTCCCCCAGCGTGGGCAAGGCGCTGCCCAAGCCCATACCCATCAATCAGGTACGCCTGCTGCTGGAGCAGCCCGCCAAGCTGTCCTCCGCCGAAGCCAAGCGGGACAGGGCTATGCTGGAGCTCCTGTACGCCAGCGGCATGAGGATAAGCGAGCTGGTGGCTCTGAACCTGGGCGATGTCAATACCGAGGGCGATTACTTCGTGAAATGTTTCGGCAAGGGCCGCAAGGAGCGTATCATCCCGCTTTACGAGCAGATAGCCAAGACCGTCAAGCAGTACATCGACGAAGACCGCCCCAAGTTAGCCCACGGCAAGAAGGAAGATGCTATGTTCCTCAATGCCCGCGGCGAACGACTCACCCGGCAGGGGTTCTGGCAGAAACTCAAGGAATACGCCAAATCGGCGGGACTGGGCGACAAGATAAGCCCGCATACGTTGAGACACAGTTTCGCCACCCACATGCTGAGCGGCGGGGCCGACCTCAGGTCGGTGCAGGAACTGCTGGGTCATGCCAATATATCCACCACGCAGGTCTATACTCACCTGACCACCGAGCACGTACGCCGTTCTTATGATAAGTCACACCCCAGGGCTAAGGATTAATTTTTCAGGAGGTTACGGATGCCGGCTAAATCAAAACACGGCAAGGGTAAGCATCCTCATCATAGTAAAAAAAAGAAAGCCATAATGCGGCAGGCAGGTTCTCAACCTCAACCGCAGCCGCAGGCGACAGCAACAGCACCGAAACCGGCGGAACCCGCCCGTGTAACAGCCGAGACGAAACCGGCCAGGACACAGGAAGCGGCGGTATTACGGTATCCCTATGTTACCGAAGAACTTAAAAGAATCGGCATCCTGGCGGGAATAATTATCGTCGTACTTATCGTGTTATCGATTATCTTATAAAAGTACTTTGCTGGCGGACATGATGGATTTTGATTCGGTAAGAGCCAGTTTGATTAAGTATCTCAGTTCCGAGATTAGAGATAAACGGGTGCTGGAAGTGATGTCCCGTATACCGCGTGAAGAGTTTGTCCCCGACGAGTACCGTCACCAGGCGTACGAAGACAGACCTTTACCAATCGGCTGGGACCAGACGATTTCCCAGCCGTACATAATCGCCCTCATGACGGAGGCGCTGGAACTTACCGGAAGCGAGAAGGTGCTGGAACTCGGTACCGGCAGCGGATACCAGACGGCGATTCTCGCCGAACTGACAAAGAGGGTGATATCCGTGGAACGCGTACCGCCGTTAGCGGAATCCGCCCGTATGGTGCTGGAGAAACTGGGGTATAAAAATATAGAGATACATCACGCCGGGGAGACGCTTGGCTGGAAACGGGGCGCGCCCTACGACGCCATCATGGTTACCGCCGGAGCTCCCGCTATCCCCGATGAACTCCTGGCCCAGTTGTCAATGGGGGGCAGGATGATAATACCGGTAGGTTCCCGGTTCACGCAGGAGTTATGCAGAGTTACCAGGCAGGAGGACGGCAGTAAGGTGGATAAACTGGGGGGCTGCCGGTTCGTAGCCCTGATAGGCAAGAGTGCCTGGGAAGATTAACCCCATAAAGAATATGGAGGATGACAATGGATATCCTTGAGGCCATAAAAAACAGGAGAAGTATTAGACGCTACAAACCCGACCCCGTGGATGATGAAGCTATTAATACTGTCCTGGAAGCCGCACACTGGGCGCCTTCATGGGGAAACGCGCAGTGCTGGCGATTTATCGTGGTGCGTGACGCTAAAGTAAGGGCGCAGATAGCCGACACTTTGAATAAGGTCATCGTAGACAACGACCTGGTGGAGAATGCTGCCGCCACGTCATTCAGGCAGGCACCGGTGGTTATTGTAATCTGTGCCGAACTGGGCAAGGCGGGGTTCCGTTCCGATGGTACACCGGTTACGGATAAATCTGATTACTGGTACATGTTCGACGTAGCTCTGGCCATGGAAAATCTGGCACTGGCAGCGTACTCTATCGGTCTGGGTACGGTAATTATTGGTGGATTTGATGCAAAAAAGGTGGCCCAGCTGCTGGAAGTACCTGAAGGGTGCGCAGTAGTCAGTATGACGCCCCTGGGATACCCTGACCACAAGGGGCAGATTTCACCGAGGAAAGACCTCTCTGAGGTCCTTTTCAATGATAAATACGGCAAATAGGAACCGGGTAAGGAGTGGTAATTTGGAGTTATTTGAAGCTATAAACAGCCGGAGAAGCATCAGAAAATACAGGCCCGACCCTGTTGAAGATGAGAAGATTGAAAAGATACTTGAAGCCGGGCGCTGGGCGCCTTCATGGTCCAACACGCAGTGCTGGCGATTTATCGTGGTGCGCGACCCCGAAGTCAAAGCAGCGTTGACTGATACATTAATGACAATTAAGACCCCCGATAGAGAGTTCCCTAATCCTGCTACTTCATCTCTCAATGCGGCGCCGGTGGTAATTGTTGTCTGTGCGGAAATAGGTAAATCAGGCGCTCAACACGGATCCGGCGGCAGCCAGTATGTTACCGATAAAGGCGACTGGTTTATGTTCGATACCGGTCTGGCAATGCAGAACATGGCGCTGGCGGCCCATGCCCTGGGGCTGGGTACGGTAATTATCGGCGCTTTTGATGCCGTGAAAGCCGGGAAGCTGCTGGGTGTGCCCGATGGTTATCGTGTAGTGGTCCTTTTCCCGGTAGGCGTCCCCGAACATGAAGGTAAAACACCCCCCAGAAACGAGTTGTCAGAAATTGTATTCAATAATGGGTGGGGCAAGTAGTACCCATTTCTGATTACGGGATTTAGAGGCTGCTGCTTGCCGTGTCTGGTCTGCAACGGGTATAATGATAAGCGTATATTTCTTAGATAGCAGGTGATTTCATGCAAAAATACGGACTTGATAAGATTCACAACACTGTTTTGTTGTCTCACGGTGGTGCCGGCAAGACTTCGCTGGCGGAGGCGATGCTTTTCAATGCTAAAGCCGTTACGCGCCTGGGTAAGGTAGATGACGGTTCCTCCACGTCGGACTACGAACAGGATGAAATAAAGCGTCAAATCAGTATCAATCTGTCCCTGCTGCCCTGCGAGTGGCAGGGTACCAAGATGAATATAATCGATGCTCCCGGCTATACGGACTTCGTCGGGGAGGTCAAGGCGGGCATGCGCGTCAGCGAAGGCGCCGTGGTCGTCATTTGCGCCGCCTCGGGAGTAGAAGTCGGCACGGAAATGGTCTGGGGGTACTGCGAGGAAGCCAAGCTACCCCGCCTGATATTCGTCAACAAGATGGACCGTGAAAACGCTGACTTCGTCAAGATTGTGGAAGAAATACGGTCCAAACTCGGTAATAAGTGTATACCGCTCCAGCTGGCCGTAGGCGCCCATACCAGCTTCGAAGGCGTGGTTGACCTGCTGGATATGAAGGCATATACCGGTAAAGAGTCCAGGGAAGCGGATATACCGGAGGCATTGAAAGCCCAGGCGGACTCCTACCGCGAGAAACTGGTGGAGGCGATTGCCGAGATTGACGACGCCCTCATCGAGAAATATCTGGGCGGGGAAGAGATTACCCCGGAAGAGCTTACCACCAACCTGCGCAAGGCGGTCACCGGCGGCAGTGTCGTGCCCATATTGGCCGGCTCGGCACTGCAGAATATCTCCGTCAATCGGCTGATGGACGCCATCTGCGACTACCTCCCGGTTCCTAAAGAACAGAAGGTAGCCATGAGTGACGGTTCCACGACGGACCCGAGCGATACAGCGCCGCTGGCTGCCCTCGTCTTCAAGACCACCGCCGACCCGTACGTGGGCAAACTGACTTATTTCCGCGTCTATAACGGCGTTTTCAAGAGTAACTCCCAGGTCTATAACGCCAATCAGAAAACGGGCGAACGCGTCGGGCAGCTGTTCATGATGAGGGGCAAGACACAGGAACCCGTAGACGAGGTAGGCGCCGGCGATATCGGCGCCGTGGCCAAGCTGAACGTGACTAATACCGGAGATACGCTGTGCGCCCAGGACAAACCTGTTCAGTTAATGCCAATCGTATTTCCCAAGCCCACCTTCCGCGAGGCCGTCTATCCCAAGACCAAGACGGATATCGACAAGATGGGTACGGCGCTTTCCCGTCTCGCCGAGGAAGACCCCACTCTGACAGTGCACCGCGAGCTGGGCACCGGCGAGACTATCCTTTCCGGTATGGGCGATACCCATCTCGCCGTGGCGGCGGATAAAATGCAGAGCAAATTCGGCGTGAACGTGGAACTGGCGACTCCCAAGGTACCTTACCGCGAGACGATAACCATGTCTTCTAAAGCCGAGTACAAGCACAAGAAGCAGTCCGGCGGTCACGGCCAGTACGGGCATGTCCTGCTGGAAATGGAACCGCTGCCGGAACGCGGCGATAATGAGTTCGGAGACAAAATTGTCGGCGGTTCCGTGCCCAAGAACTACATCCCGGCGGTGGAGAAGGGCGTCCACGAGGCGTACCAGGAAGGCGCGCTGGCGGGATATCCGGTAGTCGGCGTCAAGACTACCCTCTTCGACGGCAGCTTCCACCCGGTGGATTCCTCGGATATATGTTTCAAGATAGCCGGCGCCGGTGCGTTTAAGAAGGGAATGGCGGACGGCCAGCCGATTCTTCTGGAGCCTATAATGAACCTGAAAGTCACTGTTCCCAGTGACCTTACCGGCGACATCATCGGCGACCTCAATACCAAGCGGGCGCGTGTCCTTGGTATGAACCCCGAGGGTGGCAGTAACGTCATCGATGCCCAGGTGCCCCTTGCTGAAATCCAGCGCTACGCCATCGATTTAAAGTCGATGACGCAGGGACGCGCCGTCTATACCATGGAATTCGACCACTATGAAGAGGTGCCGGCGAATATCACGCAGAGAATTGTCGCCCAAAGAGAAGCTGAAAAAGA
>CAZPAS010000029.1:0-16188 GCA_964584575.1 uncultured Dehalococcoidaceae bacterium | reverse complement strand
GCAAGCGTACCGGTAAAGAAAAGGAGTTCAGTCTGCTGGAAAAACTGCCGAAGAATGATAAAGGACAACCCGTCTGTCCCGAGTGCGGCGGCGAGGTCATCAGGCCGGAGGGCGAGGTGATGTACTACTGCTCCAACGCCGCCTGTCCCGCCCAGGCGCAGCAGCGCATCGAGCACTTCGCCTCGCGGGGCGCCATGGATATCCGGGGTATTGGGGAAAACATGAGCGCCACGCTGTACAAAGAGCGACTGCTGAAAGACGCCGCCGACCTTTATTCTCTTAAGAAAGAACAGCTTGCCGAGCTTGATAAAATGGGTGATAAAAGCGCCGAAAATATACTGAAAGCAATCGAAAACAGCAAGGCAAGAACGCTGGCGCGAGTTATCTTCGCCCTCGGCATCAAGCACGTCGGCGCGGAGATGGCAGAGGTGCTGGCAGGTAAATATCACAGTATCGATGAACTCGCCAAGGCTACAAGAGACGAACTGATGGAAATAAGCGCCGTCGGTCCCAAGATAGCGGACAGCATTACTGCTTTCTTCCGGCAGGAGGATAACATCAATATCGTCAGGAAGCTCAAAGAGGCGGGGGTCAAGCTGGAGGAAACCGCCGGCGCACACGAAGAACTGCCTCTATCCGGCAAGGAGTTCGTGGTTACCGGCCGTCTGGAAGCCTTTTCGCGGCAGGAAGCGGAGGCAAAGATAAGAGAACTCGGGGGCGCCGCCAAGGGCAGTGTTACCCGGAAGACCGACTACGTTGTTGCCGGCGCCGACCCCGGTTCCAAGCTGGCGCGCGCCCGGGAACTGGGTATCAAGGTACTCGATGAAAAGGAGTTTCTCAAACTGTTAGAATTGTAACACCATGAAATTAATCGTAGGACTGGGTAATCCCGGATTTTTATACACGCGTAATCGGCATAACGTCGGGTTCATGTGCGTCAAGCACCTGGCCAGGGAGCAGAATATCCGCTTCGACCGCAAGCAGGGGCAGGCGCGCACGGGCATCGGAAATATCGCCCGACAGAAAGTCCTGCTGGCGCGCCCGCAGACCTACATGAACGCCAGCGGCGAATCTGTCAGCGCCCTGGCTAACAAGTTCGATATCATACCGTCCGATATTGTAGTCATCCACGACGACCTCGACCTGCCGCCGGGAAAAATACGGCTCCGGTTAGGCGGCGGCTCCGGCGGGCATAAGGGAATCGAGTCCATCATCGCACGACTCGGCAGCAAGGACTTCTACCGTGTCAGGGTCGGCGTGGGCCGCCCCGATATAACAACGGAATCTCCTGCCGAAAAAGAAGAGGCAGTCATCGCCTACGTCCTCTCCGACTTCACCCGCGACGAGAAGAAAATCATCGATAACATTATCCCGGATGTCTCCCGGGCGATAATCAGCCTGCTTACCGAGGGGCTGGATATCGCCATGAACAAATATAATTAAAGTTCCACTTCACGATACACTCGTTGCCAGCCTTATCTTTGCCCGAATGTTATATCCAGTGTTATAATTTTTATATCTAAAGGATATTGATTTTGAAAGACAAACTCATATTCATCGGGGTTATCGGCGGCGGCGAGGTCTCGCCGGAGGTAGCCGCCGTTGCGGAAGAAGTGGGTCGTGAAATCGCCCGGAGGGGCGCAGCGCTGGTCTGCGGGGGACTGGGAGGTGTCATGGAAGCCGCCTGCAAAGGCGCCGCCGAAGCCAGCGGGCTGACCATCGGCATACTCCCCGGGGACAGCCGCCTGACCGCCAATCCGTATGTAAAAATACCCGTCGTTACCGGACTCGGCTACGCCCGGAACGTGGCGGTGGTCAAGTCTTCCCAGGCGATTATCGCCATCGACGGCAGCTACGGCACACTCACGGAAATCGGGCACGCCCTTCAGAACGGCATCCCCGTCATCGGTCTCAATACATGGTCGCTGGCGATTGACGGAAAGACCGACGATAGTATAATACACGCCGCCAGCCCGAAGGAAGCGGTAAATAAAGCCATCGAAATTGTAAAGAACGGCGGTAGTAGTGAGTACTAAAGAAGCAAAAGCGATAAAGACGAAACGATATTTAACTCCCGCCCTGATTTTTGGTCTCCTAATTCCGGTTACCAGCGTGATAACGGCGACTACTTCCTGTAATCCTGACATGCCACGAAAACTCCTCCCGGCTTACTACCTGAATATCCAGTTCCCGATAGACGAAGAAGACATCAGCACCCTCACGATAAAGCCGGGAGACTCCGCGACCCTCCCGGTTACCGTAACCTCCAATTCGGAGATACCTATATCCATCCGTCTTATCCAGGACGACCAGCGTACATTGCCGGAAACAATCGCGTTTGAAAGCGGGCATAAATACGTAACGCTGCAACCGGGGGAGTCCATCACTCTATATGTTACCTTCACTGTTTCCGAATTCGCTACACCGGGCAAATACAACACGGGCATACACGGCGAACTCAAGGAGCCCGTCGAAGACCGCGCTCTCATGACCCAGAGATACAACCTGGTCGTAACCGATAGCTAATTTGAGGGGGAGGGAAAAATGTCAACGATTGAAAATGTAAAAGCCATGGAAATACTGGATTCCCGCGGCAATCCCACGCTGGAGGTGGAGGTGGAACTGTACGACGGCACGCTGGGACGCGCCGCCGTGCCATCAGGCGCCAGCACCGGCACGCACGAAGCCGTAGAGCTCCGCGACGGCGATAAGTCGCGGTATAACGGCAAGGGAGTCCTCAAGGCGGTAGCCAACGTCAATGATATAATCGCCGGGGTAGTCATCGGTTTAGACGCCGAAGACCAGGCGGGCCTCGACCACGCCATGCTGGAACTGGACGGCACGCCGGATAAATCGCGGCTCGGCGCCAACGCCATCCTGGGCACGTCGCTGGCGGCAGCCCATGCCGTCGCCAGCCTCATGGATATGCCCCTTTACCGCTACCTCGGCGGTGTGAGTACGTACACGCTGCCCGTACCGATGATGAATATTCTCAACGGCGGCAAGCACGCCGCCAACTCGACCGATTTGCAGGAGTTCATGGTGATGCCCGTGGGTGCTAAAAGCTTCACCCACGCCATGCAGATGGGCGCCGAGGTCTATCACGCCCTGAAAAAAGTCCTCAAGGACCGGGGACTGGATACCAATGTCGGCGACGAAGGCGGTTTTGCACCCTCCCTGCCTTCGAACCGGGACGCAGTGGAGGCAATCCTGGCCGCCATCGAGTCCGCCGGATACAAGCCCGGCAGGGACTGCTACATCGCCCTGGACCCCGCCTCCAGCGAGTTCTTCGAAAACGGCAAGTACGTCCTCGCCCGGGAAGGCAAGACGCTGACCCCCGCCGAGATGGTAGACTTTTATGTAAAGTGGGCGAACGAGTACCCTATCATCTCCATCGAGGACGGCATGGCGGAGGACGACTGGAAAGGCTGGGAGCTTATTACCAAAAAGCTCGGCGGAAAAGTCCAGCTCGTCGGGGACGACCTTTACGTTACCAACGTCAAGCGCCTCGCTCAGGGCATCACGCAGAAGGCGTCCAACTCCATTCTCATCAAGCTTAACCAGATAGGCACACTCACGGAGACCATCGACGCCATCAGGATGGCGCAGCAGGCCGGCTGGACGGCTATCGTCAGCCACCGTTCCGGCGAGACCGAGGATACCACCATCGCCGACCTTGCCGTGGGCTTGAACACGGGGCAAATCAAGACCGGCGCCCCCTGCCGCTCGGAGCGTACCGCCAAGTATAACCGGCTCCTCCGCATCGAGATGGAATTAGAGGACAGCGCCAGCTACGCCGGAATGAAAGCATTCTATAATATTAAGCGATAGTTCAAGTATATTTTTTGTCATTCCCGCGAAAGCGGGAATCCAGACTATTAGATTCCCAATCAAGTTGGGAATGACGGTAAAGAGAAAGGGGAAAATGCCTGAAATCACGCCCGGAATCATCTGGATTAAACTGCCCATAGGCGATATCGACGACGTGGGGGGACCGCCCCATATCAACGTCTACCTTGTCCGAGGAGATAACGGCTATCTCCTCGTGGATGCCGGCTGGAACACAGACTCCTCGTTCGGCACCATGCACAATACCATGGTTAAAAACGGACTGGGATTCGAAGAAATAGCCCAGATATTCGTCACCCACGTCCATCCCGACCACTACGGCATGGCGGGGAGGATAAAAAAGCTCTCCGGAGCCACCATCGCCATGCACCCTATCGAGAAGGATTTAATCGAACCCCGTTACGTCCACATGGAGGAGCTTCTCCACCAGACCGACCGCATGCTCGTCGATAACGGCGTGCCCCGCGACGAGATGGTAAAGCTCCGGGACGCCACCGTAGGACTGGAGAACTTCATTGACCCCACCCCGCCCGACATCACCCTCCGCGACGGCGATACCGTCACCACCGGCGAGTTCACCTTCCAGGTTATCTGGACGCCGGGGCATTCGTCGGGTCACCTGTGTCTCTACGAGCCGCAAAAGAAAATCCTGCTCTCCGGCGACCATATCCTACCCAGAATCACCCCCAATATCAGCGTCCATCCACAGTCCATCGAAAACCCGCTGGGTCGTTATATAGAGTCGCTGAAAGAGCTAAGAAAATTGAAGGTAGAAATCGTCCTGCCCGGTCATGACGAGCCCTTTACCGAATTCGCCGCACGCATCGACGAGATAATTCACCACCACCAGCTAAGAAGCCAGGAAATCCTCGGCGCGATGGCGGACCAGCCCAGGACCACCTACCAGATAGCCCGGGCAATTACCTGGGGCGAGAAATCCCGATGGCAGGACCTCCCTGAATTCCACCAGAGGATGGCTATCTTCGAGACGCTGGCGCATCTGGAGATGATGGCAAACGAAAGCATCGTCACCAAATTACCCGGAAAAGGCATTATATATTACCGCCAAAACTGATATAATATTACTAAATCAGATGAAGAAGATCGGCGTCACCACTACCGTTCCAGTAGAGGTTCTGATAGCCGCCGGGTATCAGCCAGTCGATTTGAATAATGTCCTCGTCGCCGACCCCAGTCCGGGACGCCTCATCACCATCGCCGAAAGGGCGGGTTTTCCCCTTAACTGCTGCAGCTGGATAAAGGGCATTTACGGCGTCTGCATGGATACCGATATCCGCGACGTCCTCTGCGTTACCAGCGGCGATTGCTCCAATACCGTCATGCTTATGGAGACGTTGAAACTCAAAGGACTGAATACCATATCCTTCGCCTACCCGGAAAACCCCGACTCACGCCTCATGCGGCAAAAATTAGAATCGCTGGCGGCGACCCTCGGCACCACGCTCGAATCCGCCGAAAAAATCAGCCGGGAACTCAAGCCCGTCCGCGACCTCGCCCTGAAACTTGACGAGCTTACCTGGAAGGAAAATACCGTCAGCGGCTGGGAGAACAACCTCTGGCTGGTATCAACATCCGACTTCAACGGGGACTTTCGTAAATACCGGCGGGACTTGCAGGAATTAATCCAAGCCTGCTCCAAACGCCAGTCTTATACCGCCGACCAGCTCCGGCTGGCATATATCGGCGTGCCTTCGGTGTACGCCCGCGAGCTATACCCCTTCATCGAAAAACACGGCGCCAGGGTTGTCTTCAACGAAGTCCAGCGACAGTTCGCCATGCCCGAACCCGGCGGTTCGCTGGCGGAGCAGTACTCCAATTACACGTATCCCTACTCCATCAACGAGCGACTCGTCGATATTAAGACGGAAATCCATGAGCGCAAGGTGGATGGCGTTATCCACTACGTACAGGCTTTCTGCCACCGCGGCATCGGCGATATTATCTTCCGTGATGCCATTAACCTGCCCATACTGACGCTGGAAGGCAACGACGATTTCTTCCTGAACAACCACGTCAAGACGCGTATTGAGGCCTTCCTGGACATGATACAGAGGAGCAAGCAGCGTAAATACAGTCCGGCGATAAAAAATCACTAAATATTAAACAAGGAGGCGAACATGACAACGAAAATCGGCATTAACGGCTTCGGGCGCATCGGGCGGCTAACTCTAAGGGCAATGAAAAAGTACCATGAGAAAGACCTCGAAGTGGTAGCTGTCAACGACCTGGCGGATACCACTACCAATGCCCACCTGCTGAAGTGGGACAGCGTCTTCGGGCGGTATCCCGGGGAGGTCACCGCTAAAGAAAAGGCTATCGTCGTCGACGGCAAGGAAATAAAGGTAATTCAGGAGCGAGACCCCGCCGCTATCCCCTGGAAGGACTACGGCGTCGATATCGTCATCGAATCCACCGGCCTTTTCACCGACGCCACTAAAGCCGTCGCCCATCGTCAGGGTGGCGCTAAAAAGGTAATTATTTCGGCGCCAGCCAAGAACGAGGACGTCACCATCGTCCTCGGTGTCAACGAGGGCGCTTACGACCCCGCCAAACACAATGTGATTTCCAACGCCTCCTGCACCACCAACGGCATCGCTCCTCCCGTGAAGGTACTCAATGACAATTTCGGCGTCAGCAAGGGGCTTATGACCACTATTCACGCTTATACCAATGACCAGGTGGTACTGGATACCATCCACAAGGACCCGCGCCGGGCGCGCGCCGCCGCCCTGAACATGATACCCACCACTACCGGCGCCGCCAAAGCCGTGACCCAGGTCATCCCGGCACTTCAGGGTAAGATACACGGCCTGGCTTTCCGCGTGCCGACGCCCACCGTATCGGTCATCGACTTTGTTTGTGACCTTGAAAAAGAAGTCACCGTGGAGCAGGTCAACGAGGCATTGAAGAAAGCCGCGGCGGGACCGCTGAAGGACATCCTGGAGTTCTGCGAGGAACCGCTGGTCAGCATGGACTTCAAGGGCAATCCGCACAGCTCCATCATCGACGGACTTGGTACTATGGTCATCGGCGGCAACATGGTCAAGATACTCGCCTGGTACGATAACGAATGGGGCTACAGCTGCCGTCTCGGCGATTTAGCAGTTTACATGGCTAAAAAGGGACTTTAGTAGGATATATCGGTAAAGGTGCGGGATGGACGGAATCAGTACTAAAATCCGCGAAGCAGTAAAACCGCACGGCTATAAAGCCAGAACCGTATCCATCGCGCACCTGCCGGAGGTACAGGAAGCAGTAGGCAAACTGGTCAGGCAGGGACTAATAAACAGGCAACTGCATGAAAAATGGCATTTTTACTTAAAGACCAATGAAAACCTGCCGGAAGCAAAGACCATCATCGTCGTGGCAATGCCCCAACCTTTTACGCGTCTCAGATTTGAATGGCAGGGAAGGATTTTCGCGGCAGACATTCCGCCGACCTACTTCACCAGAGTGGATGATGCTCGCGCCGAACTAACTCTAAAAAGAGTACTGGAACTCACCGGACACAGGATAATAAAAGCCCGTCTGGCATTGAAAACCCTTGCCGTCCGCAGCGGTCTGGCTGAATACGGCAGAAACAATATCAGTTATGTGCCGGGGATGGGCAGTCTCTGCCAACTGGTCGCCTTTTATGCCGATTGTCCCTGTGAAGAAGATAACTGGCATGAATCCCGAGTAATGAAAGAATGTGATAATTGCCTGTTATGCCGCGAGAATTGCCCCACTGGAAGCATCACCGCAGACCGTTTCCTTATTCGTGCCGAGAAATGCCTGGGCGCTCTTAACGAGGAAGACCCGGATTCCCCCTACTGGGTTCAACAACAGCCGGATTGGCCTAATGCCCTCATTGGCTGTATGCGCTGTCAATTCGTATGCCCTGTGGACAAACCTTATCCGCACAAGATTGCAACAGGTCCCTCCTTCTCTGAAGTAGAAACCGGACTCATTCTCAACAAAACGCCCTGGGAAGAGTTATTTCCGGAGACACGAAAGAAACTGGAGGATATCAGCGGAATTTATCCGTTTCTTTCACGAAATCTCGATGCTCTTATTGAAAAACAAAAGAAAATTACATAGAAATATACGTTTACTGCTATATTTCACCCTGCGGTGATGAAATTTTGGTAGAGCGTACCTAAGTACTGATTGACAAGCTATTGCGGAATTGCGTAAAATAGTAAAACTACCTGAACAGGTGAGTAATGAAGTTAGTTGTTGTTGGTTTCGGACAGTGCGGAGGCAGGGTTGCTGATGAGTTTGCCCGACTTAACGGTAAAGCCCGCGGGCTACGCGGGTTGCATATCGTCACCGGCGCCTATGCGGTGAATACCGACCGCGCCGACCTGAGCGGTCTTACCACTATCAAGTCCGACTACGACCACCGTATCCTCATCGGTAACAGAAAGACCGGCGGTCACGGCGTGGGTAAAATCAATGAACTCGGCGCCGAAATTGCCCGGGAAGACTCCGATAAAGTCATCGAGACGATAAGGAACGCCAGACATTTCCAGGAAACGGACGCCTTTCTGCTTTGTGCCGGGGCTGCGGGCGGCACCGGCTCCGGTGCTATATCGGTCATGACCCAGCAGATTAAAGAGCGGTACGTCGATAAACCCGTTTACAATCTCATCGTCCTCCCCTTTGAACATGAAGAAGCGACCGAAGACCGGACGGTCTACAACGTAGCCACCTGCCTTAAGTCCAGCTACCTGGTCGCCGATGCCATATTCCTGGTCGATAACCAGAGATACGTCAGCAAGGATACGTCTCTCCGTCATAATCTCAACAAGATTAACTCACACATCGTTCAACCGTTTTTCAACCTGCTCTGCGCCGGCGAGGAAGTCAAGTCGAGATACATCGGAGCCAAGATACTCGACGCCGGAGACATCATCCAGACACTTGTCGGCTGGACGACTCTGGGGTTCGGGCGTTCCCAGACCTCGGCATTTAAATCATTATTCTCATCGAGTCGCCACTTCAGGAATAAAGCCACGGAAACACAGAAAGGGACCCAGGCACTGGACGAAGCCGTCAGCGGACTGTCCGTTAAGTGCAATCCCCTGGACTCGAAGAGGGCTTTGTACCTCGTTTCCGCGCCTGCCAGGGAAATAAACGTAGACCTGATAAAGGAATTGGGCACGTATATCAAGAACATGGCTCCGGAGGCGGTAATCAGGAGTGGAGATTATCCCAGGGAAAAAGGCACCATGGATGTTACCGTGGTACTTTCCGAGATGAGTGACGTTGAAAAGGTCAGGAATTACTTTACCAAGGCTATAAACCTAATCGCGGAACTCAAGAAGCGCCAGGAAGGCGTTGTAAGCACACAGCGAGGGATTGATATCACGATTAAAGATATTCCCTCGCTGCTATAATAAAGCTATTCAATTAACTGCTACGTATAATGCTCCAGAACACCCCGCTCGATCACTAAATCCAGTTGATAATATCACGCTTATTAGCTGGATACTCCCGGGAACGAAGGCGTCCGGTAACCTATCAGAGTTATATAATTATCTGGCTATCTTGGAATAAATCTGCCAGGCCTGTTCGATAGTGTCGTCGCGCACCTTCCAGGCTTTACCTATATGGTCTTCACGGGCCTTGGCAGCTTCCTCCAGAGCCGATTCACAAGCTCTGACGGCCGCCTCTTCGGCGCTCTTATAAGCTTCTTCAGCCCGTGCGATTACGTTCTCACGAGCTTTAGCGGCTTTGGCTATCGCTTCGTCACGATCTTTAGTTGCCTGTGCTACGGCAGCTTCATAGGCTCTAGAAGCCTGCTGCTCCGCCCGTTTATAGGCTTTAGCCACCTGCACTTCATTCTCGTGGTAAGCCTTGGCGACCTGACGCTCGGCGTCCATATAGGCGGCATAAGCTCTTTCCGCCTGACTCATTACTTCGTCAAGCGGGCTCTTCGGTCGCTCTTCTGATGCTGGGGTTTCCTCAACCTCTGCAGAGGGGGTTTCGGCTTCTACTACCTCTTCCGGCGTAGAGGATTTCTTGGTTCGCTCTTTCTGGTCAGCCACCAGACACCTCCTTAAATGGTCTTATTAGCTTTGCAGCTTCATTTATTAGAAATATTATGGGCATGAATGCTGGGATACCACTTAGTGCCCAGTATATTGCTCACTTTATAAAAAGTCAAGCTACACTTTCAATTATTACACCAGTTTTTTATCACCAGATTATTTTAATTATTTTCAGCCTGAATTTCAAAGAGAAACAGGTTATTCCTCTTTGTCATCATCCTGGTTTCCGGCATCTTTCTTTGCCTGAGTCTTCTTGGACTCATACATCCTGGCAAGCGATTCCAGGCGCGCTTCTATCTTACCCCTGGGTTCTTTCTCCTCTTTCCTGGCCGCCTTGTCAGAGCTTTCTGCTTTTTCTTTTTTCTCCGCTTTTTCTTCTTTTTTCTCTGTCTTATCTTCTTCTTCCACGCTATCGACCGCTTCCGATACGGCTCCTATCGCCGCTTCTGCGGCTTCGAAGGCGGCCTCTCTTTCTTCCTCGGCTTTTTCCAGGGCTTCAGCTATGGCCTCTTCGGACAAGGGCTCTTCCTCAGTCTCGCCTTCTTCCCCGGTTTCTTTTTTCTGCCCCTTCGTAAGGGTCTCCTCGTAGGCTTTAAAAGACGCCTCCGCCGTCTGTCTGGCGAGTTGCCCGGTAGCCTCGGCGCGGCTTATCGCATCCTTGAAAGCGGATATGGATACACCCGCTGCCTCCCTGGCAACCCTGGCAGACGCCTCGGTGGCTTCCTTGATGGCTTTTACAGTCTTCTCCGCCGATTCCCTGGCGGCTTTTATCAGCGTGTCCGTGACCTCCCGCGCTGCCTTCACCGCCGCTTCAGCGGCTTCTTTTGTCTCCCGGCTTATTTCCTCGGCGCGGGCTATAGCCGTCTGGATTTCCTTCTCCGAAGTCTCGGCGGTCTCCCTGGTAGTGGTTATGGCGGCTTCGATAGCCTCCTGGACGACCTTCAACGATTCTTCCGCAGTCTCCTTAGCCGTCCTGCTCAATTCCTCGGCTTTGGCAACCGCTTCTTCGGACTCCTTCCGCGATGCATCGATAGCTTCCTGCGCGGCTCTGGCGGCTTCCTCGACGGTCTCCCTGGCGGTGTTTCCTATCTCCTCCATCCTGGCTATTGCTTCGCGATACTCGCTTGCCGAGACTTCGGCCTTTTCCCTGGCTTCCGTGCTGATTTCCTCGGAGCGAGCTATTACCTCACGCGATTTCTCAATAGATTCCTCGGATGCTTCACTGGCAATCCTGGTTGCCTCCTCCGACGCCTCACGGGCAGTCCGGGCGGCTTCCTCGGACGCTTCACGGGCAGTCCGGGCGGCTTCCTCGGACACTTCGCGGGAAGAGGTAGCAGATGCTTCAGCCGCCTCCCTGGCCATCTGCGCCGATGTCTGAGCCGCTTCACTGGCCGCCTGAGCCGATGCCTCAGCTGCTTCCATGGCTTTCCTCCCCTCCTCCTCCGCCTGGGCTATCGCCTCCTGTATCTTCTTCTCCGTTTCCGCAGCAGTCTCCGTAGCGTCCTTGGTGATTTTTTCAACCCGTGCTATGGCATTCCAGAATTCCTTGGCGGAGGCTTCGGCTTCATCTTTGGCTTCCTTGCTTATTACCTCCGCCCTGGCTGTAGCCTCCTTAGATGCCTGCAACGAGCTTTCGGCGGCTTCCTTAGCTGTTTTTATCGCCGCCTCCGTCGCCATACGCGTTTCCTTGGATATCTCTTCGGCACGGCGTGATGTTTCCTGAGCGGCTTTCTGCGAGGCTTCGCTGGATAGCTTGGCTTCCCTGCCGATTGCCTCGATGCGGTTCATCGCTTCCTGTGATGACCTCTGTGCAGCCTCGGCGACCTCTTTGGCGACCTTGCTGATTGTCTCTGCCCTGCCGGCCACCTCCTCGGCAGCCCTGGACGCTACTTCCGCCGCTTCCCGGGTAGACTTGCTCGTCTTTTCCGCCCGACTTACGGTATCCTTGGCGGCTTTATTGGTGGCTTCGGCGGCGTCTCTGGTCTCCCGCGCCATCTTTTCTGCCCGGCTGGCGGCTTCCCTGGCGGCTTTTATCGATTCGTCAGCGGATTCTTTGGCTGTCTTGACCGATGCCTCCGCCGTGCTTACCGCTTCCTGTGATGCTTCTCTGGCTTCTTCGGAGGTCTTCTTGGCTTCGCGGCTTAATTCGTCGACGCGGTTCAGTCCTTCCTGGGACAGCATCAGCGCCGATTCCGCTGCGTGCATTGCCTCGCCGCTTATTTTCTCGGCGCGCGCGATTGCCTCCTCGAACGCCTTGGACATGGATTGCGCGGTTTCCTTCGGCCTCCTAGCGACCTCTTCTGCCTTGGCGATGGCATCATTGGCGGCTCTTATCGCTTCCTCGGCAGCCTCGCTGGCTTCCTTGCTGATTTTCTCCGCCCGGCTGACGGCTTCCTGTGCCGCGCGTGACGCCGACTCGGCGGCTTCCCGGGAGGCTTTACCGATATCCTCGGCGCGTCGCGCCGCTTCCATGGCGGTCTTTGTCGATTTTTCAGCGGCTTCTCTGGCGGCGCGGCTGAGTGTCTCAGCGCGGGCTACCGCCTTCTCAAAATTACCGATATTTCCTTCTTCTATATCTTCTTTTAGTTCTGGAGACATTAATCAAACCTTTCCAGATAGTCCGGTAAACCAACCCCAGTATAGCATATTCTATTATAGACTTATTACTTTTTCAATAAAGATAATCACCGTTTTCCAGTATATGGTAATAATGTAATGCATAAAAACAGTACTAAAAGATACTATACAAAATACAGGGAGAACAATTGACATTCTGATGCCTTTATGCTAAAAATAGCATAACTCTATATATTGAGGTGTGTTATGAAATTAGTGGTTGTTGGTTTAGGGCAATGTGGGGGCAGGATTGCTGACGAATTCGCCCGGCTCAACGGCAGAGCACGCAGCCGGCGCGGAATGACCATAATTACAGGCTGCTTTGCGGTCAATACCGATGCTGCGGACCTTAGCGGACTATCCAGCATCAGCAACGACCACCGGCACCGGATACTCATCGGCAGCCGCAAGACCGGCGGTCACGGGGTCGGCAAAATCAACGAACTCGGCGCTGAGATAGCCAAGGAAGACGCCGATAAAATCATCGACGCCGTCAGGACCACCAAGAGGTTCTTTGAAACGGACGCCTTCCTGCTCATCGCCGGTTCCGCGGGTGGCACCGGTTCCGGCGCCATCTCCGTGATTACCCAGCACCTGAAGGAACGTTATATCGATAAACCGATATGGAACCTGATTGTCCTCCCCTTCGAGCATGAGGAGTCCACCGAGGAGAGGACCGTTTTCAACGTAGCCACGTGCCTGAAGTCATGCTACTCGGTTGCGGACGCCGTTTTCCTCGTAGATAACCAGAGATACGTCAGGAAAGATTCGTCCATCCAGACCAACCTTTCCAAGATTAACGGCATGATAGCCGAGCCGTTTTACAACATGCTCTGCGCCGGAGAAGAGAAAAAGTCGCGTTACATCGGCGCCAAGCTACTCGATGCCGGCGATATCATCCAGACGGTGGTCGGCTGGACGGTCATCGGCTACGGCAAGACCCAGGCGCCGCTGTTCAAGTGGCCCTCCGAGTGGCGGAGCGACTTCCGCAAGAAGGGCACGGAAATCCAGAAGGGCATCCAGGCCATGGACGAAGCCATCAGCGAGCTCTCCCTCAAGTGCAATCCAGCCGATTCGCGGCGCGCCCTGTATTTGGTCTCCGGTCCCGCCAAGGAAATGAACATGGACATGGTCAAGGAAATCGGCGACTACATGAGGGATATTGCACCGGAGGCTATCATCAGAAACGGCGATTACCCCCGCGAGAGAGGACTGGTAGATGTCACCATACTCCTGTCCGAGTTGAGTGACGTGGAGAAGGTCAGGGACTACTACATCCGCTCCACCGACCTTATCCCCGAGTTCAAGAAACGGCAGGAGGAGACCGAGGACAAGCTCAAAGCCCTGGACGACGTTTCCAAGGACATACCCTCCCTGCTGTAATTATAACTTATTGTTAGGGATTGAAGAGGGGCTTTACAGCCCCTCTTTCCTTTTCTCCGCTTTCCCATAAAATTACCTCGCATACGCTTGAAATCTTCTTGGGTAATAGCCCGTTTTGGGTTATAATAGGGGATATGGCTTCTCAGGTCTTTTACCGCAAGTGGCGTCCCCAGACTCTCGCCGAAGTAGTCGGGCAGGAGCACGTCACCAAGACCCTGCTCAACGCGCTGGCCAACGAACGGATTTCCCACGCCTACCTTTTCTGCGGCCCCCGCGGCACCGGTAAGACCTCCACCGCCCGCGGGCTGGCCAAGGCGATCAACTGCCTTACCAACGGCCAAGGCGAGCCGTGTAATACCTGCGATATGTGCCTGGCGATAACCGAAGGTAGAGCCATGGACGTCATTGAGGTCGATGCCGCCAGCAATACCGGGGTCGACGATATACGCAGTCTGCGTGAAAAGGTTAACTACGCCCCCAATCAGGCACGTTTCAAGGTATATATCATCGATGAAGTCCACATGCTCAGCACCAGCGCCTCTAACGCCCTGCTCAAGACGCTGGAGGAGCCGCCGCCGCACGTCATCTTCATACTGGCGACCACGGAAACCCACAAGATATTACCCACGATTCTTTCGCGTTGCCAGCGGTTTGATTTCCACCGTCTCTCCCAGGCAGACGTGGTAACCAAGCTGTCCCACATTTGCGAGAAAGAAGGCATCACCATCACGCCGGAGGCATTGACGCTCATCGCTAAAGCTGCCACGGGCAGTATGCGGGACGCGGAAAACCTGCTGCAGCAGATGATGACCTATTACGGCAACGAAATTACCATCGAGCAGGCAAAGACGCTGCTCGGCTACTCCGGCGACCGACGCGCCCTTGACCTGCTGAAAGATATCGTGAATGGCGACGTCGCTTCCGGGGTCGCCACCATCAACCATGTCAACGACGACGGACTCGACCTTCGCCAGTTTAATCGTGATATCGTGGAGTACCTGCGGATGCTCCTCCTCGTCAAGACCGGCTCCGGCGATTCCGTCGAGCTTACCGCCGACGATGTCAAGGAACTCAAGGAACTGGCGGAAAAAGCCCCGCTTCCGCGCATTCTCAAAGCCGTCAAACGATTCAGCCAGCTCGACCTGGGACTGGATAACTATTCAACCCTTCCCCTGGAGCTGGCGCTGGTCGACTCCACCCTGACAGATGCGGAGGTAAAAGAAAAGCCCGTCAGTCAGCCTGCGCCGGAACCAATCGTTAAAAAAGCACCCCCCAAAGCCACCCCACCGCCACCCGAACCGGAAGCAGCCAAGCCCGGGGTTAAAAAAGAGCCCGAGCCGGAACCGAAGGCGGAAGAACAGGTGGCTGCAGAAAAAACGACGCCCGCGGAGAAACCGAAGCCCGCTCCTGCCGCCGCTGTTGATAGTGCTCCGCAAATGACAGATGGAGCCGTCGAGCAGTTGCAGGCGCAATGGAGCAAGATGATAAACGAAGCGCCGGACGGCATGGGCAAGACCCCCACCGCCGCCCTGCTCCGCAGCGCCAGGCCGCTTTCCATGGAAGGCGATATTATAACGATATCATTCAGGTATTCGTATCACAAAGAAAAAATGGACAGCGTGGAAAACCAGAAGAACGCGGAAAAAATCGTGAGCAGTTTCCTGGGGCGTTCCTGCAAAGTCCGCTGCGTCTACGAACACGAGAACAACCATCTGGTCAAGGCGGCTTTAAACATGGGTGCCCAGCACGATAACGGGGAGGAATCATGAACAAACGCATGTTACAGCAAGCCCAGCAGCTTCAGGCACAGCTGATGAAGGCGCAGGAAGAGCTTGCCAACCTTACGGTCGAGGCAAGCTCCGGCGGAGGCGCCGTGACCGTCGTGATGAACGGGCAGCAGCAGATACAGTCCGTGAAAATATCACCGGACGTGGTCGACCCGGAAGACGTGGAGATGCTGGAGGACATGGTCCTGACCGCCGTCCGCGAAGCCCAGGTCAAGGCACAGGAACTCGCCGCCAAGCAGCTGGGCGGACTCACCGGCGGACTCAATATTCCGGGGCTGATGTAGACGAGAGAAGGAGAACCTGCATTGAACCAGAACAACACCCCCGCCGGCGACGCCATCGGCAGGCTCGTCGAGGAGTTCAGCAAGCTGCCGGGCATCGGGCCCAAGAGCGCCCAGCGCATCACCTTTTACCTCCTGCGCTCGCCCGAAGAGGAAGCCAGAGCCCTCGCCGAGGCGCTCCTCTCATTGAAGCAGAAAATCAACCTATGCTCGTCG
>CAZPAS010000028.1:0-16291 GCA_964584575.1 uncultured Dehalococcoidaceae bacterium | reverse complement strand
CTCCATGTCTTTTACCACGTAGTCGAGACCAAGTTCTTCAAGCTTCCCGCGAGTGGGTATGCCGTTGGCCGTCCAGCCGCGCAGCCTATAATACTCGTCGAGAAAGCCGTCCAGGTCTCTCACCACCTGCCCCTCGCCGTCGGCGTCGATGACGTGCAGCGGTTCGGTCTGCATACGCTCCGGCAGGGTATCGTGGCGGCGGTCGAAGCCGTCACGCGCGTTGAAGGCGCGGTCGAGGTTCCAGACCCTCTCCCCCACCCTGCCCAGGTATGCCCAGTCGGCGAACTCTTCGATACCGGTGACGGCGTGCAGCATCTTCGGGAAGAGGGGGCGGAACCAGTTGCCACATTCGAAGGCGAAGGCGCAGACGATGCCCACTTCTAAACCGGCGCCATTCTGGTTGCCGATGACGATTTGAGCCTTGCCGTCCTCGGCAAAACGGTCGACTGCCCCCGAGCCCGGCGTGCCCCACTCCTGGAAAGCCAGCGAGCCGTTACCATGACTCCCCCCGATAGTCGAGGTGGCATAGCCGAAGCCGGTAGCCTTGAGTCCGCGCGGCTCGTAGGCGGGGAACTCCAGCCCCTTCGACTGCATGGCGTAATACGCGGCGCCCCTGCCGATTTTCTGCGCGGCGCGTACCGTGCCCTCGGCAAGTAAGTCGCCGAATCCTTCCCGATTCCCGATTTTCCTGACAAGCTCGACCATGGCGGCGTGATTGCCGTAGGTAAGCTCCAGTCCGTCGGTATCGGCTTTAGTAATAATCCCCTTCTCGTATAGCTCGTAGGCAAAGCCGATGGTGTTGCCGGTGCTGATGGTGTCCAGCCCCAGGTCGTCGCAAATCTGGTCGGCGGCTACCGTCGATTCTATATTGGTGTTGGCGATAGGTCCCGTAAACGCCCAGTAGCTCTCGTACTCCGGCCCCTCGCTCTTCGCCCCTTTATACGGCCCGTCCGTCACGACATGTATCTTGCCGCAACGAATCGAGCAGCCGTAGCAGCCGAACTCCCCGACTCTCATTTTGCGGTATTCGTCCGGACCCAGCTTCTGGTAATCTTCAAGCTGCCCCCAGCGGTAATTCTTGACCGGGTAAACGCCGAGCACGTTACGAGTAATGGCGCCCTCGGTGGTGCCGTATTCCCGGTTATAATCATAGTCCTTGCTGGCGCGCATTATCTTAATCTGCTCTTTCGCCAGCTTATCGAAGCCTTCGGGGTCGTAAAGGTCCAGATTCCTCTTAGCCTTAACAGCTATCGCCTTGAGTCGCTTGGACCCCAGCACCGTGCCCACGCCGCAGCGACTCGCCGTACGCCGACCGGACACAATGGCGCAAAACCTGACGAGTTTCTCCGCGGCGGGGCCAATGCAGGCGGTACGGACATCCTTACCATACTCACCGATGAGCCAGTCCTGCGTGTATGCCGTGTCCTTTCCCCAGAGTCCGGCGGCATCATGCAGTCGGGCGCCTTCCGGGGAGATATAGAGATAAACGGGCTTCTCCGATATGCCCTCGATGAGAATAAAGTCGTAGCCGGCGAACTTCATCCACGCCCCGAAGTCGCCGCCGCTGCACGACCGGGCGATACAGCCCGTCAGGGGGCTCTTGGTGCAGGCGACCCAGCGGGAAACACTCTGCGCCGATGTCCCCGCCAGCACGCCGGGGACGAGCAGTATCTTGTTCTCCTCGCCGAGAGGGTCGATATTGGGGGCGAGTTCGTCGTAGAGGTACTTCACCCCGAAGCCGCGCCCGGCAATGAAGTCGCGCGCCACCTCCGGCGGCAGAGGCTCGTCTACCGCCGTTCCCGCCGTGAGGTTCACCCTGAGAAATTTCCCCCTGTATCCTTTCATAAATCACACCTTCAATCGGATATCCACATTTAAGTACCGGAGACAATTCGTGTCAAGGCAGGTCACTCGACCGGCATGCTGTCGTAAGGTTCCGGGGCTTCCGGTAAATGACTGAAAAGCTCCTTCCCCGTTTTCGTCTTCTCGTAAGGATTCCAGCGCGACGGCGGCCCGTCTTCCAGTCCGGAGCTTAGTGTCCCGGAAACGGGCATTTCCATCCAGCCTTTATCATAAGGAGTCCTGAAGAAAGGAGTCATCAGCATATGCCAGAACCGCCACTCGCCGTCTTCTTTTACATAGTCCACGATATAGACGCCCCATATCCACAGGTTACCGGCACAACCCGGCGTAAACCAGATGCTCTGCGCCGTTTTGCCGTCCCCGGCTATCTCGATAACCGGGCCCACCGCCAGATGCATGGTAAACCCGCCCGGTCGCGTTTTCTGCTGTCCCACCATCTTGTAGAAGAACCGCTCCACACCCTCGCGCCCTTTAAAGATGCCGCTGTCCGATGCCTCCATGCGTATGCCGGGGGCCTTTTTAGCAAAGCTTTCTACGATTTTCTTATAGTCCTGCTTGAAGAGCCAGTACTGGTACTTGCGCTGTAGCTTCTTGATTTCTTCAAGGTCGAGTAAGTGCTGGACTTTCCTGCCGAGTTCTTCCGTGTCCATAAAAGCCACCTCCTGCCGTCGATATTACTACGTCTTTAGTGAAATAAAAGCCTACCGGGGAAGTTGAGCGCCCCGGCAACCGTACACACGTATCGGACTTTCATCTTTTACGCGCGACGATACTATTATAAAATCAGATAAATCCCGTTATTCCTCGTCGGGGAGATAACCGGCGGGATTTGATTCTTTCAGCGTGCCGGCGCCGGGCATGACCACCATCTGGAGGTGGGGTTTTTCCACCCTTTTCCAGGTCAGGGGACCATGTTCGACGCCCTTGGGGATGAATAGCGCGGAGGTCTTATCGATGACGATTTTCTCGCCGCCGACCACGAATTCTATTTCCGCCCCGAGGTATTCCGGGTTATCCGGGTCCATCCCGATATGCAGGACGATTTCATCGTAATCATGGCCGTGATTCAGGATGTGAGGGTTCGGCTCCGGCATCTCGTATATCCAGCCGATTTCTATGTATGTGTTGCTCCCCGGGACGAGGTCGTTGCTCAAGTAAGTCATCGTCGGGTTCTGACGTCCCTTGATATCCTGGTTGCCGCCGACCTCATAGTGGGGATTTTTTACCAGGTTCTGCTGATAGTGTGTTCCTGCCATCTTACAAACTCCTTGTATATTAGGTTGATTTACCCTTGCGCTTTGGCTTGGTTTCCTTGAAATCCGGCCCCGGCTTCACCAGCATCACCGAAGCCCTGGTTGCCCGGATGACCTTCTCGGCGATATTGCCCATCTCCCACCGACTGAACCCCGTTTTGCCCCGGCTCGCCATCACGATTAAGTCCGCACCCTGCTCTTCCACGAACTTCACTATCTCCTCCGCGGGATTCCCCACCAGGACACTGAGGTTGATTGAGAACCCCTTCTTCTCCAGCTTTTCCGCTATTTTACACAGGTAGTTGAAAGCGGTCTTGGCCATCTTGCCCAGTGTTACCGGCACTTCCTGCTCCCCGACGAAATTCCGGGAAATTAAGAGTCCCGTCTGCATCGCTTCTATCCGGGCACGGGGTGCATCGTTAGCTTTTTCAGAAGAGCCCTCGAACGCCTGGCTCCGGGGTATCGTGCCTTTTACCCTCTCGGTAACGGATACCAGCAGGACTTCCGGGATATTACATCCCACGGCTATTTCCTCAAGGTGCGGCAGCGCGGTTTCCGCCAGCTTGGAACCATCCAGCGGCACTACTACTTTCTTATACATTTCTCCCCATCCTCCTTGTGTTTTTATTGGTACGTGGTGGGGAAGGGGGGACTCGAACCCCCACGCATCGCTGCACCAGATCCTAAGTCTGGCCCGTCTGCCAGTTCCGGCACTTCCCCGCAGGTTTTCTCCCGTACTATATCATTTTACTATTTTCGTCTCAAGTTATCAGCAGGCAGCCGTATACATTGATACCTTCAGCTAAAAGCGTCTTTGTTATACTTGATAAAATGGGTATTTTGACCCTTGCAAAGGTACCAAATCTCTGATAGTATTGACATACATAGAATGTCTAAGTAAATATGGCAAAAGGGGTGATTCGCGTGGCTATTAGACGTGATTTAATAAAAGGAAGTTCCAATTCCCTGCTGCTTAGTCTGCTGGCACAGCAGCCGATGTACGGCTATCAGATTGTTAAGGAACTGGAAGCCAAGAGCCAGGGCTATTTTAGATTCAAAGAAGGGACACTCTATCCGGCGCTTCACCGACTTGAAAAGTCGGGGTTGATTACCGGCAACTGGCAGTCGCTGCCCAACGGCAGGCGGCGGCGGTACTACCATATCACCGCCAAGGGGGAGGCGAAGCTGGTGCTGGAGAAAACCCAGTGGCAGGACTTTTTAACGGCCGTTAAGTTGATTCTCCAACCGGGTCCGTCCGGCACGTAGAGGTTCAGGCAATGACACCAGAGTTGATACAATATCTGGAAAGTATCAAGATAAGAGCCAGGCTCGAACATGCCGATGAAGCCGAGATAATGAACGAGCTCGAGGCGCATATACAGGACAAAATCAGCGAGCTGACGGAGTCCGGGCTTGACGAAGAAGAGGCGCTCAGAGCCTGTCTGGGGGAGATGGGCGGCACCAGGCTGGTCGCCCGCCAGATATACGAAGCCTACAGCCAGGGCAGCTGGAAGCAGGTACTGCTGACCGTCACCCCCCACCTGCTCTTCGGGCTGCTGTTCGTGCTTAACTGGTGGCAGTATCCCGGCTGGGTATCGGTGGTACTAATGCTCGTCCTCGCCACCACCATATACGGATGGTGGCACAGCAAACCCACCTGGCTGTTTACATGGCTGGGTTATACGCTGCTGCCGGTGCTGGCGGTGGGGCTCTCGCTGTTATACCTACCCAGGATCTGGTCGCTGCTGGCGTTGCTCGTCTACTTCCCGGTAGCCCTGTGGTGGCTCTTCCGCATCATCGTTCAGACCAACAAACGGGACTGGCTTTTCAGTTCGCTGATGCTGCTGCCCCTCCCGGTTATCACCGGCTGGTTCCTCGCGGTATCCGAATCGGGTAAATTTACGGAATACAGCATGCAACTGGTCTATTATTTCGCGCCCTGGATAGGGGCAAGCTTCATCGCCCTGGCGCTGACAATCGGCGCGTTCATCCGCCTGCGGCAGCGCTGGATAAGAGTCGCGCTGTTAATCACGTCGGGGTTGCTGACGGTGACGCTGATAGTACATTACACGGTAGGCGAGCTTAATACATTCACCTTTTTCGGGCTGATTCTGGTGATGTGGGGCGTCCTGCTGATACCCGCCCTGCTGGAACGCCACCTGAGAAACGGACATAAAATATCCTTTAGAAAAACGCCTTTGGCCAGTTCTAGATAAATGCCTTTGTTATGAAGTCCGGGAGGTACGCCACGAATAAAGTAGCCGTCATCACGGATAGTATTTGTTGCCTTACTAAAGAACTCATCGACCAATATAATATCGAAATCGTTCCGATTAATTTCTTTGCCGGGGGAAATTTATATAAAGATGGTGTAGATATAACACCATCGGAAGCGTATAAATTATTCCTCGATGACCCGGAATCCTTCAAGACATCGGCAGCTTCGCCGGAGGACTGCCTCCAGGCATACCGCAACGTCAGCCAGAGGGCAGAGAATATCCTGTTCTGCACCGTCTCGAACAAGTTAAGCGCGATGTATTCGGCCGCCTGTAATGCCAGAGAAATGGCAAAAACCGAACTGCCGGAAACAACCATCGAGGTCATGGACACCTACCAGGCAACACCTTCCGAAGGAATGGTCGTCCTTGCCGCCGCCCGTGCCATCGCCGAGGGCAAAGACCTCCCCGAAGTAATCCGTGCCGCCGAGGAGGTCAGAGATAAAGTGGGCGCGGTCATTTTCCTGGATACCATCCGCCACGTCTACCGCTCCGGGCGTATCCCCAAGATTGCCTCCCAGATAGGTTCGGTGCTCAATATCAAACCGATTCTCACCGTATCCGTACTGGTGCACTTCGCCGGCATGGCACGCAACAGGAAACAGGGCGTTGAGCGGGTGCTCCAGATGATGAGGGATAGAGTGGGTGATAGACCGGTGCATGCCGCGGTGACACATGCCTACGCACCGGACGAAGCCGAGAAACTCAAGGAGCGGGTCGCCGCAGAGTTCAACTGCGTCGAACTGTGGCTTTCCGAGTTCAGCCCGGTGATGGGCTACGCCTGCGGCACGGGGACGGTAGGGGTGGCTTTTTATCCGGAAGACTAAAAGGAGCAACAGATGGCACTGAATATCGTTGCTGTAATTATCGGGTATTTACTGGGGTCTATTCCCTTTGCCTATATCATCGCACAAATGAAGAAGGGCGTGGACATCCGCAACGTCGGCGGCGGCAACGTCGGCGCTCTGAATACCTACCGCGAGATAGGACCCGTCTGGGGCTTGAGCGTGCTGGCACTGGATATCATCAAGGGCGTGCTGGCGGTAATGGTCGCCCGGTGGCTGGGACTCTCCGTGGAATGGCTCTGCATCACCGGTTTTGCGGCGGTGGTCGGGCACAACTGGCCCGTCTTCATCAAGTTCAAGGGAGGCAAGGGGGCAGCCACCGTGCTGGGCGTGCTGGTCGCCCTCACGCCCGTAGAACTGTTAATCGCCGCGGCCGTCGTGATAATACTCATCGGCATTACCCGGAACGTCAGGCTCGCACTTTTCGCCCTCGTCCTGACACCGGTGCTACAATTTGTCTCTGATAAAGACATGATTTATATTTACTGCGCCCTGGCGCTTTTACTGTTCATCGGCATCAGGACGCTGATAGACCTCAGGATAGAGATTGCTAAAAAGGGGAAAAAGAACCTCTTCGTCGACCGTGAGTATACCCGCTGGCAGACCAGGAAAACGGAATAGAAACAGTATTATGAAACAAGTAACCATTGTAACCGATACCACCGCCTGCGTACCGCCGGAACAGGTAGCCCGGTACGACATAGAGGTGGTGCCGGTGCAGCTTATCGTCGGTGACACGACCTACCGGGACGGTATAGACATTACCCCCACCGAGTTCTATAAGATCCTGCGCCAGTTAAAAAAACAGCCCACCACCTCCAGTTCCTCGCCGGAACCATATTTACGCGCCTATGAAAACGCCAGTAAAAAAGCACAGAACATCCTCTGCCTTACCGAGCCCGCCAAATTCAGTGCCATGTACAATTCGGCACGGGTAGCGATGGATACCGCCAGGAACACCCTCCGTAACGTCACCATCGACGTTGTGGAATGCACCACCGCGGCTGCCGGACAGGGGCTCGTTGCCCTGGCGGCGGCAAAAGCCGCCGCCCTGGACAAACCGCTGGAAGAGGTCAGGGAAATAGCGAAGAATATCATGTCGAAGGTCAACCTGTACGCCACTCTCGATACGCTTACCTACCTGGTCCGGAGCGGACGCGTACCGCAGGCCGCCGCCCTGGTCAATTCCATCCTGAACATCAAGCCCATCTTCACCCTCAACCACGCCGACGCCCATACCGTAGCCCTCCCCCGGACGATGAAAAGCGCCGTGAAGCGCATGCTCAAGTTGATGGAACCGTCAGTGGTAAAAGGACAGCCGCTGCACGTTGCCGTCATGCACGCCGATGCCCCGGCGGAGGCGATAAACCTCAGGGACCGGATTACCTCACAGTTCGAATGCGAGGAAATATATATCACGGAGTTTACTCCGGTCATGGGCGTTCATACCGGACCGGGACTAATCGGCGTGGCTTTCTACGGCGAAGAAACAGTCGCTTAAAACGTCTCATATCTTTCACCTTACCCCCTTTATCCCCCTCTCCAACCAGCTTTTTGTGGCTTATACAGGAATTTTTTGGTCGGAGAGGGGAAAATAAAAAAAGAGGGGCTTCGCCCCTCTTAAACGCCCCTTGTTAATTATTTCCACTATCGCCTAGCCAAACGGACCAAAACCCTCTATAATCTATGGTGTATTATTTTGAGGGGTGAACCGTCGAAAGGAGACCCGAGATGGATATTAAAGCCGTATCCGGCAGCCTTACCGAAATCAAAGCCGGCGTCGTAATAGTAAACCATTTTCAGGGAATGAAGCGCCCGGAGGCTGACGCCGCCGCCATCGATAAAGCCCTGAACGGGGAGATAACCCGGCTTATCAAGGAAGGCGATATCAAGGGCAAGTCCGGCGAAATCACCCTTCTCCACTGCGCGGGCAAGCTCGCGGCGGGTCGTGTTGCCGTGGTCGGACTCGGCAAGAAAAAGGAACTTGATATCAACAAGGTGCGCGGCGCAATCGCCGAAGCCTGCCGGTACCTGCGGGGCAAGGGTGTGACCACCGTCGCCACCGGCGTACTAAGTGCCGGCATCAACGGCATAAAACCGGAGGACGCCGTCCAGGCGCTCGCCGAGGGGTCTCTGCTCGGACTTTACAAATTCAAGCGCTACATCACCAAGAAAGAAAACAACAACGGCGAAATAAAGGAACTCATGATAGTCGGCGAGCCGAAGGCGGCGCTGACCAGAGCCATCGAGAGGGGCAGGATACTGGCGGAAGCCACCGGCTGGGCGCGTGACCTGGTCAACGAGCCGGGCAACAATATGACCCCCACCGATATGGCGACCGCCGCCGGAAAGCTGGCGAAAAAGTACGGACTGAAAATCGAGGTGCTGGATAAAGCACAGATAAAAAAGCTGGGTATGGGCGGCTTGCTCGGCGTGTCCCAGGGGAGTCAGCAGCCTCCCAAGTTCATCATCCTCAGCTATAAAGGCAGGGACGCGGATGAAGTGGATATAGCCCTGGTGGGCAAAGGTATCACCTTCGATTCGGGCGGTATCTCCATCAAGCCGTCGGAGAGAATGTCCGATATGAAGGGGGACATGGCGGGGGGCGCGTCCGTCATGGCGACATTGAGTGCCCTGGCACAGATTAAGCCCAAGATAAACGTCACGGCGCTCGTTCCCGCCACGGAGAACCTCCCCAGCGGTTCCGCCCTGAAACCGGGCGATATCATCAAGGCGATGAACGGCAAGACGATAGAAGTCCTGAATACGGACGCCGAGGGCCGGCTTATCCTGGCGGATGCCCTGAGTTACGCCAACAAGCTCAAAGCTAAGAATATCATCGACGTCGCCACACTGACCGGCGCCTGCATGGTGGCACTGGGGACTATCTGCACGGGCGCCTTCACCAACAACCAGCCCCTCGCCGATAAGGTGCTCGCCTCCGGGAAAGCGGTCGGTGATTATATCTGGCAGCTGCCGATGTTCGCCGAATACCGGGAGATGATTAAAAGCGATATCGCCGATATCAAGAATATCGGCAACCGCTACGGAGGAGCCATCACCGCCGCCAAGTTCCTCGAAGAATTCGTCGACGGCACGCCCTGGGTCCATCTGGATATCGCCGGCACTTACGATACCGACAAGGAAAAAGGCTACCAGGTCAAAGGCGCCACCGGCACGCCGGTACGCACGCTGGTAAACCTCGTCCTTGCTATGGTAAAAAAATAACGATAAACAAAATGTAAGGAGGAGCAACTTGAAAATCAAATGGTTGGGACATGCCGCTTTTCTGATTACATCGGACAATGGCACCAAGATTATCACCGACCCCTATGAAACCAGCGAAGGTCTGAAGTACGGTGAGATCACCGAGTCGGCGGACATCGTGACCGTAAGTCACGACCACGGCGACCATAATAACGCGGCGGCGGTCAAGGGAAATCCGCAGGTGGTCCGAGACTCCGCCGAGGTCAAGGGCATCAACATCAAAGCCATCGCCACCGCCCACGACGACAAAGGGGGAAGCGAGAGGGGCAAGAACACGGTCTTCTGCTTCCAGGTCGATGGCGTGCGCGTCGTTCACCTCGGTGACCTCGGGCATTTGCTGACGGACAACCAGGTGGTGGAAATCGGCAAGGTGCACGTACTCCTCGTCCCGGTGGGCGGCCACTTTACCATCGACGCCCGTACCGCCCAGGAGGTCAGCGAGCAGGTCAGGACGCGCGTGGTCATCCCCATGCATTATAAGAATGATAAGTGCGTCTTTCCCATCGGCGGCGTTGAGGAATTCATCAAGGGCAAGACCAACGTGACACAGGTCAGCGGCAGCGAGTTAACCTTTACCGTGCCGGAACTGCCCACCAGCCCTCAGATAATGGTCTTGCAGCCGGCTCTTTAGGAATATTACACAAATCGGATGATAAATCCCAACGACGTTAACCTGATTATCTACGATACGGACGGCACGATTATCCCGTCGCTGCCGGCTGTGTACGAAGCCATCAAGCGCGCCTTTGCCAGGCTGGACTGGCCCGTCAACTTCAGCGCGGAAGAGATAAATAAGTTCTTCGGGATGCCGTCCGGCTCGGCCATGGGCAGCGGTCTTTACGAGTTCATTACGCCACCCGACAGCCATCTATCCACGGAGGAAGTACGTGACCGGGTACGCGATGAATACCATGATACCTTCAAGGAAATGGCGGACACCTACCCGGGAGTCAGGGAGACCCTCGCCACGCTCAGGAAAAGGGGATATAAACTCGTCCTGTACAGCAACGCCGCCGTCCGGTATTTCGATACCGTTATCTCGACGTTGAACATCAGCGAATACTTCGACTATACCGAGTGCGTCCAGGAGAACGGACTGACCAAGCCGGAGCTTATCCGGAAAATCAGGGATAAGTTCGGCGGTCTGGCCGCCGCGGTGGTCGGCGACAGACATCACGACATCGAAGCCGCCGGCGAGACCGGCTGCCTGTCCGTCGGCTGTCTCTTCGGCTACGGCGGCGAAGAACCGCAGCAGGCGGACGTCACCATCAACAGCTTCAATGAACTTCTGAACATCTTCGACCGCAGGCTGCCTGTGTTCGAACAAATATTAGAGGAAATCGACCGTAAAAAGCACGCCAAACGACCGTTCGTCGTGGGCATAAACGGTATCGATACCTCCGGCAAGACGATGTTCACCGGAGCCCTCGCCGACTATCTCACCACTATGAATCGTAAGGTGCAGGTAATCAACCTGGATGACTTCCATAATCCGCGGGAGGTCAGGTACGCCGGGGACAACCCTGCTGAAAACTATTACCACCGGAGCTTCAATATCCGGTCAATCATCGAAAACGTGTTGATTCCCATACATCATAAGGAAAAGCACACCGTGTCGCTCAAGCTGCTGGACCTGAACACGGACAAATATGACTTAATCAGAAATTACTCTTTCAGTGCGGATACGGTCGTCCTCTTCGAAGGCGTGTTCCTGTTCAGGCGAGAACTTGCGGAGTACATCGACCTGAAAGTCTTTCTGGAGATATCCTCTGGGGAGAGTAAGAGGCGCGCGCTGGAACGGGACCCGGAAGCGGTACTGGAAAAATACGATACGAAATATCTGCCGGCGCAAGCTGAATATCTGAAAAAATACCCCCCGGAAGATGTCGCCGATATCATCATCGATAATACCAACTGGGAATATCCCCGGGTTAAAAGTCGGCGATAAAACTCGTAATACGATGGACTTGCTTCATATTCCGCCGTTTTACCCCGTATTATTTTGGTTGTACAATTCTAAAATTCTTTCATTTCCCCTAGAGGATATTGACTCTCTGTGGTAGAATAATTTATAGGGGGTAAGGTCTCACCTGTAACAGGCGTTCAAGTTGGAAATTAGTACGATTATTCTTGCAGGTGGTAAAAGTCTACGTTTAGGTTACGACAAGGTATTAGAAAGGGTTGGTAAGACAAGTCTACTCGAACAGGTTATATCCCGCATAGACTCATTCAGTAAAAGTATCATTATAGTCACGGCGAAAGAGAGAACCTTCGCTTCGCTGGCGAACCATCCGAAAGTTAAAGTAGTCTCCGATATCTTCCCCGGGCAGGGTTCTCTTGGCGGAATTTATACCGGACTGAAAAAATCGGATTCATTTTATAACCTAGTCGTTGCTGCGGATATGCCTTTTTTAAACGAGTCTTTACTGCGTTATATAATAGAGGTTTCAGATGGTTTCGATTTCGTGCTGCCGAAAGTCAATAACTTATACGAACCACTGCACGCCGTTTATTCCCAGAACTGCATTACTCCCATCGAGACCATACTCAAACAGGGCAAGAAAGTTATCATCGAGCTTTTTGATTACGTGAAGGTAAGGTACGTTGGTGCTGAGGAAATCGACCGTTTCGATCCGCAGCACCTGAGTTATTTTAATATCAATACTAAAGAAGACCTGGAACTTGCCAGGAAGATCGCCGGAGGAACTGCCGATTAATGTTAAGCGTTGAAGAAGCATTGAAAAAGGTACTGGATGAGATAGACGTACTGGAAGAAGAGACCGTTCCGATTTTAGACTCGCTCGGGCAGGTCCTCACCGAGGATATCAAGTCAGATATAGACATTCCGCCGCTGGACAACTCCGCCATGGACGGTTACGCCGTAAAGTACAGGGATACAATCGGAGCCAGTGAAAAAACGCCTAAATACCTGGATGTGATAGATATCGTCATGGCGGGTTCCATCTCAAAGAAAGAGGTCGTGCCCGGCACGGCAGTACGCATCATGACCGGGGCGCCCGTCCCTGCCGGCGCCGACGCCGTTGTACAGTTTGAAAATACCGACGACGCCCAACGTAAGGCATCCGCCCCCGGCGCGCCGATAAAAAAGGCAGCCATATTATCAGAAGCCCGGGACGGTCTGAATATCCGGCGGGCGGGAGAGACCATTGCTAATGGCGCGATAGCCTTGAAGAAAGGCACCGTCATCAGAGCCGCGGAAATCGGCATGCTGGCATCTCTGGGATACAGCCAGGTAAAAGCCATCCGCCGTCCGGTGGTGGCCATCCTTTCAACCGGTGACGAACTGGTGGAGGTTGATAAGCCCCTGCCGGAAGGCAAGATACATGACAGCAACGCTTACAGCATCGCCGGACTGGTGAAACGCTACGGGTGCGTTCCCAAGATGCTGGGGATAGCCCGGGATAATGAAGAATCGCTGGTAAGCAAGCTCAAGGAGGCGCGGGACGCCGATATGCTGCTGACGACCGGCGGGGTGTCCATGGGCGATTACGACATGGTGAAGGACATCCTGGACCGGGACGGCGAGATGGTCTTCTGGAAGGTACGCGTCAAGCCGGGTAAGCCCCTGGCTTTCGGGAAGATGAAAGGCAACGGCAAGATTATTCCGCACCTCGGCTTGCCCGGAAATTCCGTCAGCTGCATGGTCAGCTTCGAGCTGTTCGTCCGGCCGGCATTACTGAAGATGATGGGTAAAACCAATTATGCCAAGCCCACTGTGGAAGCGATACTGGAAGACGATGTGAAAAACGACGCCGGACGCCGCCTTTACAATCGGGCAATAGTCGAGCGGCGCAACGGCAGCTACTATGCCAGACTCACCGGCTCGCAGAGTTCCGGAATCCTCACTTCCATGAGCCTGGCAAACGCGCTCATCGTTATTTCCGAGGATAGTAAAACGGTAAACAAGGGTGAGAAGGTCCAGGCATTGATGCTGGACTGGAATGAAGAAGTAAACATTTAACCAGACGGTTAATATTATATGCATTCGATAATATCTATAGTAGGAAAATCGCATTCCGGCAAGACGACCCTGCTGGAGAGTCTCATCGCCGAACTCAAACAGCGCGGTCATAAAGTAGCCATAGTCAAGCACTCGCACCACGCCAACGACCTCGATACCACCAGTAAGGACACCTGGCGCTTCACCAAAGCCGGCAGCGAAATCTCCGCCATCAACTCACTGGACCATCTGGCTATCTACCGCCGCACAGATAACTATTTCGACCCGCAGGAAATATCCAGCTTCGTCCTCTGGGACTATGACATCATCCTCACGGAAGGGTTCAAGGGGAGCAATTATCCCAAGATTGAGGTCCACCGCAGCGAGCAGGGCAAGGAATTGCTGACTGACCCCCAACAGCTGCTGGCGGTGGTCACGGACGAACCGCTGGATGTAGCAGCACCGCAGTTCTCACGGGAAGACATCGCCGGAATAGCCGGCATCATCGAAAATACAATTAACACCGGAAAAATGGAAAATGATATAGACCTGATTGTTAACGGCGCTAACATACCCGTAAGTCCGCCGTTACAGGATTTACTCGCGCGTACCCTGTTCGCCATGTTACCACTACCTCAAGGCAATGGTGAAGTTAAAAACCTGCACATTTCCCTGAGGAGAAAAATTTGATATACGAAGCATCCGATTTTGTGTTTAAAGTACCATCGGTCGTAGCCCGGGCGAGGCGTGTCCTCATCAAACCCGCCGCCTCTTACCCGTTGCCCTACCCGGTGACCACCAGCGCCGATATGCTGGCATCGATAATCGCCAGTATCCGGCGGGTCAGCGACGCCGATATCCTCCTGCTGGAAGGCACACCCGGCGGCGTACCCACCCGCCCCATCTACCAGGCACTCGGTTATAATTTCCCCCGGGTACTTACGCTGGACGTCAAGGACTGCATCTTCGTCGAGGTGGACAACCCGCTGCCCAAGCCGTTCGCCATGCCGACGTTCTGGGTGCCCAACGTCATCCTCTCCAGCGACTACCTGATAACGGTAGCGCCGCTTAAAACGTATAACGGCTCCGGCAGCTTTACCATCATGAACCTGCTTTCCCTCCTGCCGAGCACAAAGTATGATGGGGATAACGGCGGCGGCTGGGAGAGCCTCTACAGTCTGGGAATCGACAAGGTACTTGCCGACCTTTATTTCACCCTTCCCTTCGACCTGGGAATAATCGAAGCCCGGCAAAAGTTCGCCGTCAGACAGGACCCCTCGGAGGGAGAAGTCGAGGAATACGACAAGGTATTTATCGACGAGCCGTACGAAGCCGACCACCAGGTAGCCGATGCGCTCGGACTGAAGGTAGGCTACCTTGACCTGATAAAATCCGCCAAGGTAGAACTGGAAGCATAGTCAAACCGGAAATCAGCGATTCCCGTCTAATATATAACTCGAAAGCCAGAGAAAACCCCGGTATATTCCGCCCACTCGTTTACCACCTTATCCACTCTGGCAGGTCGTGTGCCCACTTTCAGATAATCGAGCAGCTTATCGAGCTGCTCCTTTTCCCCTTCCGCCTTTACCTCCACCGTACCGTCGGGCAGGTTACGCACGTAGCCGCTCAACCTCAGTATTTCCGCTTGCCTTTGAACGGAGCCGCGGAAGAAAACGCCCTGCACGCGTCCGTGCACCGTCGCCTGGAGTGAGGCAAGGTCAGCCATCATCAACCATCCCTGTCTTTACCGGATGTCAGGCTCTATTCCTCTTCTTCCCCCTCCCGCTTCTTCCCCTTCCTGATTACCTCTACATTGGCCGGTGTCGTCGTTATGATAACTCTGGGTATTTTCTTGTCATCTTTTTTTTGCTTTTTTGCTTCTCTATGCCTGTAATCACCACGTCTAGCCATAATAACACCTCGCTAACGTACCGGAGAGGTACTACTAAAAGCAGTTTAGCAAATGAAGTCTATCCCGTAAAGTCCCGTTCCAGTTTTTCCAGCGCCTGGCGCGCGGCTTCCGTTTCCGCAAGCTTTTTGCTCTTGCCGACGCCCCTGCCCAGCTTCTTGATATTTATTACGACCTCAACTGTGAACCTCTTATCGTGGTCCGGGCCTGACTCTGCAACGAGATGATAGGCGGGCGTCATTTGAAATTTTGCCTGCGCCAGCTCCTGCAACTTCGATTTATAATCGGTGCCCGTGCCCTGGAGGGTAACTCTCTCCCACTCCCCTTCCAGCAAACGCACGACCATGTCCCCGGTGGTTTTCATACCCCTGTCCAGGTAAACGGCGGCAATCACCGCCTCCAGCGCGCCCGCCAGATTGGGAGTCTTGTCCCGTCCCCCGCTCGTTTCCTCACCCTTGCCCATGTAGAGATAATCGCCCAGCCCGATAGCCCTGCCAATGCGCGCCAGCGTATCGCGGCGCACCAGCGACGCCCGCAGCTTGGTCAGCGCCCCTTCGGCAAGGTCGGGAAAGTCCCGGTACAGCCTGTCCGCCACGATGAGGTCCAGCACGGCATCGCCGAGGAACTCCAGTCGCTCGTTATTTCCGGCAACGAGGTCCGGGTTCTCATTGACATATGAGCTATGCACCAGCGCCTGCTCCAGTAATGCGGGCTGTTTGAATTTCACCCCCAACGTTTTCTGTAAAGCGACTACATCAGGCACGGACTTACTCCTTTACTAAATAAAAATAACCTGTTGCGGCGGGAGTGTCAAATCAGACTGAATATTGTCTCCCGTACGGCTTCATGCTATAATTTATCTGTCGCTGGGGAGTCGTCTAGTGGTAGGACAGCGGACTCTGGATCCGTAAGCGAAG
>CAZPAS010000027.1:11207-16641 GCA_964584575.1 uncultured Dehalococcoidaceae bacterium | reverse complement strand
TCGAACAGGCAGACTCCTTCTTAGTTCTTGCCTGTGGTCAAGGCTTTCATACCGTCATGGATGCCACCGAAGGCGGCATGGTCCATCCCGGCTGCGATACCATCTTTGGCGGCGAGACTGTTACCGATAATTTTATCACCGAGTACTGCTCTCTCTGCGGTGAATGTATCGTGGAGTACACCGGCGGGCTGTGTCCGGTTACGCTCTGCGCCAAGAGCCTGCTTAACGGGCCGTGTGGAGGCGCCAAGGACGGCAAGTGCGAGGTCGACCGGAACCGCGACTGCGGCTGGCAGCTTATCTACGACCGACTTAAGGAACTGGGACGCCTGGGCGACCTAGACATTTACAGGGAGCCCAAGAACAACTCCCGGTGGAGTCGGCCACGCTCCCTTACCATCGGCGAAGGAGAGGCAACCTTCAAGTCACTCTCCGGGGAACTGAACGTCTCCAGCAAAGCTTGAACTAATGTCAAAACTATACAAGGAGCAGAGATAATAATGAGCAAACTAAAACAAGCCCTGGAAAGCGGAAAATTCGTAGTTACCGGTGAGATAGGACCGCCCAAGGGGGTTGACCTGGATAAATGCCTGCATGACGCAGAAATGCTGAAGGACTATGTAACCGCAATAAATATAACCGACCTTCAGAGCGCGGTGCTTCGTATCGGCTCGCTGGCTGTTTCCAGCAAACTCATTGAACGCGGCATGGAGCCCATTTTCCAGTTGACCTGCCGCGACCGCAACCGGCTGGCTTTACAGTCGGACCTGCTGAGCGCATGGACAATGGGCATAGAAAACGTACTGTGTCTCACCGGCGACCATCCCATCCTGGGAGACCACACCGAAGCCAAGCCGGTCTATGACCTCGATTCGGTGCAGCTGCTCAAGGCGGCTAACAACCTGAACCAGGGACACGATATGTCCGACCATGAACTCGACAGCAGTCCCAGCTTCTTCCTGGGCGCGGTGGTAACTCCGGGCGCGGACCCGGTGGAACCGCAAATCATAAAAATGAAGAAGAAAATAGCCGCCGGCGCCAGGTTTTTCCAGACCCAGGCGATTTACGAACCGGATAAGTTCGAGGCTTTCATCAAACAGGTAAAGGGCCTCAATGTACCCGTCATCGCCGGAGTCGTCATCCTCAAGAGCGCCGCCATGGCGAAGTTCATGAACGAAAACGTGGCAGGAATCACGGTGCCGGATGACATTATCAACGAGATGGCGGATACCCCGAAGGAAGACCGCCGGAAAAAGGCGGTGGAAATTACCGCCCGTATCATCAGGCAGGTCAAGCCCCTCTGCCAGGGAGTCCATATCATGCCCCTGGGATGGGACGAGCTGGTGCCTGAGATTATCAAGGAAGTGGAAGCCTGACAGTAAATACCGCTATTCCGCCAGCTTGATACCCGGCTTCTGTATGGCGATATGTGAGAACGAGGAGTCTTCGGTGGCGCCGTGCCAGTGCACCTCGCCGGGCGCTATGTAGACTACCGTACCCGGCGTCACCACTTTCTCCTCCTCTTTGGTAGCCACAATGCCTTTACCCTCGGTGACATAGAGAATCTGCTCGTAATCATGAGTGTGGAAGTTGAGTCTGGCTCCGGGCCCGAAGGTCACCAGCAGAATTCCGTAACCTCCCGCATCATCCGCATCGATTAACGCCTTCCGGGTGACCGGCCCGCTTTTTACGATTTCGTCCTGCGTCGAGACGTAGTCCACGCTATCGCTGTTGACAACTATCATCTTTCCCCCTTGATATTTTTTATAATTTATTCTTCTACACGCACCGGAACCCCGGTGAGTTTTTCCAGCGGCAGGATTACCGCGTCGACTCCCTTGTCAGGGTAGCCCTCCACCATCGTATTCTGGAGGTCTTTCTGCACGGTAACTCCCACCGGCAGCGGCACGCCGTACTCTTTACCCAGTTCCAGCGCCAGTCCGATGTCCTTGCAGGCAAGGTCGACCCTGAATCCGGGCTCGAAGTTGCCCTTGAACGTGGTATTGGGATACTGCTGGAGGCACCAGTTATTGCCGGTGCTGACCGTGATAATATCCCAGAGCACCTGCGGATTTATCCCGGCTTTCACGCCCAGGGCGAAGCCTTCCGCCGATGCCGAATTGCATATGAGTGAAATCAAATTGTTGACGAGCTTGGCGATATTGCCGCAGCCGGCGTCCCCCACCGGGAATACCTTCTGCCCCATGGTTTCCAGTAGGGGCCTGACTTCCTCCAGAGCATCGCGGTCACCCCCCACCATTATCGCCAGCGTGCCCGCCTCGGCGCCTTTCGTGCCGCCGCTTACGGGGGCATCCAGCACGGCTACGCCCATAGCCGTAGCGTCTCCGGCTATCTTTCTTATCAGAGAAGGCGAATTGGTGCTCATATCAATATAGATATCCCCCTTCTTCCACCCCTCTTTAAGTCCGCCTTTCCCGTAAACCACCTCTTCCACACTCTGCGGCGTCGGCAGGCTGGTGATGACCACGCGACTTGCCGCCGCTACCTCCGCGGGGGTAGCGCACCACTTCGCCCCCTTCGTCAGGAGCGTTACCGCCGCCTCTTTATTCAAGTCATTCACGACGAGGTTATGTCCCACATCCAGGATATGACCCGCCATGTGTTTACCCATGTTTCCAATGCCGATAAATCCTATGTCCATGACTGCCTCCTCGTAATTTACAGTAACGTCAGTCTCCCCTGATTTTCCTTATCAGTCCCCGCAGAGTCCGCCAGATTACGTTAGCGTCATCCACGCGTTCTTCCGGTATGGCGGTCTCCCCGTAGCGCACGTCGATATACATGCCGGTAATTTCATCGAGCTGCTCGCGGCTTTCCGGCACGGCTTCCTCCAGACGTCCGGTATATTCGTTGGCCGTTTCATGACGCCGGCGGGGCACGCCGGAGCGCGCTCCCTCCCAGAGCACATGCCGGTATATATCCCTGATGTCCAGCCGACGGGACAGGTCGTCCGTTAGACCTTTCGGTCGCGCCGGCGACGGCTTTCTCCTGAATTTATCCCCCATCATCTTCAGGAGCAGCCCCAGGTCGTCCCTGAGTCCCTGCCAGCTCCAGAGCGACTCGTGGATTTCATCGAATTCGTCCCGCGGCCGCTTCATGCGGAAACGGTCTATCGCCTTAGCCAGGATATAGACCACCGCGGCGATGATTAATATAATAACCACCCACTTGATAATTACCGTCACCATCTCCGGCAGTCCGCGCGTCGCTACTTCTCCGAAGTCCAGTATGCCGTTCTCGCCGAACCCTTCCTGCTCGAACGCCTGGTCGTTGCGTATCAGGTCGATGAACCACCTTAACAACCAGAAGATACCGTCGAACAGGTAATTGAAAGGAATCAGTATATAGCCGAATATTTTACCGAGAAAGTCGAAGAAAACGCCGATACCGTGCCCGATGCTCGTGAAAAATGCCTCGGAGAAAACGCTGGCGACTAAAAAGCTGACGACAGCCATCCCGCCGACCACGCCCAGCATTATGGGCAGCCAGCGTTTGACCGATGTCAGCGCCGCTTCTTCCTTCGGCATCGACCGGCGCATCTGGTAGAGGTGGCTGACGGCTATCGCCATCAGACCGAAGAAGAAGAAAGCTATCACGTTGAAACCGATGCCCGCCTCGGGGAGGTTGAAACGTTCCGCCCCCGAGCTGATTTGCCAGATGATAATCAGGACGATAAGCATCACCAGACCGAGCAGGAAAGAGCGGTATATATCCCTGAAATAAGAGGTCGTCTGCCCCAGTATAATTCCCCGCCACCAGAGGTACACGATTACCGGCAGCGCTACCGCGATGGTATCGGGCTCTTTAAACGTGTTTCCCAGCAGTTGCCCTACATGGGCGAACCACCCGCCGCTGAGGAACGTATAACCGGCGTTGTACTCGAAACCCAGCACCAGTACGACCGTGACCAATCCGCCGCCGACTATCGCCCCCTGGAGTATCCGCGTACGCCAGTTCTGACGCAGCAGTATCCTGGTCACCACCAGCGAGACCACCAGCACGATGACAACCGCCGCCAGGCTCAATGCCGGACGCTGCTCGGTGAAAAGGGGCCAGGCTCCAATCCAGACCAGCCAGGGATATACCCAGAAGGACTCCATGAGGATAACCGCCAGGGGGTATAAAACCACCGCCAGCCAGTCGAAATCTTTAAACCTGCTCATCACGCTTCATCCAGTCCGATTTCCTTTATCAGGTCCCAGGCGATATCGTCACTAATATGGTAAACGGGTAGTCTGGTGTTATATAATTCCGGCTTCTCGCCGCCCACCTTGACGAGCGCCACGCTGCGTCCCAGCCTTTTTAAGTCCATCAGAGTCGCCGTGAGTTCTTCCACGGGCTGCGCCGATACCACCAGCAGGGTGCTGCCCCAGGGAAGGCTGCTCGCTTCCTGGTGTATGAAGCGGGTCACCGGTATTGTCTCCACCTGGTGCAGCTGCGCCAGGGATTCCAGGATACGCACCATCTGGTCGGGGTGCTGGCTGTGGGGCACCCGTACCATGCCCCGGGAAAACCGCGTTATCTGGTTGACGTACAGGCCGACCCGGAACCCCCCTTTGAGAGCCGCCTGGGCGATGGACGCCGCGGCGATGATACCCAGTTCCTGGAGCTGCTGAACACTCCCCTGCAGGGGCGCCCGGAGGGTACGCACGTCGAGGAAAATACTGACGTCCACGGTGGTCGTCGGTTCGTACAGCTTGGTCTGAAGCTTGCCGAGACGTGCGGTGCTTTTCCAGTGTATCCGCTTGAGGCTGTCGCCGGACTGATAGTCCCGCACCCCGGCGGTAAGCACCGGGTCCTGGAACAGATGCCTTTTCAGGCGTATATCTCCGAAGAACTGCTGGGAAGGAATGCCCAGTTTTTCCAGCGGAACCAGTCGCGGATACACGAGCAGGTAGTCCAGTTCTTCAATCTGCATACTTTTACGGAAGAAACCGAACAGGTCGCCGGAACGGATAAACGTAGGCCCGAAGATGAAGAGTCCCCTTTTCTGGCACCGCATCGGGAAGCGGCGGGTAACGCGATGATACATGTTGACAGGGAACATATTGCTTAAAAGCACGCGGTCGTCGTGGCTGGAGGTGGCTTTACCCTTGAGGAGCGTCACGTTCTCCGGCAATTCATCGTCCACCTGCAGCCAGGGCAGCGGCAGGGGCTTGCGATTCGTGATTTCCAGTTCGAAGACTATCTCCTCGCCGAAGAATACCTGTTTCCGGCTCAACCGCCGCCGGTACTCGACGCGGCGGAGACAGAATCGGTTCCACAGACGCGACACCCCGCCGGTGAGGATGAAAAGCAGGGTAACCAGGACGAGCGGCACCTGGTGGGTTGCCAGGCTGATTATCAGAATCAGTACCGCGAAGAAAAGCCAGTAGTCGCCCCGCATCGCCTATCCCTCCCCGGCGACGGGTTCTTC
>CAZPAS010000027.1:0-11107 GCA_964584575.1 uncultured Dehalococcoidaceae bacterium | reverse complement strand
TCCACGTCCGCGGCGACATGCACGTCGCGGCAGTCTTTCTGCATCTTTAAAAGGTCGTCCGCGGATACTACCGGTTCCAGTTCATCCAGAGGGTCGGTCCGGCGGAACCGCGAGAGAATCAGGTGGTCGTCCTCGACACCGGGGTAGCCTATCTCCAGTTTCATGAGAAATCGGTCAAGCTGCGCCTCGGGCAGGGGAAATGTGCCCTCAAGTTCAATGGGATTCTGGGTCGCCATCACCAGGAAGGGGCGCGGCAGCGGCTTGGTCTCCCCTTCGGCGGTTACCTGGCGTTCCTGCATGGCTTCCAGCAGGGCGGACTGCGTCCGGGGGGTGGCGCGGTTGATTTCGTCCGCCAGCACTACCTGGGACATTACCGGACCGGGACGGAACTCGAAGTCGGACTTTTTCTGATTGAAAATATAAGTACCGGTGATGTCCGAGGGCAGCAGGTCGGGCGTGCATTGAATGCGCCGGAAGCTGCATCCCAGCGATTTCGCCAGCGACTTCGCCAGGACGGTCTTGCCCAGTCCCGGTACGTCTTCCAGGAGGATATGTCCCTCGCAGAGCAGGGCGACGATGGTCAGTTCCACCACCTCGCCCTTGCCCACGATGACGCGCTCCACGTTTTCCTTTACTTTAACGGCAGCATCCTTTATCTGCCGTACGATTTTTTCATCCATTTACCCCACCGCTTTCCTTTTTTCGTTCATTATAACAGCTTGGGTGAGATGTGGCTATTTCATGGTAATATACCACCAGCGTACTGCTAGTACTTATCGAATTCGTCTTCAATACTACCCACCATTTGCTCCAGAATATCTTCCAGCATGACAATTCCGGATACCTCGCCCTCTTTATCGATGACAACGGCCTGATGCAACTTACGGCTTTTAAAACTGCGCAACTGGCTATCTATTTTTTTGTCTTCCGGAACGAAGTATGGCATCCTGATAAGTTTCTTCACCGTACCCAGCTTTTTTCCCCCGGTTCTTCCCAGTAAATCCTTGGCATGAATAAACCCGATTATTTCCCGGCTATCACCCTTGCGGACCGGATATCTGGAATATCCGTGTCTTTTAATGGTCTTTAAAGCCCGCAATATCGAGTCATCGGTACTGAGCGTTACCATGTTCTTTTCGGGGATCATAATATCGCCAACGGTCTTATCATTCAGCGTAAAGACTCTGGCGAGTATCCTTTTTTCCTCGGCGGTAATGGTACCTTCTTCCCTGCCGATATCGATCAATGTCTTGACCTCGGTCTCCGTTGAGAGCGGCCTCCTGGTTTTGGTGATATCGATACCCATCAGTAACAGAAGTTTACTGGCGAAATAGGTTAACACGACCACAACGGGATTTAATATCATCATTATTACCCTGAGGATCGGGGAAGTATTGATAGAAATGGTATCGTTATGATATTTGGCATATATCTTGGGAGTGATTTCGGCGAAAATCAGGATAACCACCGTAAGCATCAGTGTAATGTATACTATCCCGGCGTCGCCCCATAGTGAAATTGCGATAGCGGTGGCTATAGCAGACATAGCTACATTGACGAGGTTGTTGCCGAGGAGAATTGTGCCAATAAGCTTATCTGGCTTCTTTAGCACGTCTTCGGTGATTTTCACACGCCGCGGGTACTTCTTCTCCATATGATGCAGACGTATCCGACTTACCGCCATGAGTGCTGTTTCCGAACCCGAAAAGAAAGCGGAAAAACCAAGTAACACCACGATTAATACTATCTGCCAGGTAATTATCAGACTATTCATGGTTTACCTCCCGGTAATTCCCTGTGATTATGGACACAACATGCCTATTATTCGCCACATGCATTGCAGTGTCAAAGTCATTTATATTGATTGCAGGCAAATGTATTACAGTCTACCTTGACAAACTCCCGTTACTCTTTAATAATAGCTTGGTGTCCTCATTATGAAAGCATTAAGGTGGTACGGCAGGAAAGACCTGCGCTACGAAGACGCCCCGGAACCCTCCCCCGGACCGGGACAGCTTAAAATCAAGGTAAATCTCGCTGGCATCTGCGGCACGGACCTCAAGGAATACGCCACCGGACCTCACATGATATCCCCTGATAACCTCCCCCTGACGCTCGGGCACGAGTTCGCCGGCACGGTGGCCGCGGTGGGTAAAGGAGTAACCGGTTTCAAGACCGGGGACAGGGTCAGCGGGGTGGGCTATTACTACTGCGGCGAGTGCTACGTCTGCAAAAAGGGCTTGTACAACCTGTGCGTCAACCAGGGCTTTACCGGTCTTTCTACCGACGGCTGCATGGCGGAATACTTCGTCGCGCCGGACTACGCCTGCTACAAACTGCCGGACTCCGTTTCCGATGAGTTCGGGGCGCTGGTGGAGCCGCTGGCGGTGTCTCTCCACGCCGTCCGGCAGGGTCGCGTCAGTCCCGGCGATACCGTGGCGGTCGTCGGGGACGGGGCAATCGGACTCGGTGCCGTGCTTTCGGCACGCGCTGCCGGTGCTTCGCAGGTCTACATGGTCGCCAAGCACAAGGGCCGGGGAGAACTCGCGAAAAAGCTGGGCGCCACCGCCGTTATCTACCTCGACGAAGGCGACCCCGTTCAGAAGCTCATGGATATGACGGGAGGCATCGGGGTAAACGCGGCAATCGAATGCGTCGGCAACCCGGATACCCCCCAGCTTGCCCTCAATCTCACCCAGCGAACCGGTATCACTGTTATCACCGGGGTCTTCGAAAGACCGGGGACAATCGATTTCAGCACCATCCTGTTCACCGAGAGGATTCTGGTGGGCAGTTCCATCTATATCCACGAGGGAAAAACGGTCATCGACCTTATGGCGGACGGGAGACTCGACCCCTCCAGTATGATTACCTCCATCGTCCCCCTCAAGGAAGCCGCCGTACAGGGGTTCGAGCAGTTGGTGAACAACAAAGAGGCAAACATCAAGGTGCTTCTGCGCGTTTCTTGATGATACCCTGATTATTGGTCTACAATAAAACCGGAAATTATTGAAGGAGGAAAGCCGTGATTAACAAGGACATTTTTGAATTCCCCATCGTTTACACCAATCCCATCCCCAAGATAGCCCTGGGCTGGGGAGCCTATCAGACAATCGGCAACGAATGTAAAGCCGCCGGTATGAAAAAAGCCATCATCGTGACCTCCGGTCTTAAAGGGACCGGCATCGTCGAGGAAATCAAGGGAGTTATCGAATACGCCGGTGTCGCCACGGAAATTTTCGATAAGATTACGTCCAACCCCAAGGACCACGAGATAATGGCGGCTTACAAGTTATTCAAAGAAGCCGAGTGCGACGGCGTGGTAGCCATCGGCGGCGGCAGTTCCATCGATACCGGCAAGTGCATACGCGTCATCGACGCCAACGGCGGCAAGGACGTCACCAACTTTACCGTCTTCCTCGACCCTCCCTTCGAGGAAACCCTGAAGAACATGAAGCCCTGTGTCATCCCACAGATAGCGGTGGCTACCACCTCCGGCACGGGCGCCGAGGTCTCTTCATGGGCGGCTATCTCCAATACCAAGGCTAAGGCCAAGGTGCTGGTCAGCGGTCCCAATGTCAACGCCACCGTCGCCGTCGTCGACCCCCTGTTGAGTCGACTCCAGCCGCGTAACATCGCCGCCTGGACGGGCTTCGACGCCCTGGCACATGCCATCGAAGCCTTCGTCACCAAGGTACAGGGACCGTACTCCTACGGCATGCTCCTGCGTGCCAACGAGCTTATTTATAAAAACCTCCGGGAGTTCACCTATAACCGCATGGACAACAAAGCCTGCGAGCGCATGGCATGGGCTTCCACGATGGGCGGAATCGCCATCGGCTTCGGCGCGGGCGCCGGTATCGTGCACGGCCTGGGACACCAGATAAGCGCCCTCACGGACTGCCATCACGGCAGAATTAACGGCGTTCTGATGCTTGCCGGGGAAAGATATAACCAGCCCGCCATCATCGAGAAACTGGCCGCCCTGACCAGCGCCATGGGTATCGATACGAGGAATATGACCCAGCTGGAAGCCGCCGACCGCTGGTTCTATGAAATAGAGCGGCTGCTCAAGGACCTGGACATTACGCCCGGACAGCTTACCAAGCAGTTCGGTGTTCAGGAAAAAGACCTCGACCATATCGTCAAGGTATATGCCAACGACTTTTGCAGCCAGGGCAACCCGAAAGCCTTTGACTACGATGAATGCATCGCCCTCCTGAAGAGCGTACTTTAAATATTAAGTAAGTCACGAGCGAACTACTTAAGAAAGGGTAAAAGATGACAACAGAAAAAATGGAATGGATGGTACGTGGAGATGCGTGTGATGCCTGCAATTCGCCCCCGGTATGCCCGTACTGGTGGGGTTCACCCGTCCAGACGCAGCTTCACGGGGGTAAAGACCATGGTGAGGGGGCTTTTACTTTCAACATCAGAGAAGGCTATTACGGTGATACCGATTTAAGCGGCCTGCTGGTAGGCTACGGCATGAATACCGCCGAGGGTGGCACCGCCTCGAGAGACCCCTGGAACGCTATAATGTACATAGATGACCGGGCGGATGATAAACAGACCAAAGCGCTGGAGGACATCTTTGCCGTAAAGTGCCACGGAATCTTCAACATATTGAAAATAAAAAGGGCAAAAATGTCCTTTATCAAGCAGGCGTTCGGGAAGATGGACAATCCGGGTTACAGGCATACTATTAAGTGGGAGGGGTATTATCACCTGGAAACGGAGTCCCTGTTAGCCATGAACGGGGAGCCGAGGACTATCAGCGGTATGGCGGATAACGGCCTGGTATATGTCTCCAAGTCCGTGGTTAACAAGTACAACGACCCGGACCTCCCCCGCAGCAGTTGGGACGCTCCCGGAAATAGCTCGGGCTCGTTCGAGTTCTACTTGAATCCAGCAAAGCTCTACGTCGGTCCGTAGTCCAAAACTTATTCAGGTGAGTTAGCGAAACAGGACATTGTTCCAGGCGGAGAAAGTCTCTGCCGGAACCTCCCGTGAAAAATCAATAAGTCTGCGCCTGCGTTTCGGCGTGTCTTAAGGGGTGGCGAGAAATCCCTGATAATTGTACAATAATTACAGGGCTCGTCACCCGTTCTTTGAGATATAAACGGAAAGAAGGATAAGACTCACATGGACAAAGAAACACCCACCACCGCGAAAAACGAGAAACAGACCGTCGAGGAACCCGAGGTTATCGAGGAAATCGTCGTCGAAGAACTCAGCATCGACGGCGTCTGCGGGGTATACTAGGCATGACCTGCCGCCTCGCCGATAACGTGCAGGTAAGAAAGGAGGCCTGGGGACTGCTCTTCTACGTGGAGAAGCGCCACAAGGTCTTCTTCGTGCGCAGCGGCGACTGGCTTCACCCGGAACATTTCGACGGCACCTGGACGTTCGACGGCATAGTGAATGACATCTCCGAGCGCACCGATACCCCCGCCGAGATTATCGAGCGTTCCCTCCCCAAGCTGACCGACCGCCTGATGAAGAACAGGATGATTATCGATGAAGTACGCTGACTGGCCGCTGTCCGCGCCGGTAAACATCACCTGGGAAATCACGCATAAGTGCAATCTCAAGTGCGTCCACTGCCTCTCGTCCAGCAGCGTCGAGTCCCCCGGCGAGCTTGACGAGGCGGAGTGCCGGGCTATCGTCGACCAGCTGGCGGCGCTTAAAGTCTTCGAGATAAATTTCGGCGGCGGCGAGCCGCTGCTCAAGGACTATTTCCTCCCCCTGCTCCGCTATATCCACACCAAAGGAATCGTCACCTGCATCAGCACCAACGGCACCGTCCTCACCGACGAGGCTATCGAACTTTTTACGGATAACCCGCTGGTAAATGTGCAGGTCAGCCTGGACGGCGCCACGCCGGAGGTCAATGACCGTATCCGCGGACAGGGCACGTTTTTCCGTATTATTAAAGGAATCGAACGCCTGGCGGGGAGAAATTTCCCGCTGTCCATCAATACCGTGGTTACTTCGCTCAATTTCATGCAGTTGAGTCTACTTAAGAAAATGGCTTCGTCCTACGGCGCGAGCTTGCGCGTGTCCCGCTTTCGCCCTTCGGGCAGAGCCCGAGAAAGCTGGGAGATGCTGAAGCTGAACGCAGAACAGCTGCGCGCGCTTGCCGACTGGCTCGGCGACGACCCCTCAATTCTTACCGGCGACTCCTTTTTCTCAATATCGCAGGACGGCAGGAGGAACCTGGGACTGGACATGTGCGGCGCGTGCAAGATGACCTGCTGCATCGACCCCTGCGGCTCCGTTTATCCCTGCGCCTTCATGCAGGAAAGCGAGTTCTGCGGCGGTAGTCTCCGGAATGCATCTTTCAAAGATATCTGGGACAACTCCGTCGCTTTCAACTACTTCCGCAAGCTGGAACCGGAAGCCTGCCGGAAGTGCCCGCGCTTCGATAACTGCCGGGGCGGCTGCCCCGCCGTGGCATACTTCGTCAGCCGCGACCTTAACAGCGCCGACCCCGAATGCCTGGTCAACTGGAGTCGGGAGATTTCCGCCATGCCGCCGCTCGAAGGTAAATAAAACTATCACCGGAAGGGGATAGAGACTATGTACGGGCAATTTAAATACCTTTTTACACCGCTCCAGATAGGCAAGGTGGTCGTGCCCAACCGGATTTCCTTCTCCTCCCACCTGACCAACCTCGCCGAGAACAATATGCCAAGCGAGCGTTATGCCTGTTACCTGGCGGAGCGGGCAAAAGGCGGCGCCGGACTGATAATCACCGAAGAGCAGACTGTCCATCCCACCGACCACGCCTACGAAAAGCTCATCGATGCCTTCAAACCGGAGGTCGTTCCCGGCTACCGCCGTATCTGCCGCGCCGTCCACGAGTTCGAGACCAGGATTTTCGCCCAGTTGAACCACAACGGCGCCCAGGGGGACGGCTCCTATTCCCGACTGCCCATCTGGGCCCCTTCCCCGGTGCCGGACTTCATGTTCCGGGAAGTGCCCAAGGAAATGGAGCTAGAGGACATCCGGGAAGTCATCGAGTATTTCTGCCGGGCGGCTAGCCACGTACGGGAAGGCGGCTTCGACGGTATAGAATTACAGATCGGGCACAGCTCCCTGTTGAGACAGTTCCTCTCGCCCCTGACCAACCTGCGCAACGACGACTACGGCGGGAGTGTGGAAAACCGCATGAGATTCCCGCTGGAGGTCATCGAGGCGGTCAGGAGAACGGTGGGGGCTGACTATACGCTGGGGATACGCCTCTGCGCCGACGAGATGGTACAGGGCGGACTGACGCTGGACGACACTAAAGAAATGGCGCGCCGTTTCGAAGCCAGCAAGAAAATCGACTTCATCGATTTAAGCCTGGCGACCTTTTACAACCTTTACCTGGTGGGCGCTTCCATGCATTCACCGCTGGGTTACACCATACCCCTCGCCGCCGGCATTAAAGAGGTGGTGGACCTGCCCGTGTTCTGCACCGGGAGGATTAACGACCCCGTCATGGCGGAGAGGGTGCTGGCGGACGGACAGGCGGACATGATAGGCATGGTGCGGGCGCAGATATGCGACCCCGAAATCGCCAACAAGGCTAAAGAGGGACGGCTTGAGGAAATACGTTATTGCGTCGCCGATAACCAGGGCTGCTACGGGCGCGTCGGCCTGAACCAGACCATCGGCTGTATCCAGAATCCCAACATCGGCTTTGAAAAAGAGCGCGGGGCGGGGTCGATTAAACCCGCGCCGATTAAGAAAAAGGTGGTGATAGTAGGCGGGGGACCCGCCGGACTGCGTGCCGCGGCGGTTGCCGCGCAGCGCGGTCACACGGTTACTTTGTACGAGAAGGCGGACAAGCTCGGCGGCCAGGTGAACATCGCCGCGCTGGGGGCGGGACGGGAGGAAATAGCGTCCGTCATCCGCAACGAGGAAAACCAGCTCAAGCTCCTGCCGGTGGAAATCGTCCTGAACAAAGAGGCCACCGCCGAATTCGTCATGGAACAGGTACCTGACGTGGTCATCATCGCCACGGGGTCGGTACCCAAGGAGAACCCGCTGCCCGGCGCGGATGGACCGAATGTCTTCAACGTCTGGCAGGCTCTTCTCAATGAGAAAGACGTCGGCAAGAAAGTCCTCTTCATCGATAACGACGGCCATCACCAGGGTACGGCTACGGTCGAAATGCTCGTCGACCGGGGCAGACAGGTGCATATCGTCACTTCTTCGCCGACCATCGGCTCCGAGCTTGGTCCTTCGCAGGACTCCTACCTCTCCCACCAGCGCCTGGCGCAGAAAGTCGTCACCTTCACTCCCGACTTAGCCGTCGTGGAGATAAAGGGGCTGGAGGTCAACGGACTGAACTATTACAACAACGAGTGGCATACCTTCAAAGACCACGATTCCGTGGTTTACGCGCTGGGGAACCGCGCCGAGGACGCACTCTATAAATCCCTCAAGGGCAAGGTTAAAGAGCTTTACCGCGTCGGCGACTGTGTGGCGCCGCGTAAGATAGACATGGCGATACTGGAAGGCGAGAACATCGGCAGGACAATTTAAGGACAGGTGACTAATAACGTCATTCCCGCGCAGGCGGGAATCCAGTGGGGGCGGAGTGGCGGTACGGAAAGCCAGGATATCTACTAGAGAGATAATGAAATGGCTAAAGCGTTAAGTATCTGGGTGCTGCCGGAAATACACGGCGACGAAGAAGAATTTTCCAAGTTAAGCCTCGGACTCCTGACCGAAGCCAGATATATTGCGGAAAAGGTCGGGGGCACGGTCACGGCGCTGGTACTCGGTGACCAGTCGCGTGACTTATCGGACGACCTCGGCAGGTACGGCATCGCCAGGGCTTACATATTCCAGGACCCCCTGCTCAAAAATTACTCCGCCGAGGCGTACGCCGCCGCCCTCCTGCCCAGAATCCAAACGGAGAAACCCTGGCTCCTGCTCATGGGTAACACGGTGGTCGGCAGGGAGCTTGCCCCCCGACTCGCCGTACTGCTTGACACCGGCGTGGTTTCCAACTGTGCCAGAATCGAACTCTCTCAACCCGAACAGCCGCGATTTTACCGCCTCGTTTACGGCGACCAGCTATATCAGGAGGTCGTTTTTCACACGGATAAAACGATGCTGGTCACGATGGACTCGCGGATGTTAGACATAGCTCCGACCGACCGACCGCGCGTCAACAGGTCGTTGATTATCGAGTCGAAACTACCAGCAGACTCGGTGAAAACCCGGCACCTGGAGTACCTGCCCGCCGATTATCAGACGGTGGACGTCGCCGATGCCGATACCGTGGTCTCCGCGGGCATGGGGGCGGCCACCGACGAACTGCTGCCGCTCGTGGAAGAACTCGCCGGACTTATCGAAGGTGCCATCGGCACCACCCGCCCGGTGGTCGACGGGGGTAAGATATCCAGAGAACGCATGATAGGACAAACCGGCAAGGTGGTCAGCCCGGAGTTTTACCTGGCGCTGGGCATATCCGGGGCCACTCACCACGTCGGCGGCATCCAGGACTCGGGCAAGATAGTCGCCGTCAACCGCGACCCGCAGGCGCCCATCTTCCAGAGCTCGGACGTCGGCGCCGCCGCCGACCTTAAGGAAGTGTTACCGGTACTAATAGAGAAAATAAAGCGCGCGAAAGACAATGGCGAAATACTATGACGTAATCATCGTGGGTGCGGGGCCCGCCGGCAGTCTGGCTGCCCTGAAGCTGGCGCGAGCCGGACTGAATGTCTGCCTGGTGGAGCGGGGCAAATACCCCGGCGCCAAGAACATGTTTGGTGGGCTGCTGCATAATACCCCCGTCCTGAACGAACTGCTGCCAGACTTCCGGGAACGCGCGCCGCTGGAACGGCACGTTTATAAAAAGGTGCTCGCCTTCATGACACCGGAGTCCTCCGTTTCTCTTACCTTTGAAAACGAGAGGTTCGAACAGCCGCCCTATAACGGATTTACGGTATTCCGCCCGGCTTTCGACAGCTGGCTGGCTGACGAAGCCGTTAAAGAAGGGGCGCTGCTGCTTACCGAGTGCACCGCCGAAGGACTCCTAAAAAAAGACGGTAGAGTAGCCGGCATCACCGTCAAGGGCAGGGAGGGGAAATTGAGAGGAAACATCGTCATCGCCGCCGACGGTGTCCTGTCCTTTATGGCGGAAAAAGCCGGACTGCGCAAGGACTTCAAAGCCAAGTCAATGGGCGTGGGCATCAAGCTGCTGTTGGGACTGCCGGAAGAGACCATCAACGAACGATTTCACCTCGTCCGGGACGAGGGGGCGGATATCAGCTTCGTGGGGACGACCGGCGGCATGCGGGGCGGGGGATTCCTCTACACCAACCGCGAGAACGTATCGGTCGGCATGGTGGTGCACCTCGACTCCCTGAAGTCGTCGGGCAAAGCCCCGTATGACGTACTCGACGAGTTATTACAGCACCCGCAGGTAAGAAAACTCCTCAAGGGCGCCGTGCCGCTGGAATACTCGGCGCACCTTATCCCGGAAGGCGGCATCAGGGCGATGCCGAAAGTCTATACCGACGGCATGATGGTCGCCGGAGACGCCGCCGGACTGTGCTACACCAATGGCATCAACCTGGAAGGCATCAACCTCGCCATGACCTCCGGCGTGCTTGCCGCGGAAACGGCAATTCAAGCCATTGAATCCGGCGACTACTCGGCGCGGTCGCTCTCGCTCTATAAAAAGAAGCTTGATGAAAGCTTTGTTATTCAGGACATGAAGACTTTTAAGAACGCGGTCGGCATGATGCACGGGGAACGCATCTTCAACACTTACCCGCAGGTACTCGCCGATATCATGGAAAAGCTTTACCGGGTCAACGGTAAGCCCCGTTCGAAGCTCCTGCGCCTCGCCCGCAAGGAAGCGCTAAAGAAGGTGGGGCTGGCGGGAATGGTCGCCGACGGCATCAAGATAGGCAGGGCGTTATTATGAACATAGAAGACCTGCAGCAGCTTACACAGTTCCAGATTGACGAGCAGGCGCATATCATCGTCGATAAGGAAATCTGCAAGACCTGCGACCACCGCGCCTGCGTCCTGTCCTGCCCGGCCAACTGCTATACGTGGGACGAGGAAACGCAACTCTTGAGCATCGTCTACGAGA
>CAZPAS010000026.1:0-17341 GCA_964584575.1 uncultured Dehalococcoidaceae bacterium | reverse complement strand
CCCAGCGTTCCGAAGGTGATAATCTGGGCGACGTGGTCCTGTCCGTTCTTCTGGGAGTCGTAGTTGATGACCTCGTCGCGGCGGTCGTCCTGGAAGTCCATGTCGATATCCGGCATCTCTTTACGTTCAATGTTCAGAAAGCGCTCGAAGACGAGCCCGTGTTCGATGGGGTCGAGGGGGGTAATGCCGAGGCAGTGCAGGACGATGCTGGCGGCGGCGCTGCCCCTGACGCCGAAGAGGATTTTCTGTTTCTTTACGAACGAGATTATGTCCCAGACGACGAGGAAGTAATTGGCGAACTGTGTAGTCTCGATGACTTCGAGTTCATATTCCAGGCGCTGCTCTATTTCCGGGGTAGGGTCGGGGTAATAGGTGCGGAAGTCCTCGTGGCAGAGGTCGGCAAGATACTGGTCGGGGGTCTTGCCCTCCGGCAGATCGATTTCCGGCAGGTGCAGTCGCCCGAACTCCAGGTCGAGATTACACATAGCGGCAACTTTACCCGTGTTTTCCAGCGCCTCGGGAATGTCCTTGAAAAGCTCCGCCATCTCCTGCGGACTCCTGAGGTAAAAAGTGTCACCCGCCATTTTCATGCGTTTTTCATCGTGGATGGTGGTGTTGGTGCCGATACAGAGCAATAAATCGTGGGCGGAGGCGTCCTCTTTATTGAGGTAATGAGTGTCGTTGGTGGCGACGAGCGGGATGCCGAGTTCCCGGCTCATCTGTATCAGATAGTTGTTAACCCCTTCCAGTTCCGCGATGGGGTGCTTCATGAGTTCCAGGTAGAAATCACCGAAGGTCTGCTGGTACCAGAGGGCTGCCTGTTTAGCTTCGTCATACTGCCGGCTCCGGATAAGGCTGGATACCTCGCCGGAGAGGCAGGCGCTCATGGCGATGAGCCCGTCTTTGTGCTGTTCCAGCAGTTCTTTATCGACTCTCGGCTTGTAGTAGAATCCCTCAAGGTGGGCTTTGGTAGTGAGCTGGATGAGGTTCTCGTAGCCGGTGACGTCTTTAGCGAGGAGGATGAGGTGGTAGTTGTTCTTGTCCCCGGCGTTACGGCTTAACCTGCCGTTGGGAGCGATGTAGACCTCGCAGCCGATGATAGGTTTGATGCCGGCTTCACGGGCTTCCCGGTAGAATTCGATTACCCCATACATGACGCCGTGGTCGGTAATCGCCAGGCTGTCCATGCCCAGTTCTTTAGCCCTGTTTACCAGCTGGCGGATACGGCACATCCCGTCGAGCAGGCTGTATTCGGTGTGAACGTGAAGGTGGGTAAACATTATAATCCCGGTACCGATTTTCAATCATTATAACACAGCCCCGATGCGGGAAAAACCAGAGTCGAGTGCGGCGAAAAACGGATTTTCAGATTTGCGGTAAAACAGCCGCGGGACGTATAATTGAACATGCGCCGGTGTCTTTAAACCGGCAGTCCTCAAACATTTTCCCGGAAGAAGTAAAACAGGAATAAATTATAGATGGTGCCTGAGACAATAACCGGCAGAACAGGCAGGATATTTTACGGCTGGTTCGCGCTTGCCGGCGTGGCGTTGGTGATATTCGTCGTCGGCGGGGTGTTCGTAAACTCGTTCGGCGTGCTGCTGCCCGTGATAACGGTGGAATTCGGCTGGAGCCGGGCAATGGTGGCGGGGGCGCTTTCGGCAGGTATCATCGCCTTCGGGCTGCCCAGTCCGCTTTACGGCATCGTCGTGGCAAAACTGCGGCCCAGAATAACACTCATAACCGGCAACCTGCTGGCGGGACTGGGGATAGCCGGGGTATATTTCGTACAGGAAGTCTGGCACATGTACGTCCTGTACATACTCATCGGGATAGGGGGAGGTTTCGGGGGGTATATTTCCTGTACTACGGTAGTCAATAACTGGTTTATCAAGAAGCGTTCCCTGGCGCTGGGGATTTTCATCGCGTGCGCAGGCATGGGGGGATTCGTTTTCCCGCCCCTGGCAACTTCTCTGATCTCGGCGATAGGCTGGCGCGAGACATGGCTGGTACTCGCCGGCGTGATTGTATTATTCGGGGTATTACTTGGTGCCGTCATTCTGACGAGAAACCGACCAGAAGACATGGGGTTGACGCCGGACGGCATGCCCGCCGATGCCTACACCGAACTGGAGGCGGTGGAATCTCAGGCGACTGCCGATGACAGGGCGTCGGGCTGGGGTATCAGGCAGATAATGAAAGGCCCGACGGCGTGGCTTATCGGAGGTTTTTCCGCCGCCAATATGTTCACCATGGGAACGATGGTGTCACACCAGATAGCCTATTTGCAGGATATCAAGTTCAGTGCTATGACCGCTGCCACGACGATGAGTTTTATGTCCGTGTTCAGCATCCTGGGGAGCCTGGTTTTCGGGGCTCTGGCAATGAGGTTCAAAGTGAGATACCTCGCCAGCGCCTGTTTTGCCATCCAGCTTATGGGACTAGTGGTTCTCTTATCGTCGAGGGAACTGGGGCTGATTTACGTCTACGCGGCATTCCAGGGGATGAGCAACGGCGCGCTGACCGCCGCCATGCCGACATTTGTAGGTGCTTACTATCCGCGACAGCGGTATGCGCAGGTAATGGGGATGGTGCTGCCTTTCCAGGTCTGCTCCAACGCCATCGCCACAACCGTCGCCGGGGCTATTTTCGACGCCACCTCTACCTATACCCCCGCTTTTATCACCGCCGTCATTTTCTGCCTGGCGGGACTTATCTTCGTCTTCATGGCACGCCCTCCGAAGCAAGTTGCAGTCAATCAATAGCATACTTTTCTCCAATGAGTGCGTTTTACGCTACATTCGTGTAAAATCTACTTACCGGTGACGATGTCATGAAAACCGCAGCGCAATGGCTTTTTATAATCTGCGTGCCCGTGATGCTGATAACGGCGGCAATCGGGACGGTGGCGAACAGCCTGAGCTTCTGGCTATGTGATTACGGTTATGATAAATACGATGTGAGTCAGAGGCTGTCAATTTACGGCTTGCCGCTGGATAAAGCGGAAATTGAGCGTGTTTACGACTCTCTTACCGATTATTTCAACTCCGGCGGCGAGTATATGGAGCTTACAGTGGTAAGCAACGGGCAGCCGGTCAGGCTGTTTACCGATGAGGAGACCATCCACTTCAAAGATGTCAAAGACCTGATGTGGCTGGACTACGGACTTTTTACAGGTACGTTTGCGTATCTGCTGGCATATGTATTAGTCAATATTTTCTGGCTTAAAGACCGGCGGAGGCTGGCGAGAGGGCTGATATACGGGGGAGGTCTCTCGCTGGTGCTGATAGTGGCGGTGGCGCTGCTGGACGTGTTCTGGGGGTTCGGCGAGCTATGGTATAGATTTCACCTGGTGTTTTTCACCAACGAATTCTGGTCGGCGGAGGGTTACATGCTCCGACTGTTTCCGCAGAAGTTCTTCGCCGATGCCGCCGTATTCTGCGGGCTGTTCATGGTGTTGGGGGCAGTGATAATAGGGGGAGCAGGGTGGTGGCTAAAGAGCAAGCCTTCAGAATCCCCCTGAGCTTGTCCCGGAGGTCGTATTAACTTCGGCGCTGGTAACCTCGCTGCAGCGCTCCCCCTCGCACCTGAACGTAAAGTCCCATGTCTCGTTGGGTCGCAGGTTTATAACGCTGTCCGTGGCGCTGTCCACGTAGTTCCTGCTGGCGTCGTAGAAGTCCACACTTACCTCGGCAAGCTCGGCAACGTTCTGGCTGTTGTTCTTCACAGTCACGTAGACCACCGTCGCGCCCGTTTCGTCCCTGGTCAATTCCTGCCGGAGTATCGTAAGCTGCGCCACGGGCGCAGTACCTGACCCCATGCAGGAGCATACGGAAGCCAGTAGAAACAGCAGGAGAACCGCAGCGATAGCCAGGCGTTTAGTCATCGTAGGCTGCCTCTGATGGTTTGGGCTTGACGACGAATGATACCACCAGGAGGGCTATCCCGATAATCAGTATGCCGATGCTGAACCACATCATTATGGAGAGGACGTCGTTATAAAGGGCAGTCAGCCAGGACTCAAACGTCGCAGGCATATCCGGTATCATGTCCAGGGGGTTTGCGAGCCTGGCGGCGATAACGCCGATAAGGTCAAGAGCACCGAAGACAATCAGGTCTATACCCAGCGCGCGGCAGGCATTCCTGACGTTCCAGTTAACCAGGAATATCAAGCCGGCCAGCACGACCATGATAAAGATGAGCCAGTAGAAGCCCGCCTGGAAGTAGCCGATATACTCCCTTGCCATCAGTAACTGGTCCATGACGTCGGCGGGAATGTTGTCTTCGTTCCACTCTATCTGGGCAGGCACTACCTCCAGGAACTCATCGGCATAATCGTCGTAATAAGGCTTGAGGAGGACTTCCAGAAGTCCGGTGATTTCCGGCATCAGGTCCTGCTGCTCTATCTCCTGACCGATGTCCTGCAAGTACAGGTCGAGGAATCCTATAAGCTGTTCTTCCGGCAGGTCGGTAATCCCCGGCGGGACGTATTCGTCCGGAATCAGCCCGGTGTATTCGTCGAAATGCTCATCGATGTACGGACTCAGTTCGTTCGTAACGACGTCAGGAAGCCAGTCAGCCGCCTGTTCGGTAAGGGAGTCCCAGATACTCTCTTTCAGTCCCGCCTTGACCGCAGCCAGGTCAATGGTGATTTCCAGTGTATCGGTATCGCTCAGCAGGTAATCGTAAGCGGTATTGATGACGTAGCGGAACTGCTCCTTGAGCCACGGTTCCTGGTCGTCGATGATATTGTATACGGCTTCCTGCAGGAACTGCGCCTCGCCGGGCAGGTCTTGGGAAAACAGGTCCCCGGCAAGCTCGTCGACGATTTCCGAAACGTCGATTCTGTCGACCTGCTTAACGACGAAGTCGGGATTGAGCACGGTGCTCTGGAGGAGGAAGGCGACGCTGAAAACGGTAAGACAGAGAAAAAGGAGAAGACTCAAGATAGCAGTGCCAAGTCCCCTAAGAACGTTCATTCGTGCCGACCTCCCGTAGTTAGTTACCGTCCGTGAAGGAAAGATGTAAATTTATCCATTTTACCACATCATCAGGTACGGGGCATATATTGGAGGGAGGTTGACGATAAACGGGGTATCTAGTAGAATTAATCTGACTGTGGGCGGTTAGCTCAGTTGGTTAGAGCGCCGCGTTGACATCGCGGAGGTCAGTGGTTCAAATCCTCTACCGCCCACCAATGCAAATCCGATCATAAGAACGCATAAGCTGGCGCCAACTAATGCCGGCTTTCTGTTTGAGGGGTTTATCAAGTCCCGCGGGCAGGGGATATCTCCGCACATTCGATATGCTGACACCGAAAGGAGCGAAGGTCTTGCTTGAGTACTGGGGGACGGAGTATAATCATGTACGTTTCCATAGTACTCTTAAATATCAACCACCAACTCCTGAAGCCGTTTTAATTATGGTAACGAGGTAACAGGTGGTGTCACTATTGGGGACGGATCAGATTATCTCTCTGAAAGGGAAATGACATGAAAGTAGCTCAAATACGCAGTACTGCCCTTTCAATCCCGTTAGAAAGGCCCATGTTTGTCGGTAACAAGTCTCGTCTGTTCTCCAGATTCAACCCAATAGTAGTGCAATTAATTACCGATGAAGGTATAGATGGATTTGGAATCGCATTCGCAGAAGAGGATAAGCGAGTCAAATCTCTTAAAGTAGCTATTGATGAATTGGGCGAAGTAATCATAGGGCAGGATGTATTCCGGTGGGCGGAGGCCTGGGAAAAGCTCTTTGAGGCAACAGGTCACATGGGACACCGGGGATACGGTATATATGCCCTTTCTGCAATTGATAGTGCGCTCTGGGTTATACGAGCAAAGACATTGGGGATGCCTTTGTCGCGTCTCCTCGGGGGTTACAGTGAAAGGGTCCCTGCTTATGCCAGCCATATGCTGTTTCGAAACTGGACCCTGGATGAACTGCAAAAAGATGCGGCGTTGCTTGTAGACCAGGGTTTCCGATGTATGAAAATGAATATGGGAGATAAACCTTTAAGCGCTGAAATTGAAAGAATAAGGGTCACTCGTGAGGCGGTTGGCGAGGACATTGATATAATGATTGATGCTAACTGGTCATGGACAGTGCCGCAAGCCATCAAGATAGGCCACGCCCTCGAGCCCTATAACGTGAAATGGTTAGAAGACCCTTTAGCCAGTGATGATGCCGAAGACCTGCGTCAAGTAGCAAATGCCTTAAGTATTCCTATCGCTGCGGGGGAGACGTATTGTACGAAGTATGAATTTCGCCAGTTGATGGAAAAACGGGCCGTAAATGTACTCATAGTCGATTTGCAACGAGTGGGCGGGGTAACCGAATGGATGAAAGTGGCTGCTATGGCTCAAGCATGGAAGGTACCAGTAGCCAGCCACTTGTTTGATGAATTCTCCTCGCACTTGGTTGCAGCTGTTCCCAATGGTTTTATGGTTGAATATATGCCATGGTGGGACTTAATCTACCAAGAGCCTCCCCAGGTAAAAGACGGCTACATGAACATCTCCGAAAAAGCCGGTTTGGGGTTGGAATTAGATCCCGATGCTCTCAAGAAGTACGAGATGAAATAGATTCAGGTGCGTTAGTTGCCTTAGTCTGGACTTAATCTGAAGTGAACTCCACCATTATCGAAAAACTTCACATCAATGGTTTTGGCTATTTGGCCGGTTTACTTTTACAATTTGACCTCGTCTTCTTGTTACGATTTCTATGCCTCCATACCAGGGAAGCTAAGCCGTTAACGGAGAGGAAGCCAGTTCTTGGGGAGAGTGTCGCAGCTTAGGAGCCATTTACACTATTTTCTTATTTCTTCGAAGGTAACAAACAAGTAAAAGATATTGGCTTATTAGACAGGGAGATGGAGTAGAGTTATTCTCTCCCTGAAATAATGTTTCCTTTTAGCTTTGTAGTTTTTAAGGCTAGCGTTCATATGTGGAATCGGACGCACATTTTTACGGGAAAGATAGCTACCACGTTCCAAGTATTATTCAATTCTCCAAAGGCCACAATCTACTAACCTGTAAATTAAATGACAACTTGAAAGTTCCACGTATCGTACACCACCGCCCACCATTCCCATAAAGTCATCTGGCAGGGCCGGTATATCCACTTTTATCATGTGGTTAGATTCTTGGGGATTATCAAGGTCGGCAAGCATTACTCACTTAAAAATCTCTCTCTCCCCAAAATCATCCGGGCTATCCTCCCGGTAATCTGTTCGGCGGGTTCGTCCGTTCTTTCGATGAATTCGTATATGGTCCCCGGGTAGAGTTGCATGAGCCTTGTGCCCATCCATTTAGCCAGCGTGGCAAAGCCCCTGCCGACCGTCTTGCCGCCTTTCCACACTTCAATAATGGTTATAGCATGATTGGACTCGTCCAGAACGGGCCAGTATTTCACGAGGCTTCTGCCGGGGTCGCTGTCCTCGTCATACTCTATGATGAACCTGCGTCCAGGCATGCTGATGAGGATATCCGCCTGTGGCCAGAGGTTGCCGGTCTGTCCCTCTATCTCAATCCTGCAATGGTCTTTTATCTGCCAGTCCGGATATCTTGAGACCAGGTCTGAAAGCAAATTTGCCAGGAATACTTCGCGGGTTTTTTTGCGCATTATGCCTCCTTCGGTTCATATCAATAGAGTATATTTCACAGGAAACACGTGTTAAACGTCTAAATCGTGTAAAATGTATGTTTTGTCAACTAGATTCATATATGAAATATATATTATATATAGCCAATAGTCAATAAGATATAAGGAAAATTAAGTGCGAGAACCTACTTGTTATCCGCGAGGCTTGCCATGCCTTCGTAGGCGTTATGCCTGATGACCTTGAGGGACTTTTCCAGCAATAGCAGGTCATCCTTGGAAAGCGATGCCATCAAACGGTCGAGGACCTGCTGTGCCGCCGGCATCGCCTCTTTGAGAGCCGTGCGTCCCTTTTCCGTAATGGAAATTCTTAAGAACCTTCTATCCTTATCGTCACGCCTGGTCTCGAGTAATCCTTCCCGTTTCATCCGGTTGACCAGCGTCGTAACGTTATGAGGGTCCGTATCCGTCCACCGGGCAATCTGCGAGGGGGTAATGGATGCGGTCGGGTCATAAAAATAGGCCATCAGCACTATCAGCTTGACGTCCGAGAGTCCCGTTTTCCTGTTCATGTAAGCGTCCTGGTATTTGGCTGATACGCGGGCTGTCTGGGTGAACAGGATGAATGTTCTCAGAACCGGGTCTTCTTCATTGATTTCCACTATGTCCTTCATGGAATTACCCTCCGGAAAAGAGTGGGATATATTATAAATCGGCAAGCGCGCTTATAATAATCTCCTTTAATCCTGAGACTTGAAGACATTTACGGCGGCTGTGTCCGTGGAACCGGCGATGCCCTCGGAACGGCTGGCGAATCTAAGCGCTCCGGTGGGGCACATTTCCACGCACTTCGGGCTGCCTCCACAGACGTCGCAGAGCAGCACCTCGTCGTCAGGCGTCACCACTATCGCCGAGAACGGACAGGCGGCGACGCATAATTTACAGTTGTTGCATTTCTCTTTGTCTATGGTCACCCAGCCTGTTCGGGGGTCCTTGCTGATAGCCTTGCGGTGGCACGCCTCTATGCAGGCGGGCTTCTTACAGTTGAGGCAGATATACGGAATCATCAGGCCGTCCATGACCAGCCTTTTGACCGTTATCCTCGCCCTGGCGGGATTGGGCTGTTTTTCCTTGACCATGGAGCAGGCAAGCTGGCAGAGTCCGCAGCCCGTGCAGAACTCGGCGCGTATGAAAAAAGTTTTCTGTTCCATTAATGTATTCTCATTTGCTTTCATATCAGGTTGGACGGCTCCTTATCGAGCTTGAGTTTGACCAGCGTTTCCGCAGTAGGCGTGCCTTCCTTTGTCCAGCCGCGGATATCGTAATATTCGTCCAGGGCGCGATTATACTCGTCATGGTCGAGTTTTTCTCCCTTGAGTGGTTCCAGCGGCTGCGGCTGAAAGTATATGGAAGGCGGAATGTCGTGCTCTCGTAGGGCGCCGGTCTCGCGCTGAATATATAAGCGCTGGAGGTTCCAGACCCTTTCCCCGATTTCCATAAGTTCGTCGGGGGTCATGTCCCAGCCCTTGACGGCGTTGATGGTCTCGCAGAAGTTGCCGTAGTTCAGGTTATGGGTGGAGCCGGGCCAGATGGTGGCGAATTTACAGTAACCTAAAGAATCGATAACGGTGGTGAAGTGCTGTGTCCAGGCCGCCATCCATGCCTTGCCGTCCCAGGAGTTAAGCGCCGAGGCGATAGGCCTGCCGTATATCTTTTCCAGCACTTCCGGTGGCATGCCGAAAAACTCCAGAGAGCACCTGCCTTTGAGGTGGTCGCTGCCGCGATTGGCGGTAGCCTCCCCGAGCGCCGTTGCGCGGGCGGCGCGGAAGTTCTGGGGACTTTCGTGCATCATGCCGCGCTGGGTGTACAGGTACTTGCCGGCGTCCTTGCCGAAGGCGTTGACCGCCAGCGATGCCTGCTGACCTATCATGCCGCCGAGTCCTTCATTCTTGGCCATCTGGTGCAGGAGGGTGAGTATCGACTCCTGGTTGCCCCAATCGAGGTTCAAGCCTCCGGTGTCTTTTTCGTTGATAATGCCCCGCTGCCACAGTTCCATCAGCCAGGCAATGTAGCCGCTGCTGGAACCGACGTCCAGCCCGTAGCGGTTTATCAGCGTATTGGCGGCGAGTATCAGTTCCCAGTCGGCGTTGCCCACCGCGGGACCGAACCCGGCCATCATGTAGAACTCGGGGCCTTCGCCCCAGACCCCCGCATAGGGGCCGGTGTTGATTCGGTAGCGGTGACTGCAACGCAGCGGACAGGCGTAGCAGGCCAGGGTCTTGGTCTTGTACTGCTCCTCGAATATCTCGTCGTCGAGGTGGCCTTCCGCCTCCTCGAAATAGTTTAGCTGATTATTCCGGACGGACATCGTCCCGCTCTGGTTCGCCACGCAGAAGATAGTGAGAGTCCCGTAGCGGGAAATGACGGGGTAAATCTTGGTGCTGGTTATCTGGTGGAGGTGATTGCTGTTTACCTCGAGCAGCCTGTCGGGGTCGTGGGGCTGGAGTCCCTGCCTGCCCCGGACGACTATCGCCTTGAGCAGTTTCGAACCCATGACGCAGCCCATGCCCGTCCTGCCGGCGGCCCTCTTGAGTCCGTGCATAATATTGGCGAATTTAACGAGATTCTCACCGGCCTGGCCAATCATGGCTATCTTGACCTGCGTATCGCCGAGGTCGTCCTGTATCAGCTCCTGACATTCATATGTGTCGTGTCCCCAGAGAAAAGAGGCGTCCCGGAACTCGATTTCCCCGTCGTGAATATACAGGTAGGTCGGGCGTTTAGCCTTGCCCTTGATAACGAGGTGCTGAAATCCGGCGAACTTGAGTTCGGCGGACCAGTGTCCACCGCAGTTGCTGGTGCCGAAACCGCCCTCGCCCTCGACCGATTTAGAGGTGACTTCGAATCGGGACGATGAGACATCATAGCCCGAAATAAGCCCCGCCCCGAATATCAGGGGATTATCAGGGCTTAGAGCGTCGGTGCCTGGAGCGAGGTGGTTGTAGAGCAGGTAGGTATTAAGTCCCTCCCCGCCGAGATACATTCGCAGCAATTCGTCGGGGATATCTTTCACGACCGCCTGCTCGGTGGTGAGGTCAACTATTGCCAGACGTTCCATGCGTCTTTCCTTCCTCGATGAGCCTGCCCCTTATCTTGGCAACCTCCGGCGTTACCCAGGTGATGCGCCAGCCCTGACCGCAATGCGGGCAATGAGCGGTAGTCTCCCCGCGCGGTACGGTAATCCTGCCGCCGAGGCAGCGCATGCAACGGAACGAATATCCTTTTTTCTCTTCCATCAGTCCGCCGGTGAACTCTGGTATTTGGCGCCGAGCCCGACCTTCATGACGCCGTAGGGTCTCTCGACGCGATTGCAGGTTATCGGGTAGTGCGGCGTGCCCTTGGGGAGGGCGACGACGGTGGGAACGTCGAAGGTATGTTTCTCGTGCTCCTGCCCGATTTCTATGGTGATTTCCGCTCCCAGGTAGCTCAGGTCTTCCGTCTTGTGCCCGAAGAACACCAGACATTCGTCGTACGGGTGCACCCGGGCGCCCTCGCCGGGATACCACTCTCCCGGCTGGTTATAGAGTCCCATCCGGAAATTGATATTAAGTCCTTCCAACTCATCGCCGGAAACGGCGATTACCTGCCGGGCGTCCGCTCCGCCGGGGCCTTCCTCGACAACCATCTTGTTCACCAGATGGGCGTACCTGGTACCGTCGGTCGTGCCTTCCTGCGGCACGCCTTCGCCGGAGTACTTGGCGCTGAGCGCCAGGTGGAAATGCCCGAAATCCCGGTGGACCTTCTCGGTGATGAGGGGACAGTGGGGCAGGTTCTGGGGCGCCACGGCGACGGTGGGGACGCTGAAGCGGTGTACTTCCTGTTCCTTGCCCAGCGCCAGCGACATATCAGAGCCCAAGATATTAAGGTCGTTGTCATCATACCCGAAAAACAGCAGTAACTCGTCGAAGGGGTGCACGTGCGCTCCCATCCCGGGAGCCCAGTCACCGACCTGGTCGTAAACGCCGATGATGAAATTAAGGTCGAACCCCGTCAGCTGGTCGCCACCCACGAACACCAGCTCCCTGGCGTTGGCTCCACCGCGACCCTGCATGAATTTCAATGTCGTCAACAGGTTTCCATATTTCGTATCTGCCACCGGATTTCTCCCTTCGTTATTAGACTGGACAGGCAAATTCTATGACATTCGGGTAGAACAATGCAAGAAAATGCAGCTACGTATAATAGTAGTGTTGTTTAAGAGATATTGCCAACGTGATTTTCCTGGCTAAGAGTCTTTCTCCGTGCCGTCCGCGTCGATGAAGACCATCTTGTCCCACATCTCTTTGTCAACCAGCTTTTTCAAAGAGGTCTCCGTGAGTTTGGAAGCATACTGGCACTGGATAAAGATGAAGGGGCGGGTGACCTCAAGTATCCGGAACGGGGCGTGAACGAACTTAGCCGGCACCCATATCATCGTCGACTCGGTAATGATATGGCTTTCCATCTCCGGCCCCATGCACATTTCCATCTTCGCCCCGAGGTCGCGGGGATTATCCGGGTCGGTGCCCAGCGCCACGAGCAGTTCCGGGTCCTGGTGGATATGGGGACCGTGTCCGGGGTGTTTGGTCGCTTCCTCTCCCATAATCATCACGGAAAAGTATTTGCTGCCCTCGATGATGTCGTTGTCGGTATAGGCGACCATCGTCGGCATCTTGGCGAAGCCCTTAAAGCGCTGCTCGTCGGGGAGCTCGTGGAGAAAGTACTTACTGTATTTCAGTTCCGCCATTTTATCATCTCCTCTATTTGTTCCATATCATTAAAAAGGGGAAGATTTTACTTACCAGCGTTATCGGCGGCACGAAGCCGTCGTAACCTTTTTGAATCTTGTACAGGCCCATGCAGCCCTGCGATTCTTTTTCACATCGTAATTCTTCGTAACTGGCGACATCGAAGCAAGAGAGACCGCAGTCGTTACGGTCGTAGGCGATTGCCAAATCAAGCTCGACCGGGCAATGAGAATTTTCCAGGGTCGTCATCAATACCGCTCTCATCCGACGGCTGAGTTCATCTTCCGGGAGGCTTGCGGTGTCTATGCCGGTGAGAAAACAGAGGTCTATGTCCGAATCGTCACGGTAGCCCCCCGCCGGCCCCCTCGAACCGTGCAAGAAGATTCTCCGCACGTCCGAGTGGACTATTAAATGAGCCTCCTTCAGCAGCCGGTACGTTTCCGGCAGGGTGTCTCGTAATTCATGCGGGAAATCGGTTATTTCAAGGATAGCAGACATATTGCCGATTTCTTATGCCTTAACGATTGCCTTGGCCGGGCACCACCATTCGTAGGAGACGCAGACACCGCACTCCGTACATTTATCGGGGTCGATTCTCACGGTATATAGAACCAGTCCGTCGTCTTCCGTCACCTTATCATCCACCACGATTGCCTTTTCCGGGCACTCGGTGACGCAGAGACCGCACTTGAGACATTTCTTCTGGTTAATTGTATAAGCCACGTTAACCTCCAGTTTTAATGTGCAATACCGAATTTATCAAGCCGGAATTTCATATCCCTCGTCCGGCCACATCGACCAGTCCATTCGCTCCCGGGCTTCCCTGGGCAGAAGCTGGCGGTAGGACTTTTCCGTATGGGAAGGTCCCTGGTTCACCTCGATGAATAAAAACGGACGGTCTACCCTGATCGGTTTCCAGGGGGAATGAATAAAGTTCGCCGGTATCCAGATGCAGCAGGTGCGGGTTATATGGTACTCTTCCAACTCCGGGCCTAGGTACATGATTACTTCCGCCCCCAGGTCCATCGGGTCCTCCGGGTTGCCGCCGATGTGAAAGAGCAGCTCGGCGTCCTTGTGAATGTGCGGCGGATGTCCGGCGTATGGGAAGTCACCGAGGTTATCGGCGAAGCCCGGCGCTACCCAGTGCATTATATAAAAGTGACTGCCTTTGGCGAGGCTATCCTCCATACGCGATACAATCGGGCGGCGCTCCATGGGCCACCGGGTGGAGTCGTACTCAATGATGTAATTGGAGTATTTTTGCGAAGCCATTTTTAACCTCCTTAATTATTGCTTGGTTATTAGTTTACTCTTTAGCTCATCGATTAAGCAACCGCATGGTGTTTGACAATTATTAACGGCGGTGTATAGACTGCTTTTGAAATATGTCCTGTCAAGGAGGAAATATGAAAGCGGCTGTCTGTTATGAGTTCGGCAAACCACTGGTGATAGAGGAGGTCGTCCTGGACCCGGTGGGGAAGGGCGACGTTAAGATACGCATGGCGGCGACGGCTATCTGCCACAGCGATATCCATGCCATCAAGGGGGAACACGGCCCCTGTCCTCTCCCGGCTATACCGGGTCATGAAGCCGCCGGATACGTGGAGGAGGTGGGGGAGGGAGTTACCTACGTCAAGCCCGGCGACCATGTAATCGCCAGCATCATACCGGAAGGCTGCGGTCAGTGCTACTACTGCCGTATCGGCAGTCCCGCCCTGTGCCAGACCAATCGGCTTTACCTGTTCGGGAAGGGCAGATTCGCCAGCAAAACGGGACAGCGCATTGCGCAGTACGCCGGCGACGTGGCGGGATTTACCGAGTACGCCGTTATCCCCGAGCCCAATTTAGTGAAAGTGCCGGAAGACCTGCCCATGGACCGGGCATGCCTGATTGCCTGCGGTGTTATTTCAGGTTTCGGGGCGGTGATGTATCGAGCTAAAGTCACCGCCAACAGCAGCATCGCCGTCATCGGCTGCGGTGGCGTGGGACTCAACGCCATACAGGGGGCGAACCATGTGGGGGCTTTCCCGATTATCGCCGTGGACGTACGCGACAGCAAGCTGGAGAGGGCGAAGAAGTTCGGGGCGACGCATACGGTGAATGCGGCGGAGGTGAAAGACCCGATTAAGGCGGTGTATGAGCTTACGTACGGACGGGGGGCGGACTTCGTCATCGTGGCGGTGGCGGGAATCGAGATACTGCGGCAGGGCTTCATGATGTCCGCGCCGGACGGCACCACGTGCGTCATCGGTCACGGCCACGGGGAGCAGCTTTCCGCCTGGACGCCGACCGACTTCATGCGGGGGAGGAAGCTGACGGGCAGCGCCATGGGGGCGGTGCGACTGCGGATGGACGTGGCGAGAATAATCGAGTTGTACCAGGCGGGGCGGTTCAAGCTGGACGAGCTGGTTTCCGGGCATTACCCCTTCGAGCAGATTAACGAGGCGATAGCGTCATCGGACAAGGGCGAGGTGATACGGAACGTACTGATGTTTTAGTCGGCTGTTGTTTATCTACCGGGCATAACCCCTAGTTGCTGGAGCATGCCCAGCATATCAATGTGACCGAATACTTCGCAGACTTTACCATCCTTCAGGTGCAGGAACTGGTCGCCTTTTACCACCATCTCTTTACCGGTGGGAGGAATCGGCACCATCGGTGAATTACCGGTGTGCTTCATGCGTATGGTATACCGGTAGGCAATGGTATCACCCTCTCCGACCATTTCGTCCCAGTCCAGCTTGATAATCTGGAAGGCCTCACTGTTGGCACGGACCTGTTGTTTGCGTGCTTCTATTCCCTTAAGTTCTTGGAAAGGGAATTGCTCCGAGTGGATAACTAGGTCGGGGCTGTAGATTTCATCAAGTTCGTCCACGTTGCCTTTGAGCATGGCCTCTTCCTCCGCCCTGACGAATTTAGTCTTAAATTCTTCGAGTGTCAATTGCTTACCTCCTTTTCTTTATTACTTGGGAATAACGCCAAGCTGCTGCATTAGATGAAGGTCGGTAACATCCCAGCCTTCAACGAATTAGCCGGCCGCAAAACCAGGATATCCTGCTTGTGCGCTTCATGCCCCACCAGATCTCCAAATGATGCCACATGATAGACCACATTAGGGTCTTCCAATTCCTCCAGTGTATCAACATGACCATTTACCATAGCTTCATTCATGGCTTTGATTAGCTTATCGGCGAACTCTTGAGTGTCCATAGTAGCGCCTGCTTTGATGTATCATTGGGATAAAGGTATTCTCGCTATGATTTATTCGCTGCCTCAATCAGCTGTTCGAAAGTCTTGTTGGACATCTGTATGAACGTCTCGAGCGGTATAAGTTCGCGGCTGATGATGTTCAACGTTGCCTCGCTCATTTCTCCATCTTTGACCAGCTGGCGTCCGGCCTCCTTTGCCGCCTCCGGGATGTCCTTTACCGGTGCCCCCATAGCTAACATAGCCTGAAACGCGTGGGCGCAGGGTCGTACAAGCGCTCCGGCAAACGTACGGTTCATGTTCTTGCAAGCCGCTTTCATGTGGAATATCGCAGGCTCGAAATTATCAATCTCCCAGAAGCCGCAGGTGGAGACCAGCACCACTTTGCCTGCATTAGTTCCCGTTTTATTACGTAGAGGATGCCGGCAGTGACCGTCGCGCAGTTCGACAAAAGGTTCGGCTACAGGGATACACCTATCAATAAGGTTTTTCAGGGGCCCGTTAATCCCGTCCACGTATATGGGGCTAGCGTGTACTATCACGTCTGCTTTGAGTTTGGGGTATACTTGCTGCATATCATCCTTCTGGAAACACTCTCCGGGGGTCTTTAGCCAGCAGGTGAACTTACCCTGGCAGGGATTGATATTCAAGTCCTTGGTGTATAATACCTCCACATCCGCTCCTGCCTCTTTCATTCCCTCAAGGAAAGGATTGAGAATAAGGGCCGTATTACCCTTATCCTTACTGGGGCTGCTGTTGAATGCCAATACTTTCATTACTGATATACCTCCTTTTCTTTTTACTTGGGAATAACGCCAAGCTGCTCCATTAGACGAAGGTCGGTAACATTCCAGCCTTCAACGAATTTTCCGTCCGTAATTCTCAATGTATTGGCATTAGTAATATTTAGTTTATTTCCAGTAGGGGCGATACCCATAAACTCTCTCTGATGAGTCCCTCTATAAGTTACCCGTACGGATACCTTGTCTCCCTCGGCAACCATATCCTCGATAGTGACGCTCATATCCGGGAAAGCAGCGTAAAAAATGGTGTCGAATTGTCTAACCTGTACCAAAGACCAGTCGCCATCCGGGGAGTGGAAAACGAATTCAGGGGCGAAATATTTATAAGATGCGTCAAATTCTTTTCGATTCAGGAGTTCGTAAATGCGGCGGACGAGGACTTTATTTTCTTCAATGGACATATAAAGTCCCTCAATGTACATTAGTGTTGTGACATAATGTTAACTTGTTCATGGTGATTTGTCAACCTGTTTGTCAAGTACGCCTGCAAGCGTGTAGAATGTTAAATGAAACAGGCGTAAACTCCGCTATTAAACTAACTTTACTTGCTTTTCGACCGATGAAATAGAGTTGATTCTCTGGTGAGGAGGATTCTATTGAATAAAGTAGCTGGCGTAACGATAACTTCCGAAGCACCCGGCGCCCGGCTTTTCATGCTCGGCAATGAGGCTATCGCCCGCGGGGCTATTGAGGCTGGTGTGCAGTTAGTGGCGTCTTATCCCGGCACGCCTTCCAGCGAAATCACCGCGGCGCTGGTGGAAGCCGCCGACGAACTGGGCATGTACGCCGAGTGGTCCGTTAATGAGAAGGTCGCCTTGGAAGTAGCAATGGCGGCGGCAATCAGCGGGCTGCGCTCTCTGGCGATTATGAAGCACGTGGGTGTGAACGTTGCCCACGACCCCCTGATGTCCGCCAGCTATATGGGACTGGGGGGACTGGTGCTCA
>CAZPAS010000025.1:15190-17478 GCA_964584575.1 uncultured Dehalococcoidaceae bacterium | reverse complement strand
GCCGCCATTATCGTCGCCGCCGGGGAGGGTAAAAGGATGCGGGGCATGGATAAGGTGTTCGCCCCGCTGGCGGGCGTGCCCGTCCTGCTGCGCGCCACCCGCCCCTTCCAGGAAAGCAAACTCATCGACCAGATAGTGGTGGTGATAAGCGGTCAGAAAGAGCAGCAGTGCCGCGCCCTGGTCACCGGCCCCGAGTGGTCCAAGGTGACCGATATCTGCCTCGGGGGCGAGAGACGGCAGGACTCGGTGGCGGCGGGACTGGAACGGCTGGAGGAATTCGACTGGGTTATCATCCACGACGGCGCCCGCCCGCTGGTAACCATCGACCTTATCGAGCGCGGGCTGGAGGCGGCCAGGGAAACGGGGGCGGCCGCGGCGGCGGTGCCCGTCACGGACACCATCAAGGTCGTGGAGAAGGACGGGATAGTGCGCCAGACGCCGCCAAGACGAAATCTGCGCGCCGTACAGACCCCGCAGGTCTTTCGCTTCGACGTTATCCAGATTGCCCACAAACAGGACGTCAGCAACGTCACGGACGACGCCTCGCTGGTGGAGATGCTGGGACACAGGGTTAAACTCTTCGAGGGCTCTTATGATAATATAAAAGTGACCACACCGGACGACCTCGCTATCGCCGAACTGCTGCTGAAGAAATATGAAAAATAACATGAGGATAGGAATCGGCTACGACGCCCACCCCCTGGAACCGGGACGGAAACTGGTGCTGGGGGGCGTGCACATACCCTTCGACGAAGGGCTGGAAGGCTGGAGCGACGCCGATGCCCTCACCCATGCCGTCATCGACGCCCTGCTGGGGGCGGCGGCGCTGGGGGATATCGGCACGCATTTCCCCCCCGGCGACCCCGAGTTTAAGGAAGTCTCCAGCCTGTACCTGCTCGATAAGGTAATCGAAAAGCTGGAAGAAAACGGATGGCGGGCGGTCAACATCGACGCCACCGTGGTGGCGGAAAGACCGCGACTCCGCGAGTATATCGACGACATGCGCCGGAATTTCAGCCAGGTACTGGGAATCGCCTACGAGCAGGTTAGCGTCAAGGCCAGCACCAACAATAAAATGGGGGCGATCGGGCGGGGAGAAGGCATCGCGGCGTACGCCGTAGCGTTGATAGAAAGCGGGTAAGATGAAAATATTCAACACTCTCTCCGGTAAAAAAGAGGAGTTTAAGCCGCAGGGCGACGTGGTGACGATGTACGTCTGCGGCATCAACCCTTACAGCGATTCGCATATCGGGCACGCCATGAGCTACATCATCTTCGACGTCGTCCGGCGCTACCTCATCTTCCGCGGCTATAAGGTCAAACACGTCGAGAACGTCACGGACGTGGAAGACAATATCATCGCCACCGCCAACCGGCTCGGCATACCGGTCAGGGAACTGACGGACAAATACACGGAGCGGTACTTCGAGGACATGGACAACCTGAACATCCTGCGGGCGGACGTCTACCCCCGCGCCACCGAAGAAATCCCCAAGATAATCGAGGTGGTTCAGGGATTAATCGAAAAAGGCTACGCCTACGCGGTCGGCGGGAACGTCTACTTCCGGGTCAGGAACGTGCCCGACTACGGCAAGCTGTCTCACCGCAGCCTGGACTCTATGAGGTCCGGGGCAGCCTGCGGAATCGGGGAGGAGAAGGAAGACCCCATGGACTTTGCCCTCTGGAAGGAAGCCAAGCCGGACGAGCCTTCGTGGGACAGTCCCTGGGGCAAGGGCAGACCGGGCTGGCACATCGAGTGCAGCGCCATGTCGCTGCGTTATCTCGGCGAGACGCTGGATATCCACGGCGGCGGGCAGGACCTGGTCTTTCCCCACCACGAGAACGAGATTGTGCAGTCGGAAAGCTTCACCGGCAAGAAGCCTTTCGTGAAATACTGGATGCACAACGGACTGCTCCAGATGGGCGCCGATAAGATGAGCAAGAGCCTGGGCAACCTGATAACCATACGTGACGCCCTCGCGAAGTACAGCGCCGACGCCATCCGCATCTTTATCCTTAGCTCGTACTACCGCAGTCCGCTGACCTATACGGAAACGGCGCTGGAGGCGGCGGAGCGGGGCGCGGAGAGGCTGCGGCAGGCGGCGGGGGGAGATAGCAAGGCAGGACCGGGGACCAAGGGCCTCAAAGTTGATATTTACCGGCAGAATTTCATCGAGGCAATGGACGACGACTTCAATACCGCCCAGGCAATAGCCACTCTCTTCGACCTGGTGCGGGAGATAAATCGCGCCGAAGAAGCTACGTATGACTCACACGCGGCCCGTGAA
>CAZPAS010000025.1:0-15090 GCA_964584575.1 uncultured Dehalococcoidaceae bacterium | reverse complement strand
GCGGGAGATAAATCGCGCCGAAGAAGCTACGTATGACTCACACGCGGCCCGTGAATTATTAAAAGAACTGGGCGGGATTCTGGGGCTGACTTTTAAGTCGCCCGAGGAAGCCCCGCTCGACGCAGAGCTTCAGGAACGCATTAACAGACTCATCGAGGAGAGGGCTGACGCCCGCAAGGGAAAGAACTGGCAGCGTGCCGACGAGATACGCAATGAACTCGATAAGCTCGGCATAGTGCTGGAAGATACGTCCCAGGGCACCGTCTGGAAGAGGAAGAGGTAATCAAGCCTTACTCCGTCAGCACCCTCCGGGAACAGGCAATGCCCAGACCTTCCATTCCGAAAACGATAATAAAAGCCGCCGCCAGCCCGATAAGGTAGCCCGGCCCGGCCTCCGTCCTACCGAGTCCGGCCAGGGCAAAACTGACGGCGTAAATTACGGTGATAAGGTGGTCGAAGACCATGGTGCCGAGGCTCAGCTTCTCCTGTGCTTCCCGGTCGGCAAGTCCTTTCCGACGCATCGTCAGGATAATCCATACTATAAAGGGAAGCAGGATGACCGAAAGGTAAGTGCTGATTACAGGCACGCCGAAGAAGACAATAACAATAATATTCACATAACACATAATGAGCAGGGCTGCGTAAAGCATGCCCGCCTTTTCGCCACCCAGCCTCACCACCAGATTATTCTTGCCGTAAAGCCTGTCCGACCTGATATCGGGAATCTCGTTCATCAAAATGACCAGAAAGACGCTAATCGCCCCGGGCAGCGAGGCCAGCGTGGCTACAGCATCGAGGTGTCCGGCCTGCAGATAATAGCCGGTGATGGTAGCCAGCCAGCCGCAATTAAACGCGATACAGATTTCACCCAGACCGCGGTAGGAAAGCCGGAGTGGCCCGGCAGTGTAGAAATAGCCGATAATGATGGCCGCTGCCCCCAGGGGTATAGTCAGAGGCCCGGTATGGAAATAGAAATAAAACGATAGACCGAAAGCTATAGCGAAGGCGAGAAAGACATAGGCAGCGATGATGGCGTGGCGGCGGGGGATAAGTCCCATAGGCAGGATGCGGCTGCCGCCGGAAAACATATGATAGTCGCGGTTAGCCACGTCTACCTCATAGTCGTAATACTCATTAACGAGGAAGGTCATTAACATGATGCAGATTACGGCTATTGACGAGAGAAGCAGTATTAACCAGTCGATAGGGATACCCTGACTCCAGGCGATGACGGCGCCCAGGAGAAAGGGAAGCACGCCGCGAGCGGTAGCCCCCAGACGGAAAAGGGTAAGCCAGGAAAGCAGCCCTTTCCCGGGCAGGATAACCTGTCCCAATTTCTCTCTCCTGTTTTAAATTCCCCCTGCTATGGCAGTCCGGACAACGGTTATAGCCTCCGGAAAAGGAACAGGGGGTTTTTAAGAACGATGGAAAGTGGCGTAAGAAACGTTTATTGCTATAATACAGACGTTAAGTAAAAGAAGGCACAGCCCATACCATGCCTTCCTATTTATTCAGAACGCATCTCACTACAGCAGTTAACCGCAATCGCGGAACTATATTCCAGCCGGACGCAGGTTATCGGAGATAGCAGTCCCGCTGTGAGATAGCCTGCCGTTCAGGAGTTACGAAAATGGTGCTGGTTTCGGTTACTATTGCGTTACCGGAGGAGCGCCGCAGGTATATTAACCCTTGCCGATTCTGAAGACCTTGGTGCCGCAGCCGGGGCAAACACCCTGAGTCGCCGGACGCCCGTTCTTGAGGGTAACCGATTTAGGATTTTTGATCTCTACCTTTTTCCTGCACTTCATGCAATAAGCCTGCATCTCCGCACCTCCTTAATTATCCTGCCATGCAGAGTAGCACCACCGCTCGTATTTGTCAATAGCTATAAGCCCTAAAAAGACACTATTTCTTAAGGAACTACTCTGATTGTGACTTCATCGCCCGCTTTGGCACCGATAAAGTCCGCCGCATCCCCGTTTTTCAACGCTATTTCCAGATGACCGCTGCTGCCGATACACGTCAGCAGACCGTCGGCGGCGCCGTAGGTAAGGCTCAAGCCGCGAATGACCTTGCCGCCGACCTCAACGGTAATTTCGCCGGTTTCTGCGGGAAGGTCGTCGGACTTGATGTCGGTAATCAGGTTGCCGAAGTTGTCCACGTGCAGGATAGTGCCCGCCAGCGCACCGTCCCGCATACGACGGGGACCGGATACCGGCAGAACTATCAACGAATCCACCGGACTGCCGAAAGCCGATACGGGCGTGCCCAGCGAGAGGTGGGCGGCCACGGGGGCGAAGATATCACGTCCGTGGAAGGTGGGACTCACCGGGGAACGCCAGAAACGCGACTCGGTAATAGTACAGGCTTCCACGCCCTCCAGTTTTTGATATCCATCAACGGGTTTCCCGGAAGCATAGGGGCGCATGACATAGCTCAGGACCCCGTTGTCCGGCGCCACGAAGTCGGCTTCGGGCGTTCTAAGGACAACCGCTCGACGGTCCGTGCCGACGCCGGGGTCGACGACCACCACGTGGATGGAGCGGCGGGGGAAAAATCCGCAGGCGCTACTCAAGACGAAGGCTGCCTGTGAGATATTGCCGCGCTTGACGGCGTGTGAGATATCGACGAGTCGTGCTTCCGGGTTGATGCCCAGCACCACTCCCTTCATGGCGGCGACATAGGCATCAGTCAGACCGAAATCGGTGGTAAAGGTAATAACGGCACTCATTTTTCCACGCCGTGAATCAGCCGGTGAGCCGTAGAGATACTATCGAGAGGATGATGAAGATGACCACCAGGGCAATGGTAAGCTGAAAGAGCGTTTTTTCCACGCCCCGCTTGGTGCGGTAAACCGTATCCGCCTGCCCGAAGATACCCCCCAGCCCGCCGCCCCGCACCTGGAGCAGGGCGACCAGTATCAGGGCTACGGCGACGACTATCTGTGCTATGTACAGGTAAGTATCCATTCTTTATTCTCCAGTTCAGGCTTCAGCTCGAAGAGTCTTCGACAAGTTTCCGCTTCAGCACTTCATTTACCAGCTGCGGGTTGGCGCGACCCTTCGTTGCCCGCATTACCTGTCCGACTAAAAACTTCAGCGCCTCTTCCTTCCCCGCCTTATAGTCGGCAACAGGCTGTACATTAGAGTTTATCACCTCTGCCACTATTTTCTCAAGCTCTGCGGTATCGCTTATCTGGCTGAGGCTGCTTTCTTTAATAATTTCATCGGCGGATTTGCCGGTCTTGTACATATCTTCCAGCACCGTCTTCGCCGTGGCGGCATTAATCGCGCCATGGGAGTTCTTTATCAGTCCGGCAAGCATCTGCGGGCTTACCTTCTTACGAAACTCGCCGATATCGATATTGCCGGCATTTATAATACGGGTAACCTCGCCGAGGAGCCAGTTGCTGACCTCTTTGGACGATACCTCTTTATCGATTCCGGCACTTTCCTCAAAATACTCCGCCATGGCTTTTTCCCTGGTAAGTAAATCGGCATCGTAGCTCGGCAGCCCGTATTCATCGATGAAGCGGTCGCGCCGGGCTTCGGGCATCTCGGGAAGCTTCTTCCTGACTTCCTCCATCCAGTCGCGGCTGATACTGAGAGGCGGCAGGTCCGGCTCGGGGAAATAACGGTAATCGTGGGCGTACTCCTTGGTGCGCTGGGTGACGGTCTTGCCTTTGTCCTCCACCCATCCCCGCGTCTCCTGGACGAGTGGCTTGCCCTGTTCGGCGGCTTTGCGCTGCCGGTTCGCCTCGTACTCCATCGCCATATAGACGGCTTTGAAGCTGTTCAGGTTCTTCACTTCCACCTTGGGACCGAGTTCCTTGGCGCCCGCAGGCCGCACGCTGATATTGGCGTCGCAGCGGAAGCTGCCTTCTTCCATGTTGCCGGTGGAGACTCCCAGGTATTGCAGGATGCTGCGCAGCTTGACGAGGTACTGCCTCGCTTCTTCCGCGGAACGCATGTCCGGCTGGCAGACGATTTCCATCAGGGGTACGCCGGAGCGGTTGATATCCACCAGGCTGTAATTTTCACCGCCGGGGGAACTGCGGTGCAGCAGCCTGGCGGTGTCCTCCTCGAGGTGGATATTGTCGATGCCTATCTTTTTCTCCTGACCATCTACGTCGATGGTAAGCCAGCCGTTGTAGCCGATGGGATAGTACGACTGTGAAATCTGGTAGCCTTTCATGAGGTCGGGATAGAGGTAATTCTTACGGTCGAAGTTAGTGTATTCGGAAATGGAGCAATGCAGTGCGAGGGCGGTCATCATGGTGTATTCGACAGCCTGGCGGTTGATGACGGGGAGCACGCCGGGCATGCCCATGCAGACCGGGCAGACGTGGGTATTGGGGGGCGTGCTGGCGTAATCGGCGCTGCAGCCGCAGAACATCTTGCTTTTAGTCAATAGCTGGGAATGTACTTCCAGCCCGATAACCGTCTCGTAATCCATATTTATCAGTCCTGAAAAACGACATATCCAGTATAGCAACATCAGGCGTGGGTGACAAGGAAAGGGGCAGCGGCAGGTATATAAAGTGTCGCGGGATATGCTATAATTTTGGAGTCGATACGGGGCCGTAGTTCAGTTGGGAGAACGCCTGCTTTGCACGCAGGAGGTAGGGGGTTCGAATCCCCCCGGCTCCACCAAACCTTCATCAGACAGGACTGATAAGCCCGGCGTATCCTGCTCGTTTTTCCCCTGCCCGTCCCATCAAGGCGCATTCTCTTAATATTATATAAATACGGATGATTCTCAAAAAAACGAGTTTTGGTAGGCGATTTTATCTTGTGTTATACTCGAACCGGAGGGGGGATGTTTAATTCTGAATTATTGGCAGGAAATCCTCATTGAAAAAAGTGGACAGTGATATATCCAAAGCCCGGCAATTAGGTGAAAAAATAGTCCGGAACGTGGAAAAAGTCATGGTCGGCAAGACGGAAACAGTGCTGCTGGCGGTAATTGCACTCATCAGTCAAGGCCACCTGCTTATCGAGGATGCCCCCGGGTTAGGCAAGACCATGCTCGCCCGCAGCCTGGCAAAGTCGATTAATTGCAGCTTCAAGCGAATCCAGTTCACGCCCGATATGCTCCCCGGCGATATCACGGGCGTCTCGATTTATAACCAGAAGACCAGCGACTTTGAATTCCGTCCCGGGCCTATATTGGCTCAGGTGTTGCTTGCGGATGAGATTAACCGGGCTACGCCTAAAGTACAATCGGCGTTGCTGGAAGCCATGGAAGAAAGACAGATTACCGTGGACGGCGTTACCCGCCGGATGCCGTCGCCTTTCCACGTCCTGGCGACCCAGAATCCCATAGAATATGAGGGCACCTTCCCTCTCCCCGAGGCACAACTGGACAGGTTCCTGCTGCGGATAAACATCGGCTATCCCTCTCCGTCCGAAGAAATAACCATAGTTGAAAAACAGCAGTACGTTCATCCTATCGAGCAAATCGACCACGTGGTGGATGCCTCCGATATATTGATGCTCCAGGAAACGGTAAAGAAGATTTACGTAGATGAACTGGTCAAGCAGTATATAGTAGACCTGGTTGAAGCCACCCGCCGGCATCCGTCAATATACCTCGGTGCGTCTCCTCGCGGTTCGCTGTCCCTCTTCCGTACAGCTCAGGCACGTGCCCTGCTGGAAGGGCGGGATTACGCTCTGCCCGATGACGTAAAATCACTGGCCGTACCGGCACTGGCTCATCGTTCACTGCTATCCTCCGCAGGTCAGTCGACGGGCAAAGACAGCCGTGCCATTATTGCCGAGATACTGGATAAAGTCCCCGTACCGGGTACCGTCCCCGACAGATAAAGATATGTGGAGGGGATAACATCTTATTACCAGTTTTCCCAGGGTGAAAAGGTATGAAAATCCGTTCGATTCTTATTGTTGTTATTCCGCTTCTAATCCTTATTGTAGCTCTAGCCGGGGGTTTTATCCTGCTCTGGCGCTTCTTTATATTCGTGGTGGCGGTGCTGGCATTGAGTTACTTCTGGTCTCGCCTGAGCCTAGGCGGTGTCGATATTCATGTCGACGAGGCGCCTGCCATCTTACAGGTAGGCGATTACTTCGAGCAGGGAATTACGTTAATCAATCGCAGCAAAATATTCGCCCCCTTAATCGAAGCTCGTGAGGATAGCGATTTGCCCGGCTACCGGAACGAGATAGCCGTCAATCTCCCTTCGCAGAGTTCCCGTTCCTGGCGTAACGAGGTATACTGCCGGCGGCGGGGACGGTATAGCCTGGGTACCTTCAGGATAAAGGCAACCGACCCCCTCGGCATTTTTTCCGCGGAGCGATACTCCGGCAGATGGCAGCAGGTCCTCGTTTACCCGGCGGTACTGGACCTGCCTTTCTTCGAGGCAATACCCCAGACGGGGCCGGGTACAGGTCCGAAACGATGGTTTGCCAGCGAGGCGGGCCCGAATGCATCACGCGTACGCGAGTATGTCAGCGGCGATTCCCTCCGCCATATCCACTGGCATACCACGGCTCATACCGGAAATCTCATGGTCAGCGAGTTTGACCCCGACCGTTCCAGTTACCGCACTTTCACGGAATTCTGGATAGTGCTTGATATGCACCATACCTTTCAACTGGGACGTGGTGATGAAACTACCGAGGAATACGGCGTTACCATAGCCGCCTCACTGATTAAAAAATATCTGGATAGCGGAAAGCGGGTGGGATTGATAACCGCGGGCAGCCGGCATTATGCCATCTCTCCGGAATCCGGGGACGAACACATGCAATACCTCTTGAGGTCCCTGACACTGCTGCAAGCAACCGGTGGAATGCCCATTGATGAACTGCTTGCTTCCAGCGCGGAACACTTCGACACAGGCTCCAGCGTGATTATTATCATGCCTTCGTTAAACCGGGGAATAGCCGCGCCGATGCGTCACGTCATCAACCGGAATGTTAAGGTTACGGCTATATTGCTCGATTCTTTCAGCTTCGGAGGCGGTATCAGCCCTGCCAACAATGCCCGCGACCTTAGTGCCAGCGGTTTCAATGTCTATACCGTCAGACAGGGAATGGAGTTAACGCGGGCGCTGGATGGTCGGCTGGCACATTCTCGCATGTATTAGTCGGAGGAAAAGAAAAAAGTGACCGGTAGAGATAAAAAGACGGGAGACATTCCGGTAACGCAAACCGGACAGCCGGATAATAAGCCAAATCCGGCTGGCTGGCAGGCATGGGTAAACCTCGCTTTACTTTTCCTCGTCCTGGAAATAGCGGTCCTATCCATCGAACAAGCCCGGTGGATTACTCCTCAACCCTCGTTAACGCTGGTCCTCATTCTCTCGCTGGCAACTGCCTGGTTGTTTATCTGGAAAAGGCTGCCTGGCATTGTCGCTCATATTGCGGCATTAATTATAGGCGGCGGTATAACGGCATGGCAGGCGTATCAGCTATCCATCCCGGAAGTCAGGCCTTTCGCAACTTTTCTCGTTATATTAACGTGGTTAATGGGGTATACCTCGGCATGGTGGTTAATGCGTCGGCGGAACGCCTGGGTGGCTGCCTGTCTGGGTGCCGTGGTTGTCCTGGTGAACCTGAGCAACCTGCCGGAAAATTATTATTACTTCTTCGGACTCTACTTTATCGCCGCTGTTTTTCTCATTACCTGGAACCGCATGGTCAAAAGGCGTTATTTAGCAGGGCGTATCGCGGGCTCCGCCCGGAGGGGCCTGGTCTATCTTGTTACTTCACTGCTCTGCATGGTTATCGTCGCCAGCTTAGTTGCCCGCATCATACCCGAGATGCGTATTCCCCAGCTTCAGACACTGGTAGCTACCAAAATGCTCTGGAAAAAGGATGTCGAGAGGTCATCGTTCAACTTCTTCGCCGCCGTGCCTGCAAAGCAGCCGATGAATACGAACACCACACTCCGCGATTTACCCTTTAAAAACACCTGGAATGATGAAGACCGCATTAATTTCCTGGTGAAATCGCCGGAGCCCTTATACTGGCGGGTTGGTGTGTATGATACTTATACGTCCCGTGGATGGACCAATCGCCCGACCAGCGATTATGTATTGGAAGAAGATGAATCCTGGGATGGTGCCGCCGCACTTACCGGGCGCGACGAGGTGACCTACACGGTGACCGCCAGTATCAAGACGGACGTCCTGCTGACTGCCGGCGACTATATATCTTCGGATACCACCACGCTGGTGCGTGTCAGCGACGGAGATGTGATATCCGTAACTACACCGCGCGTCCTCAGCGCCGGAGAGCATTATACCGTTACCTCCAGCATCTCTTCACCGACACCCGGGGAATTATCTTCGGTCGAGGAAGGTTATCCGGTAACTATCGCTAACCAGTACCTGCGCCTACCTGCCAGTTTTCCCGATACGGTAAGACTGTTGAGCGAGAATATAACCCGGGACGCGATGACTCCTTATGAAAAGATAACCGCACTGGATGAATATCTTTCACAGTTTCCGTATGAAGAAGAAATCAAGGCGCCGCCGGTAAATACCGACGGCGTGGAATACTTCCTTTTCACCCAGAAGTCTGGTTTTTGTCTTTACTATGCCTCGGCGATGGTGGTGATGCTACGTTCCGTCGACGTACCGGCGAGACTTGCCATAGGTTACCTTCCCGGCGACCCCGGAGAGGGCGAAGGGGAATATATCCTGCGTGACAAGCACTATCATACCTGGCCGCAGGCATATTTCACGGGTTATGGCTGGGTGGACCTGGAGGCGACTCCCCGGGGCACGGGCAGTCCGGTAGCCATCGAAACACCGTGGATATCGGCCGGCGCCATGGAGACATACCCGCAATCGGGTTCACTCGAGCAGTGGCAGGCACTTCAGATGTACGGCTGGCCTTATGGTTTTACGATGGCTGAAACATTCGAACAACCGGCGCGGATAAAGGGCCCTCCCGCTTTTGCCGATGAACTTGGACAGGCTGTCCTCATTATATTCACTATTGCCGTTGTCCTGGGGATTCTGGCGATTCCGGTATGGATATTGCGCTCTGCTTTTTATCGCTGGCTCTGGCGAGTCGACAGGGCACACCTGGCGTCGACGGTATATGCCAAGATGTGCAATCTCACCTCAAGGGTCGGCCTGGGTCCCAGACCGCAGCAGACGCCGCGCGAATTTGCCTTCGAACTCGCGGCGGAGTTTCCTGACCAGGCAGAAGCCATTGATGATATTACGCGGGCTTACGTTGAGAACCGCTTCGGTCACCGGGAAGGGAAGCCGGGACTTTACGAGGAGGCGGAAATTTTAAAGGCACGCCACAGCGTTTACCAGAGCCTTCTCAACCGGCTGGGACGAGTCAGGACATGGTTCATGATGCCGAAGTAATAAGGGAAATATTCACGTCTTCATCTACAACGTCCCGTGTTTTCCGTTCCTTTGACATCTTGTCTTACCCCTGAGTAGAATTGCAATAAGACTAAATCGATACCAGCAAAAGGAGCTAAAAATGGCCGGAGCATATATGGGAAGGATTTTGTTCGTAAATCTCTCCAGCGGAGAAATCAAGGAAGAAAAACCCGACGAAAGCCTGTACCGGAACTTCATCGGGGGCTACGGACTCGGCGCCAGGATTATCTACGACAGGCAGAAAGCCGGGGCCGACCCCCTGGGACCGGACAACATCCTGGGACTGGTCTCAGGTCCGCTGACCGGCACGCCCGCGATTACCGGCGTCCGCTACGTGGCGGTGGGGAAATCGCCCCTTACCGGCGGCTGGGGAGACGCCAATTCCGGCGGGTATTTCGGCCCCTACCTGAAATTCGCCGGGTACGACGCGGTATTTTTCACCGGCATATCGAAAAAACCGGTATATCTGCTTATCAACAACGGTAAAGCGGAACTCAAGGACGCCGGCGACCTCTGGGGAAAGGATACCTACGAGACAGAGGACGCCCTCAAGGCTGAATACGGCAAGGATACCCACGTGTCCTGCATCGGACCCGCCGGTGAGAAATGCTCGCTAATAGCCTGCATCATCACCAAGAGGGGCGCGGCAGCCGGACGTTCCGGACTGGGGGCGGTCATGGGCTCTAAGAAACTGAAGGCGGTTGCCGTCACCGGGAACATGGAAGTGCCCGTCGCGGATAAAGCCCGCATGGACGCCCTGCGCAAGGAACAGACCCACAGCGTGCTGAATCCGCCGCCCGGACCGATGGCGGAAATGAATAAAAAAATGCCCAAGTACGGCACCACCAGCATGACGGATGCCAATGCCCACAGCGGGGACACACCGGTCAAAAACTGGGGCGGCGTGGGCGTCGTCGATTTGCCGGACGTCTCCGGACTCTCCGGCGATGCCGCCATCCACAACCGGAAAGGCGCCGAACCCTGCTGGCACTGTCCCATCTCCTGCCAGGCGTCGCTGTACGCCGGGGAGGGCGAGTACAAGTACCCGGAGGGCACCCGCCGCATCGAGTACGAGACCCAGGGGTCCTTCGGCACGCTCTGCCTCAACACCAATACGGAATCACTCAACATGTGCAACCACCTCTGCAACAGCTACGGCCTGGATACCATTTCCGGCGGCTGCGTCATGGCTTTTGCCATCGAATGCTATGAGGACGGCATCATCACCAGGGACGATACCGGCGGCATCGAGCTTACCTGGGGCAACCACCGGGCTATCGTGGCCATGACCGAGAAAATGTGCAAGCGTGAAGGACTCGGCGCCGTCCTCGCCGACGGAGTCAAGGTGGCCGCCGGGAAAATAGGCAAGGGAGCCGAGAAGTACGCGGTACACATCGGTGGACAGGAACTGGGGATGCACGACCCGAAGTTTGGCCAGTACCCGGGCAACATGGCGTCGGCGCGCTACCACATGGACGCCACCCCCGGTCGCCATACCCAGGGATTCGGACCCGGCGCCTTCGGCATGCATATCACCAACGCCGCCGGACTCTGCCTTTTCGCCGGTTTCGGACCGCCCGGAGGCACCAACTTCACCCTTGAGAACCTGAAAGCCGCCACCGGCTGGGACCTGACCCAGGAAGAGCTGGATAAGACCGGGGAACGCATCATGAACATCCGGCACGCCTTCAACCTGCGCGAAGGGATAAATCCTCTAGAGGACTGGAAGGTGCATCCTAGGATTGTCGGCGACCCTCCCCAGAAGGAAGGGCCCCTCGCCGGCGTAGCCACCGACCACGAGCACCAGGTCTACTGGGGACTCGGGGCGCTCGACTGGGATAGGAATACCGCCAAGCCCAGTAAGAAGAAGCTGCTGGAACTGGGGCTGGACGATATCGCGGAAGAGCTCTGGCCGCCGCAGGCGATGCCGGGGTTCGGGCCCGGCTAATAAGGTGAATGTCTGGTTTAGTTGATTACCGTGTATTTGGTAAGTCGGCGGAAATCCTCTCGCGTTCAAATTACGATGAAACGGAAACCCGCTTGATTCTCCGATTTGCATAATAATTATGTTTAGTATATAATAAATTCATAGTGCAGGTTTAGGCTTATACAAACTTCTTAGAAGTTGTCACAGATTTATATCAAGTATTGGATGGCCCGAGCTCTAACTAAATGATTGAGAGAGGAGGTCATCCAATGACTTTTCAGGACAAGACCCTCGAATGTTCCGATTGCGGTACTTCTTTTACCTTTAGCGCCGAGGAACAGGAGCAATTCCAGTCGAGAGGCTACACCAACGAGCCCAAACGCTGCCCGGAATGCCGTCAGGCAAGAAAGTCGGAACGTTACGGTTCCGGTGGCAACAGCAACAGCTACAGTTACAGGCCCCGCCAGATGTTCCCCGCGGTGTGCGCCGATTGCGGCAAGGAAACTGAAGTACCCTTCGAGCCCAGCCAGGGCAGACCGGTATATTGCAGCGACTGCTTCCGCAAAGTAAGAAACGGCAGATAATCACGGTCTAGACTGCGAAAAACTCATGGGCTGAGGATATCCTCAGCCCATGTTTTTATCCGTACTATCAGAATGACTAATCGATAAAATAGTGTTGTTTAACTGCCTGACGTTAGTTCTTATTTGCCGGCGCGACGGAATACATAATATATCCGTTCGAATTCCTTTGAGCCCGTGCCGACGATTCCTTCCCGGGTGGAGAAAACAGTCACCAGTTCCCATCCCTGTTTATCAAACTTACCCAATTCCTCCGCGGTAATAATCCTGTTCAGGTGTCTTTCCTTAGGACCCTGGACTACCTTATACTCCCAAGCCATATATATCTCCTCAATAAGGTTTACGCGCTTATTCACATTCTAACACTCTTTTACGTAAATAAGAAAAATTTTCATCTTGACGTTTGATATAAGTATGAATATAATGCAACCTAAAGCTGAAAGGCATTAAGTATGAAAATAATCGGGGTCTGCGGCTCGCCGCGCCGGGGCAACACGGAATGGATGCTGCGCACGCTGCTGGAACAAGCTGCCCGGAACGGGGCGGACGTGGAACTGCTGCTGCTCAGGAAAATGGACGTAAAGATGTGCCGGGGCTGTCTCGCCTGCGAGGAGGGGGGCAAAGAGAGGAAGGGCGTCTGTAAAATCAAGGACGATATGGCGGAGGTCTATCCCGGACTGCTTGCCGCCGACGCCATCGTGCTGGCGACTCCCGGCTACATGGAAATGCTCTCCGGCCGGCTCAAGAACTTCCTCGACCGCACCTGCCCCGTCTGGCCCAGGCTGGAAGGCAAGAGCATCGCCGGGCTGGCCGTCGCCGAGGAAGGCATCGGGCAGACGATACGGAATCTGAGAGGCTATGCCTCGCTCCTGAAAATGCGCTGGGTGGGCAGCGTGACGGCGCTGGCGAAAAATCCCGGCGACGCCGCCAGAGTCCCGGGGCTGGACAAACGGCTGAAACGGCTGGCCAAAAAACTTGTGTCGGACAGCCCTGACCGCTGATACCCTTACCATTCGCAAAATTACATGCCAGAGTTTATAATCAATATCAGAGAAAGGAGAACCGGCAATGGCAGAATCGAAATACGGAAAATACATATGTACGGAACTCAAGCAGGGCGTGGTCATGCCCGGCTTCAAGGGCGACCAGCACATAGGGCAGGGGTACCGCGACGGATACCGCATGGGCCTCGAGCACGTTATCTGGATGGACGAGGATGTTATCCCGGGCGCCCTTTACGCCGAGTGCACCTGGCAGTGGCCCAGCTATATGAAAGACCAGAGACAGATGATAATCACCCCGGAAATGGTGGAACGCATGAAGAAGGAAGGAGGTCCCGGTATCACCCCCCACTCCCATCCCTTCATCGAGCTTTTCTGCTACTTCGGGACGAACACGGACGACCCCGGCGAGCTCGGCGGCGAGATTGAGTTCTGGCTGGAGGACGAGGAATTCCGGTTAACCAGGAGCTTCATGGTCTATATCCCCGCCGGAATGATGCACTGCCCGTTGAGGTTCCACCGCATGGATGCCCCCATGTTCCACCTGACGGTAGGCTCGGGGCACCGGTACGTATAAGTCGGGGGTAACTGACTCCGGCTTTATTTTTACTGAGAAAGAGGTAACGGAAATGGCGGAAAAGAGAAATGCCAGGAACGTCGTCGATTACGATAAACCCATTGAGAAACCACCGGCATATCGCCTTAAAGTAGACCCCAGGTTCGTTAAGAATATCGTCCACGTGGACGCCGACACCGTACCCGGCGCCGAGTTCTTCAGCGAAGCCCGATGGATAGTGCCGGGCGCCGAGAGTGAAATCAAGCTTGCGGAATCGCATACCCACAAGTACGGGGTGCTGATAGGATTTTTCGGCTTCAACTACGACGATATCCAGGACCTTGGCGCGGAGATAGAGATAACGATAGACAACCAGACCCACAAGGTCACTAAAAGCTTCGCTTCCTTCGTGCCGGAAGGCGTACAGCACGGACCGATTATCGTCAGGAACGTCAAGCGGCCGATATTCCACTTCATCGCCGCATCCACTGACAAATACGAATAAGATAACCGGGCAGATTACTTACGCGCCGCGTCCAGTACCCTTAACGCGCGTAAAGTCACCCACTTGTTCGGCTGCTTTTTGGGGCCGAGGTCAATCCATGTCTTGCCGGTATAGCTGTATTCCATGGGCCAGCGTCCGTCCGCATCCTGTTTTTCTTCAATCAGCTTCATGGTATTAGCCAGTCGGGGGTCTTTAGCGTAGCCCAGTCCCGCCAGCGCCTCGGCTATCTGCAAGATATCGGTCACGTAGAACACCGGAAAGCCGAACTTCCACCAGTTGCCGCTCGGCCTGGGGGCGAACCCGCAGGGATAGTCCGCCGTAGCCGGGTCCACCCCGAAGAAGAAATCCACGCCCGCCTTTATCGCGCTGTCTATCAGCGGCGTCCGCTTGGCCCGCGGCAGCTTGCTGAAAGCCATCATCACCTTGGTGCCTCCCCAGGCGCAGGACAGCTTGTTATTGGAACCGCAGGCGAAAAGCGGCCCGCATTTGCTGGCATAATAACGAAGAGGAGCATTTTTATCCGTATTCGGGGCAACGCCCTCCCCGGTAACGCTCCGCGCCATCCACTCGAAAGCTTTGTCAAGTCTCGCGTCCGTACAGCCCAAATCAAGCAGCGAAGCGCAGAGATTGCCCTGCAAACAGTCCGCCGTACCGGAAGGCAGTCCATTGACCGTGAAATGTCCGTCTTTGGTGAGGTTATGGTCCAGCACGTAGGCACAGGTGGTGGAAATGCGTGAGTCCATCTCCACGGAAGCGCCGAGCTGCGCCAGCACGATGACCGACCATACCGTGCCGGTATACTTGGGATAATAGCCGGCGCCGGGCTGCTCCCAGTAGCCTTCCGGGTGCATCTTGTCCAGAACCACGGCAATAGGACCACCGGTGTGGGCTGACGTTTTAACCGCTGCCAGGTCGGCAGCGCCGGTATGAAGCAGGTCACGCATGGCGAGGTATTTCACGCCGATATCGCCGTCTTCCAGCAGCCATTTCAGGGCATCTTCAGACATATCCGTTCTCCGGAAAAATATTTTGGTGAGAACAGTATAGCTTGAAACGCGGGTAATCTCAACTGAGAGATATACGGTGATGTGAGGATATTAACCCAGCTTGACGGGGGGAGGGGGGAGGTTGAATTTATCCGGTTCGGAAACCG
>CAZPAS010000024.1:0-17715 GCA_964584575.1 uncultured Dehalococcoidaceae bacterium | reverse complement strand
CGGATATCCTCGACCCCGCCCTGCTCCGTCCCGGCCGTTTCGACCGGCGGGTAATGCTGGACAAGCCGGACATTAACGGAAGGATGGCCATTCTCAAGGTACACTCCAACGGCAAGCCGCTTGCCAAGGATGTTGACCTGGAGGTACTGGCGAAAGGAACCGTGGGCTTCAGCGGGGCCGACCTGGCCAACCTGGTCAATGAAGCGGCTATTCTGGCCGCCCGCCGTAATAAAAAGTCCATAGGTATGGAAGACCTTGATGAATCGGTGGACAGGGTAATTGCCGGCCCCGAAAGGAAGAGCCGCAAGATAAGCCCCAAGGAAAAGGAAGTCATCGCCTACCACGAGTCCGGGCATGCCATTGTCGCCAAGATGTTGCCCAATGCTGACCCGGTGCATAAAATTTCGATAGTGGCGCGCGGGATGGCCCTGGGCTACACCAAGCAGCTACCGGCTGAGGACAGGTATATGAATACCCGCTCGCAGCTCAAAGACACGCTGGCAACGTTACTCGGCGGTCATGCCGCGGAAGAACTGATTTTTAACGAGAGGTCAACGGGGCCGCACGATGATATCCAGCGGGTAACGGCCTTTGCCCGCCGCATGGTTACGGATTTCGGGATGAGCGATAAACTGGGCACCAGGACGTTCGGCAACAAGCAGGAGATGGTCTTCCTCGGCCGCGAAATTTCCGAACAGAGGGACTACAGCGAAAGATTCGCCCTGGAAATCGACCGGGAGATTAACAAACTCATCAAGGAAGCCTACGACGTCGCCATGAAGGTACTGACCGACAATAAGGAAAAACTGGTATCTCTCGCCGAGAAGCTGATTGCCAAGGAGACTCTAGAGGGCGAGGAACTGGAAGAAGCGTTCAAGGAGATCTCTCTTCCGGGGGCTACAAAGAGAGTACGAAAGACGAGAATACCGGCACCCGTAAAGCCCGTAGCCGAAGGCGAGAAAGTAACCAAACCCAAGAAAGCCCCCGCCGTTCCACAGCTTGTACCCAAACAGACTCCGGCACCGTCCGACTAAGCACGGACCGGACTGACAATACCCCCATTCTCCGGATAAAATTCTCCTGTATGTAGAGTCAACATGATTAAAATCACGGATAAACCGATTTCCCCGGAAGAGGTGGTCAACCGTGCCAGTACGCCGGACAGCGGCTGCGTGGTGACTTACGTGGGCCTGATACGCGATAACTCCCGCGGTAAGCCGGTACTCTCCGTTGAGTACAAGGATGCCGACGGCAAGGCGGAGGCACGACTTGGTGAAATCGTAAAAGAGATAAAGCACAAGTGGCCCGTTAACGAAGTCGCTATCTATCACCGTACCGGTAAACTGAAAGTGGGCGATATCAACCTCGTGGTGGCGGTAGCGGCGGCACACCGTAGCGAGGGACTGGAAGCTGTTTCATTCGCCGTCGACTGTTTTAAAGAGAAATTACCGACCGCAAAAAAGGAAACTTATCAGGACGGTAGCGTTTGGACGGGCGGATAAGGACTTACGTCCCCTGCGTCACCACGAAATCAGCCAGCGCGTAGAGTGAATCACGCCCGGCGCCGTCCGGCAGCAGCTTCAGACTCCGGCAAGCCTTTTCACAGTATTCGGAGGCTACTTTATAGCAGTCCGGGATAATCGTGGAATCCAGCACCATGTCAATCGCCTGCTGTACATGACTCTTGTCCCCGGTCTTGAACAGTTTCTCGACCGGATTATCTCCCGGGTACCTCTCTAAAACCATCATGGCCGGCAACGTCAGCGTGCCCTGGATTAAGTCCGAACCCACCGGCTTACCCATGGCTTCCTCGGTGCTGGTAAAGTCAAGTATATCATCGACGATTTGAAAGGCGATACCCAGGTTATCACCGTATTCTTTCATCATCGTCACTACTTCTTCCGGTGCTTTAGCCAGAATGGCGCCGGACTGCGTCGCCAGGGAGAACAATGAGGCGGTCTTGCCGTAGATACGCCGGAAGTAATTATCGCGGCTCTGGTCAGTGTTAAATGCCCCCCGGAACTGGCCTATCTCACCGCTGGAGATAATCCCCAGTGTCTGTGAGAACAGCTTGATAACCCTCGGCGTCTGCGTATCCGAGACGAACTCGCCGGCTTTGGCGAACAGGTAATCGCCCATGAGTATGGCTATCTCGTCGCCCCAGATGCTGTTAATCGTCGCCTGCCCCCGTCGTGTAAGGGCCTTGTCTATGGCGTCGTCGTGGACGAGCGTGGCAGTATGCATCAGCTCGACGGATACCGCCATGGGCTTGAGGTAGTCAAGGTCGTATTCGTATGACCTGCCGGACAGCAGGGTCAGCGCCGGCCTGATTCCCTTGCCGGTCTCCTTCACCACGTAGCTTAACTGCTCCGCCAGCCAGGAATAATCGACGTGGCTGATAGACTTTAAAGTATCCCCTACCTTGACGAGGTCTTCCTGTATGGGCAGGTAAATCTGCTTAAGTTCCAATGCGCGCCGTCTCCTCATCGATGATGCTTTCGTCCAGCTTGGTGAAAAGGGGCTTTGATTCCCGCAGCTTCTGGCCCGGCGGCAGCTTTTGCGGCTGCCAGCCGTATTCCTCTACCCTGCCGTTATACCCGAGGTACTCGTGCACTTTCTGGGAGCTGAAGGGTAGGAACGGATAAAAAACGGTTTTCAACTGTGCAATAACGCTGAGGGCAACGTATAAAGACGTTGCCGCCGCCTGCCGGTCTTCTTTAATCACTTTCCACGGCGCCCTGTCATCCAGGTAGCGGTTCGTCTCCCGGGCGGCGGACATAGCCGCCATGATTGCCTGCCTGAAATTGCATCTGGAAATAGATTCCCCCACCTGTTCCAGACAGGACTCCGTGTTTTTCAGGAGTTGTTTATCCACGTCGCTGAGTTCGCCTGGCTCCGGCACGCAGCCGTCGTAGTTGCGGTAAACGAACGTCAGCACCCGGTTCACCAGGTTGCCGTAAGCCGCCACCAGCTCGTCGTTGTTGCGGCGGACGAACTCGCGCCAGGAAAAGTCGGTATCGCTGGTCTCGGGCATATTGATAGAAAGAATATAACGCAGGGGGTCGGGGTCATACCGTTCCAGATAGTCCGGCAGCCAGACCGCCCAGTTCTGGCTGGTGGAAATTTTCCTGCCCTCAATGGTCAGGAACTCGTTGGAAGGCACGTCATAGGGCAGTGCCAGCCCTTCGTAGCCCATCAGCATCGACGGCCAGATAAGCGTATGGAAAGGGATATTGTCCTTGCCGATAAAGTAATAGCTCTTGACGCCGTCGGTCCAGAAGGGCTTCCAGGCATCGGCATTACCACTGATTGAAGCCCATTCCTTGGAGGCCGAAAGGTAGCCGATGACCGCCTCGAACCACACGTAGAGCCGCTTGTTTTCAAAGCCTTCCACCGGCACCGGCACGCCCCAGGCGATATCGCGGGTAATCGCCCGGTCTTTCAGTCCCTCCTTCAGGTAACGCATGGTAAGCCCGGAAACATTAGGCCGCCACTGGCTCTGCTTCGCCACCCATTGCTCCAGTTTATCCTGGAAAGCGCTCAGCTTCAGGAAAAAGTGCTCCGAGTCCCTTGTTTCCGGGGCGGTGCCGCAAATACGGCAGTGAGGCTCGATTAATTCCGTAGGGTTCAGAGGCTTGCCGCAGGCGTCACACTGGTCTCCCCTGGCGCCGGGAGCGTTACAGGAGGGGCAAACGCCTTCTACATAGCGGTCCGGCAGGAAACGCTGACATTTAGTACAATACAACTGGGACACGGTTTCTTTATATAAGTAGCCTTTTTCGAGTAATTTCAGAAAAATATCCTGCGCTACTTCGGCGTGATTTTTAGTACCGGTGGTCGTAAAGAGGGTAAAAGTAATCCCCAGCTTCTGCCAGCAATCCAGATATTCGCGCTGGTAATACTCGGCAATTTCCTCGGGTTTTTTACCTTCCTGTTCGGCTTTGATGGTTATGGGTGTGCCGTGCTGGTCGGAGCCGGATACCATCAATACCTCGTTGCCTTTGGTGCGATGGTAACGGGCAAAGATATCCGCCGGCAGGTACGCTCCGGCTATACCTCCAAGATGCAGGGAACCGTTGGCATATGGCCAGGCCACGCCGATGAATATTCTTTCGCTCATGCTTGTACTAATTTCGGGATATCAGGACCTAGAAAAAGGTCAGCACCCGCTCACCTTTCTCTTCTTTGTAGTGGGCATAGCCTTTTTTCAGGCAACATTCCACGCAATAGCGCTTGGTATCGCCCTCCTCGTCCTCGACGCCGTCCGTCTCATTGACTGCCAGATAGCGGTCGGGATACGGGATGGGATTTTTACACTCATCGCATTTAATTTCGCCCAGTGATATACAGCCGCGACGCATTGGCACGCTCCTTTTTCCTGTTTATGTTAGTTATTATCTCTGTCCCAGGTCTTGTCCAGCCTGAGCCAGGTCTGATACAGTTCTTTCCTCGGCAACCCCGTCTCTCCCGCGACCGCCGCCACGGCGTCTTTCGCCGTAGCCCCCGCCACGTACATCCGGTGCAGCTGTTCTTCGACAGCCTCCGTCAACTCCGGCTTTTCCCTCGCGCCCCTGCCCTCGATAACCAGGGTGAACTCGCCCTTCGGAGTCGCGAAATGGGTTACAGCCTCGCTTACCGTTCCCCTGAATACCTCTTCGTGCAGCTTGGTAAGCTCCCGGCAGACGGCTAACCGCCGGTCGCCGAGGGTCGCCATGATATCCTCCAGGGTCGCCAGGAGCCGGTGCGGCGCCTCATAAGCCACGATGGTCGCCGGTTCATCAATAATCGATTCTAAAGCACGACGGCGCGCCGCGGACTTGTTAGGGAGGAAGCCGATATAGAGAAACCTGTCCGTTGGCAATCCGGAGACCGCCAGCGCCGTGGTGACCGCCGAGGGGCCCGGCACCGGGACCACCGTGATATTTTGCCGACCCGCCGCCGCGATAAGCTCGTAGCCGGGGTCGGATATGCCCGGCATGCCCGCCTCGGAAACCAGCGCCACGTCTCCCTTTTTCAGGCTGTCCAGGATGTGCTCCAGCTTGGTCAGCTTGTTGTGCTCATAATAGCTGGTCATCGGCGTCTTGATGTCGTAGGCATTGAGGAGGCGCCTCGTCTTGCGGGTGTCTTCCGCGGCAATCAGCTTCACCTCGCGGAGTACCCGTATCGCCCGCAGCGAGATATCCTCCAGGTTTCCGATGGGGGTGGCTACAACGTAAAGAATCGACATTTTTATGTTATCCCTGACCTGATTATTATAGACCGACACGCCTCCGCCTGTCTAGCTTCGAGTCCGGTGGATGGACTTCTCTGCATGTGTGGGGATTGATATTGAGCGAATGGGGCTGCGGAGTGAAAGACTAATCGAATTCCTGATTGAACAGCGCCAGGAAGATAATCAAAGCTATGCCGACTACCGTAAAGACCCCGAATGTCAGGTTCCCGAAAATCCAGAGCGTGCTTCCGGAGCCCAGGTTGACATTGGTATAGAAGAGACCGATACCCCCGGTAACGAGGAATATCAGAGCCATTATCATAAAAAAGACCAGCATATCTATACCATTATACTCTTATTTAAGTGAACGAATTATATAAAGTGTATGATTAATTGTCAAATATTTATCTTTTTTTTAGAAAATTCATTATAAGCTATCAGCCTCAGCGGTGCGTAAAATTCTACTTGCATAATTTTTTAACATTTTGTTATAATACAGAGCACAGATGTGCAGCGAAAAGGCTACTTCACAGTTCAAACAGCTAAGGCGTTCCTACGGATTTGACGAAGTGGCCATCGTGCCCGGAGATGTCACGGTCAACCCCGACCAGACTAATGTCGATTTCCAGATAGGCAAATTCACTTTTACCTTTCCCATCATCGCGGCAGACATGGACTCCGTTGTGGATGTCGATATGGTCATCAAGATGGGCAAAATGGGCGGGCTTGCCGTTCTGAACCTTGACGGCGTCCAGGTGCGCTACGAGAATCCCGACGAAATACTGGATAAAATCGCCAGTACGCCCGACGACGAAGTCACCGCGCTGCTCCAGAAAATCTACAAGGAGCCGGTGAAGGATAACCTGGTCGGCGAGAGAGTCCAGGCGATTAAAAAGGCGGGAGTGACCTGCGCGATTTCCCTGGTACCCGCCAGCACCAAGCGCCTGTCGCCGGTTGCCTCCGAAGCGGGTGCCGATATCCTGGTGGTCAAGTCCACCGTCACCAGCGCCCGTCATGTTTCCAAGAGCTACCGAGGGCTTATCTTCTCCGAGCTTACCAAGCAGGTCAAAATGCCGATAATCGTGGGGAACTGCGTCAGCTACACCGCCTGTCTCGAACTCATGCAGACAGGCATCGCCGCGGTTTTGGTCGGCGTGGGTCCCGGCGCGGCGTGCACCAGTCGTGAAGTCCTCGGCCTGGGCGTCCCCCAGATAACGGCGACAATCGATTGCGCGGCGGCAAGAGACCAGTATCACCACGAGACCGGCAAATATGTGCCGATTATCACCGACGGCGGGTTCAACAAGGGCGGCGACGTCTGCAAGGCCGTGGCCGCCGGCGCCGATGCCGTCATGCTCGGCTCCAACTTCGCCCGCACCAAAGAAGCCCCCGGACGCGGCTATCACTGGGGAATGTCCCATCCCCACCCCGCCCTTCCCCGCGGCACGCGGATAAAGGTGGGTACTACCACCACGCTGGAAAAACTGCTCTTCGGACCTACTTCCCTCACCCACGGCACGGAAAACCTCGTCGGGGCGCTGCGTATGTCGATGGGTTTCTGCGGCGCCGCCACCATTCCCGAGATGCACCAGGCGGAGATGGTCATCGCCCCGTCCGTCGTCACCGAGGGTAAGTCCTACCAGATGACGCAGGGCGTCTAAGCCCCTCTTCACTCCCGCTGGCATATCCAATCCCCTTTTGACACTTTCTCCATCATGAAGATAAGATAACGTTATGTCCGGCGACTATGAAAAATACCTGGTAAGAAAACCCGTTTACGAGGCGGGTGCCGGCTACAGGGGGCGGCAGAGTCCCATGATGACCTGCATGAGCAGCCGGCAGGTGCCGGAAGCCGATTACTACATCGAACTGGGCTGGACGTTCGATATGCCCCTTTCCAGAAACCCCAACAAAGCCATGCCGGAGATGATACATAAGAACTATGACGAGATTGTCCTGCACATCGGCGGCGACCCGGAAAACCCGGAAGACCTGGGGGCGGACGTGGAGTTCTACGTCGGCGGGCAGTGCCTGGCTTTCAATACCACCAGCGGACTTTTCATACCGCGCGGACTGCGCCACGGTCCCATCTTCTGCAAAGAATACCGCAAGCCCCACCTCGTCATGGCGATTATGTGCGGGGCGGGGACGCTTAAGGAGGGCTGGGAAGGCAGCTTTATTACGGATACGAAAGAATGAAGCTAATCAAGCCGGATTAGCCGGTTATTCGTATTCCTCTTCTTCCTCTTCGTCGGGGGGTGGGGCGGGGCGGCTCTCGCCGCCGGTGCGTGGCAGCAGGGGTTCCATTTTATCGCGTTTCAACTGCGAGCGCGGCGGCAGATTATCGATAGCCTTCCGCAGTGCTTTCAGCCCTCCGGCGCTCGAAGCGTCCACTTCCACCAGCAGACCGTCCACACCGGCTTCCCAGAGAGCTTTCAGTTCCTCTTCGCCGATATTCACCGGGACGGACACTATCATCGGCTTGTTGATGAGACGCGCCAGGTGCTGGATTATCATCAGCTGGTGCCAGATTAGAGCGCCGTTTCCGTCGATAGTATCGGAGACGAGCGCGGCATCTACGGGCAGGTCGCTGACGGCTCTCAGCAAGCCGTCGTCCATCGACGACTCCACCTGTAAAATCCTGCCGATTTTCTCATCCCCGGGGGCTGCGGATATCCGGCCGGACGCGGTAAACACCACAAAGTCGCACCCCTCCCCTGCCGCATCCAGCGTGCTTTTATCATCGTCAAGGTAAATACCCCAGGGGATATTCGGCAGCCCTGCTGCCATCGTCCCTAGTGCCTTTGCTGTCGGGCGAGTCTTGCCCGGCATAAGTAAAGCGGCGCTGGCGCCCGATAGTAAATCGGCGCTTATCTTCGCGCCGATTTCCAGTCCGGCAATAAGTGGCATGCGTGACACCGTCTCGGCCGTCCTGGCCGTCCTGAAACCCATCGGCTGTACGACCGTCTGGGTAGATTTACGGAACTCGTCGATAAGTCTGCTCATAGTCTTCTCTTCTTTCGGACAGCATTATTATATGCAAAATCACCGAACTAACACAAGGCAGTACCTCCTGGTACTATTTTTAACAAATTCTTTACACCTATTTTATGACCAATTAATACGCCGGTATTACGATAGAATCAGGACACTAAATTATAGCGGAGGATAGTGGCTGTGATAAAGACGGTTATCAGACTGAAAAACAACATGGTAATGGTCTTCGACGAAGAAGGCGAACAGGTTCCCGAGCTTCAGGGCTACTACGAAGACGTCAGAGAGAGCATACTGACACACGCTTCGGGAGGCACGGCATTCAACCACTGGTTCGATATCTCACCCGAACCCGAGGTAGTACTTCCCCGGGCATGGTAGCAAGCCTTTCCGCCATCAGGTCTGGAAAAGGAGCATGCAGATAATATGCTGACCACGGGCGATGTCGCCGGCATTTTTAACGTGCACCCCGGCACGATAAGACGATGGTGCCGCCAGGGTAAAATATTAGCCTACCACATCGGCTCCAGGGGCGAACGCAGGTTCCGGAGTGAGGACGTTGCCATAGCTTACTTCGACATGTCCATACAGAAAGACCTGAAATTCAGACCGGCACGGCCTTAACCCGCCGCTCTGCCGGACACCCGCGTTTAATTATTCAAAGAGCCCTGCACAACTTTCCACATTATTTGCTTTTTCTACATTTTCATCCGTTGATACGCTTTTTAATAATGGCGTATTTGTTACCCTTTAGTCCCCCTAGTTATACCGTATCATGCGTAATTAGTACTAAAGTATATTGTCAATTGTCTTATATCTTGCTATAATTATACTTATGGCACATATCAACGACGATAACGGCGGGCATACGCTTGCGGTAAATATGAAAGCCAAATCGGAACTTCTCTCCGAGATGTCTCACGATTTCCGTACACCTTTGAATATAATTATCGGATTTACGGAGCTGATGCTCGACGGGGTGCCCGGAAAAATCAACGAAGACCAGAGGCACGCCCTCAATGACATCATGGACAGCGCCAAGCGTCTGCTGGACCTGGTAAACGGCATGCCGTAGCACTCGTAGAACACCGCCATTTAATAAAGCCGCTTTTATCTAAAGGAGCCAATATGATTAAAACCGTGCTTGTTGTCGATGATGAACCCGGACAGTTGAGACTGGTCGACCAGATATTGACACACAAGGGGTATGAGGTTGTAAAAGCCGGCAGCGGGCAGGAGGCGATACGTTATATCTATGAAAGAAAGCCCGATATCGTACTTCTGGACGTCATGATGCCGGAAATCGACGGCTGGCAGACCTGCCGCCTGATCCGCGAGGTCAGCGATATACCCGTTATCATGCTCACCGGCAAGCGTAATTCCGAGGATGACATCGTCCGCGGTCTGGAATGCGGCGCCGACGAGTACCTGACCAAGCCCGTGGGCAACCGGGAACTGCTTGCCAGGGTACGGGCGGCGCTGAGGCGGGCGGAAAAGCCCTCGTACATGAACCAGAACAAGAGTGCCAGCTTTGCTAACGATTACTTGAATATCGACGTAGCCGAGCGAAAGGTCTCCGTCAGAGGGGAACGACTGAAACTGACGCCGCGTGAATTCCGCCTCCTGGCATTACTCGTCGAGAACAGCGGTCGAGTCATGTCCCATCAGCAGGTACTGGAAAACGTCTGGGGCTGGGAATACATCAACGACGTGGACTACGTGCGTATTTATATCTCTCACCTGCGCCAGAAGATAGAGCCGAACCCTTCACAGCCAAAGTACATCCTTACCGAACCGGGAGTCGGCTATTATTTCAGCGGTATCAACTGATACGTGCCATCCGGCATTCACCCTCCCCTATTCCCTCTTTCAACATCATGTTGCCCTGCTTTGCCGAATGCTTCCGGAATTGGTATAATCCTACCGAATAATTCCTGACGATGCCGGGAGTGCGTTCGGACGGACATAGCGGTAAATACTGATGTTGAAGTCAATACCATACTTTATCGGCTTGAACGATTCTGAAATAGAATCGGTCGGCAAGTATATTTTCGAGAAGAAGGCGGACCGGGGCGAGATACTCAGCTTCGAGGGTGAACGGGCGGACGCCCTGTACTTCCTGGTAGAAGGAGTCGTCAAGGTCTTTAAAACGTCCGCCGACGGCAAAGAGCAGATATTCCGTATACTTCGTCCCGGCGATTCCTTCAACGACGTTTCCGTTCTGAGCGGTATGCCCAACCTCATCAGCGCCGCCGCCATGAGCGCGGTGGTCCTCAACGCAATTAAAAAGAACGACCTGGAAAAAATCCTCAGAGAGCACCCGCAGATAGCCCAGAACGTTATCCAGGTACTGTCCCGCAGGGTACAGGAGCTGGTATCGCTGGTAGAAGATTTTTCATTCCGGCACGTGACCAGCAGAGTCGCCAAAATGCTGCTGGAATACGCCAGCGACGGAGCAGGAGAACACCCGCGCCTTACCCAGCAGGAAATGGCTTCGATGATAGGCACCGCCCGAGAAATGGTGGGCAGGTCGCTCAAGAACCTGGAGACCGAAGGAATCATCAGGCTGGAACGAAACCGCGTCGTTATCACCGACCAGCAAGCCCTTAAAGAGATGGCGGGAATTACCTGATGAGAGAAATGTCGCAGACAAATTCTGACTTCAAGGGTTAAAATCAGTTATATGGAGATGGACACATGGGAGAGATGCCGGAAATCGACGAAGAGAAATGTGACGGTTGTGGACTTTGTGTAAGTGTGTGCGCCTGTGGCGCGCTTATCATGCTAGATAATGTCGTGCAGGCTGTTGAAGTAGATGAATGCCGCTGGTGTACTCTCTGCGAACTCGTATGCCCCAACGAAGCTATCGTCTGCCCCTTTGATATAATCATCGAGAACGAATAAGAACCCCCGCAGGACACCCCTTCCTTGTCTTACTCTTTATCAGGCTCTACGCTTTATCACCCTTTTCCAACCTCTTTTTTGCGTCAGTATTATTTGGGACAAAAGTCGCATACAACCTTTTTATTCTGAATTAAAATAGTCGTGAATGATGGAAGGGGGGTGTGTGATGAAACAGAATATAAAAGAAAGAACCGAAAATAATCCATCCGAAGATGAATGCCATCATTACTGGGTAATAGAAGTTGCCAACGGCCCCAAGAGCCGCGGGCGGTGTAAATATTGCGGAGCCACCAGAGAGTTCCTGAATGCGTTTCCGGTCTTTAACCCGTTAAGGAAAAACAGCAATCCACTCAACCTGCCCAAGTTACCCGATGTTGACGTGGATGAAGACAGCAAGTCCTGATTCCCGGAGGAATTAAGATGGATATAAAGATATATACGACACCAACCTGTGGATACTGCCACCAGGCCAAGAGCTTTCTCGACGGACTGGGCGTGAAATATACGGAATATGACGTTTCCCGAGACCGTGAAGCGGCGGAGGAGATGGTGACTATGACCGGTCAGATGGGCGTGCCGGTAATCGTCATTAACGGCGAGGCAATAATCGGCTTTGACCGGGCACGGATTCAGACTCTGCTGGCGAGTTCCGATAACCGCAAACCGGTACGTTTCGGCTTGAAAATCACCGACGCCGGAAAGAACGGCTCCGGTAAAATATCCGGCGCCCTGATAGGGGCGGTTACTCCCGGTTTTCTCGGTGGAAAGGCGGGACTGAAGGCGGGTGATGTCATTACGGAAATCAACACGAGGCGTATCAGCGGCGCCGCCGACATGGAACAGGCATTAAAAGGATTGAAGACCGGTATCATCGCTACTATCCTGTTCCGCCGCAATGGCGAGAGCAGGAAATCGGAAATAGTGTTATAAAACCCCGTAGTCCGGTATCCTGAAGGATATTACTCGGGTCTAATCGCTATATCCTCGGAAGTCACGCTCTCGACGTGCAGCCTGACACCGTCTATGGTTATATCCCGCTGTCTTTTGTGATAATACAGGTTCCAGGCATATCCCTGGTAACCCATACTTTTCCTCTGCACGAGTGAATAGACCTCCTCGGAAGGCATTCCCGCGTAATATATGCGGTCTTTGCCGAGTTTCAGGTGAAACTCGCCGCCAACGGGCAATACCACCGCCCTGCCGACCCCCATCGATTCGTTCATAGTACCTCCTGCGTTCCGCTTGATACCCATTATACACCGCCGTATCCTGTCTAAAAAAGTGGACTATATATTCCGTCTATATTAGAATGTAGCAAACGATACGACTTGTGGTGTATAACCCGCTCTCGAAAGGCCAGCCTGCACGAGGCAAAAGGGGAACCGGTTGGGCAAGTGGCGTGAAGAAAAGAAGGCGGTACTGGAAGCGGCACAGCAGATGCCGGAGAAAGGCCTCGTCGTTGGTACCGCGGGAAATGTCAGCCTGCGCCTCCCCCCTGAAGAAGGAAGAGAACTCCTGGCAATTACCCCCAGCGGGCAACCGTACGACTCACTTGCTACCGACGATATCCAGATAGTGGCCTTCGACGGGCAAACGGTCGAAGGCAACCTGCGTCCCTCGACGGAAACAACGATGCACATCGGCATCTACCGGGCGAGGAATAACGTCAATGCAATAATCCATACCCACTCGGTGTATGCAAGCGCCGTGTCCGTAGCCGGACATGACATTCCGCCTATCCTGGAAGACCAGGTCGCCTTTCTCGGCGGCGAAATAAAGCTGGCACGGTACGCCTTGAGCGGCAGTCGCGAGCTGGCGGTCAACGCCACGGCTGCCCTGGGAGACCGGAACGCCGTTCTACTGGCGAACCACGGCGCGATAGGCACCGGGCGTACTATGCACGACGCCTTCACCAACTGTGAACTAATCGAAAAAACCGCCCGTATTTATCTGCTGGCGCTCGCCACCGGCAAGGTCAACCGGCTATCCGCCGAAGCCGTCAAAGCGGAAAAGGCACTTTTCTATAAGCTCCAGGACCAGAGTCATTGAACAACCGCAACATGCTCTTGACCACTCCTTGACAGACGAGAAACAAGGGGATTTAAATATACTGTCAGGCTTATGAAACAGAAAATATCGTTAATATCAAGCCTGGGAATCGCTATAGCACTGCTGGCTGGCCTGTTTCTGCCAGCCAAACCGGTATTTTCCGGCGCTACCGTCTGGTCAGCCGAAATTATCCCGAGCAAGGTGGACAACGTCCTGGGTCCGGACAATCCGGGCGATAATATAGATGTCCGCGATTTCTCCATGACCGAGAACGGCCTGGTCATCTACGCCGTGGCGGGTAACAGTATCACGACCAACGTACTGTATAAATCGACGGATTATGGCGTAACATGGACGGCTATTAATATCCCCATCGTTGCCGACTTTGTAGCAGTCGCTCCAGACCACCATAATATCGTAGCCATAGCTAACAGCACCACGCCCGAGGTTTATGTTTCGACCGATGGCGGTACGACATGGTATTCACTAGGCGCTCCTCAGGAGGAAGGCGCCAATCCGGCGACGGTAATATATGATATTGCGATATCGGAAATCAGGGAAGCAAGAAATTGCCTTGCCGTAGCCGGTAAGGAGGCGGGGGATATTGCCAACCTGTGGTACTTTAACATCGGCGAGACCGTCCCGACCTGGCAGGAAACCCGGACGCTGGCAGGCTTTACCAACGGTGACGAAGTAAGAGCCATAGCATTCTCCGGGGCGTACTCTTTAGATTCAGCGCTGGTAGTTATCAGTGAAGATGACGGCGTTGGTATATACCTGCAAATTATTGATATCAGTGCCGAAAAATGGAACGCCAGCGCCGGTTATCTCAACTATCCGCGTACCGTTGTAGCCGATGCCGGCATTACCGGGCTGTCCTCGGCTTCCCTGTCGCTGGCTCCTGACTACGTGGGTTCGGAGGACGATACCCGTACCGTTTTTATAGGTCTGACCGTGCTGGGCAACGCATCAGCCGTGGCTACCAGCGGGATTTACCGTTTCGTGGATACTACTAAGACGGAAATAAGCACCGACGTTCAAATACATAGTGTTGCCTTTAACGGTTCCTATCTCGTCGCCGGCGGCTACGACAGCTCCATCGTGTACCGCTGCAGTGATCCGTCCTCGGCAACCCCCACCGTTTTAACGGCCTCCTTGACCAAGTACCCCGGCGGGGAGAACAAAGTACTGGTCGCCTGGTTGAACAGCAATGTCGTTGCCGGCACTTGCGGCAATGAAAGCGCCTTTTCTATCTCTGTGAACAGCGGCTTGTCTTTTAACGACATCAGCCTCATCGATACCGTTATCGTCAACGCCGTGGACGTAGCAGTATCTGCAAGCGGCGGTACCGTTTACCTCGTAACTAACGATGGTAACGATATTAGCCTGTGGCGCGAAAACTCCGACGAGTGGCAGAGGGTATTCAGCGGACAGGGTACCACGGCCTATATCGTACGCATATCTCCGGATAACGCCAATTACGTGTACCTGGCGAAGTCAAATGGTACGACCGTCTACTATAACAGTAGCGGGGGGACTACTCAATGGAGTGTAAGGACCTGTAATATCAATATCGTTGACCTGGCGATAGAAAGCAACGCCGTCGCTTATGCCCTTGATGCCGCCGGCGTGGTGTCCAGGTCCACCAATTATGGTTTCGGCTGGGGTATACCTATCCCAACGACACTCGGCAGCGGTGCCAGCATCGTCAGTATCAGTTCAGGAAAATTACTGGTGGGTAGTCAAAACGGTTACGTGGCATATTCCCTCGACGGCAATGCTACATGGACAGTGATTCCGCAAATACTGGAGCTGGGCGCCGGCAACGTACAGGTAGTCGCTGACCAGTATTTTTCTTCCAATAAAGTCATCTACGCCGCCAGCAACACCGGCGGTCAGAACATTAAAAAATGGCAAATTGATACGAGTGCGGAATGGACGGATGTGTTCAGAGGCACCCTGAACGGGGGTATTTACGGACTTACTATCGATAACAACACTCTCTACGCCCTGGAATATGGCGGCGGTCAGAGTACGCTTTGGATATGTATTTCACCGACATCGGCAACAGACACTTCAATAAGCTGGAGTTCCAGTACCACGACCGGTACTACTGATGTCGATGATGTTCTGGTACAACTGGACGCCGCGCCGCGAGCGCTTAAATCAAGCAGCGGTAAGTTATGGGCGGTCAAGACGAACGGTACTAATAAGCTTTACAGTTTCACCAATATCTCCATCTCACTTACCCTGCTCAAACCGGAATCGGGCGCCACCTTTAAGGTAAATATCTTTACCGGTGTTGCCTATGATATTCCCTTCAGCTGGGACCGCCCCACGGAAACCACCGAGTACGAGTTGGATATTGCCCTTGACCCGAATTTCTCTTCGCTGGTCACTACGGTAACCGTACCCACCATTAATGAGATAGCCTTCGTGCTTGTCGGACCGGGTCAGCCGCCGGGCGCTGCCAATGTGAATCTCATGTCCGGCACGACCTATTACTGGAGGATACGGACCACCAAGCCGGTCTTCAGCGGCTATTCCTCCTCCAGGTATTTCTTCATTGAGCCTATTAATGCGACGCTCCCCGGGGAAATGACGCCTCCCAGCGGACAGGTGAATATGAGCAGCAGACCCGCGTTTTCATGGGCGCCCATGGTCGGAGCCGCCGAATACCAGTTTATTCTCAGCGATAACATCTCCATGGAGTCACCCATCATCGATGTCACTGTTACCACCTGCGGCTTCGCTGTTACCCAAGAGCTTGAACACGGAAAAACATACTTCTGGCAGGTCAGGGCGATAAGACCCGTCGAGTCGGACTGGTCGCCGCTGGCAAACTTTACCGTGGCAGAACAGCCGGACGAACCGGTCCCCTTGCTGACCGTTAATAAGCGTACGGCTCCGGTAATCGAACTGCCGGAGCAGCCCCCGGAAACCATAATCAACGTGGCTCCCCCGCTTAAACCCCCGCCGCCGGTAACCCCGGACTATCTCCGCATCGCCGTATATATCGTATCCACCCTTTTACTGGTAGTAGTCATCCTGTTATTATTCCCGTTCATCACCAGGCTCCTCCCCGCCCCTGCCGTTATCACCGGACCGCTTGAGGGGCCCTCGCGGAGAGTCAGGAATATCACAAAGAAGCTGGGCAAGGCATGGGAAGAAATAGCCGCCCGCTCCAAGGGAGTCATACCGGTACCCACCCGCATCACCACGGGTGAAGCCCCTGAAATCGAGACACTCTCCTTTGCCGTCAAGAGCTTCCTTTATATGTCGACATCGGGGGAGAAAGAAAACGGTGAAAAGTTGCTGTCCCCGGAAGAGGAAAATACGCTCGGTAAAAAGCTTGCCGCTGGAATCCGGTCTTTAGCCGCCGAAAAGCCCCTTTACCTGGCATTCCCGGAGGACGCCGCCCAGTTCCTGCAGATATGGTCGCAGTACGGGTCGGGGGAAGAGACCGACCGCCACATTAAAAAGTCTTTCAAAGGCAAGCCGGAGAACGCCATGGCGTTCCTGAAGTGCTACCTGCCGACCGGGGAAAGTACGGAAGAAGGCGCTGCCGCCAAGCCGGAATTCACCCAGGCTGAATATAATGCGCTTGCCCGCGTCGTCAACCCCGAAAACGTTTATGAACCAGTCGCCAAACTCCTGAAATTCCGGTTTGAAAAGGAAGGCGATAAAGGACTGGCAGACCCGTTGGACAGGTCAATTGCCTACCAGTTCGTACGCATTCACTATGATATCAAGAAGTAAAAAGGATATTCCGGCGGGACAAACGTACGACTCCTTAAGCTTTTATGCATTCCTCCACTATCTCAATCCGCCCGGTTTACCCACCTGACGGTTCCCGAGTTTGACATCACATTTAAATTTGGGGTAAACTATCATGGCGTAAATTTCTGTAAACAACAAGATTGTGCCAAGCAAGCAAAGGGGATTTGATATATCACAGTGATGCCTCTTTTACTTAATGTCTCGGTCAGTTCGTTTGCGTATTATCAATCCCCTCCCACTAAAAAGGCGACCGGACTACTTAGAAGAGTGAAGCTGAACTGGTAATATGGGACTGCTCAAAGGACGAAGAAAAGCATTCTCACTTTTCCCAGGGCTAACAACAGCGCCTCAACCTATTTACGGTTTCGACAGCAGTTGACGTAATCAGGCGGCTTAATTGCCGCGCATTCTTGTTCTCTTGCTCAAGTCCGCCGACAGGCGGAGTCTGGCAAGTTGAGATAACTGAAGAATCTCAAAAAATATAACCGGAGGAAAAAATATGGCTTACCCAAAATTCGAATCTATTCTCCTTGAAAAGGACAAGGACTACCCCAAGGTTACCTACCTCACTCTGAACCGACCCGACAAGAATAACTGCATCAGCATCGGTGAAGATTATATGACCGGCGACATTAAGAAGGCCATGTGGGAAATCAATCACGACGACGACTGCAACGTGGTTATCTTCAAGGGCGCCGGCAGGAACTTCTGCGCCGGGTTCGACCTGTCCATGGTCTACCGCGTTTACGGCGGTGCCAAGGGCGTTAAACCCAGCC
>CAZPAS010000023.1:0-18896 GCA_964584575.1 uncultured Dehalococcoidaceae bacterium | reverse complement strand
GGCTGCTGGTGCTGGAACTCAAGGGGAACCAGAAGGAGTACGACCGGGGCATCGATTTCCTTATCAAAGCCGGCGTGCAGATACAGTCGTTGAGCCAGGATGTGACGCGCAACGAGGAGAGGTGCAACCACTGCGGCGCCTGCGTCACCGTCTGCCCTACCGGCGCTTTCAAGGTCGACCCCAGAACCAGGGAGATACTGTTCGATAATTCCAAGTGCATCGCCTGCGGACTCTGTATTCCCGCCTGCCCGCCGCATGCCATGGAAGTGCATTTTTAGGACTGTTGGAAGAAGTCCGTATGCTGACTACCGAACGTTTGATAGTCCGCCCTTTCATGGGAAGCGACTATCAAGACCTCCACGAATATCTTTCACTGGAAGAAATCTATCGATTTGAACCGGGCGAACCGATATCCCTTGAAGAAGCCAGGAGACTCTGCCTGGAACGGTCTGAAGGAACAGATTTCTGGGCTGTCACGCTGAAAGATGGTGTTAAAAAACTCATCGGGCACATTTCTTTTATCCAGGCTGAACCCAAATTTTTTAATACATGGGAATTAGGTTTCATTTTCAATCCCGCTTATCAAAACCAGGGCTATGCCACCGAGGCTTCCCGTGCCTTGATTGCTTACGCCTTTAGAAAATTAAATGCCCACCGGGTGGTGGGATTCTGCTCCCCGGAGAACATCGCTTCCTGTCGGGTCCTGGAAAAGTGTGGTATGACGAGGGAAGGTCTGCTGCGTCAGAATGCGTTTTTCCGGAAAGATGAAAACGGACAGCCTGTCTGGCTTAATTCGTACGAGTATGCCATACTGGCGGAGGATTAAAAGAGAGAGATAATCCCTCTGACATCCTTTTTCGGCTTTGCCTCAAAAGTCATTCTGAGGAGTCCTTCACTTGTGAAGGGCGACGTGCCTGCACGCCGGAGTGCGTTTCGGCACGCAGGGCGTGAGAATCTCGTGGTCTGGCTGGCTCAGGGTGAAGCAGGTGGGAATAGATAACAACGACAAAATTCCATTGCTTTCCTTCCCTTTTCGGCGCATTATAGTAATGTACCTGTGCCGGTAATCAGGACAGCTTGCCATAAATTGGAAAACGAATACCCCATTTTTGAGGCTGACTTAACATATAACGAAAAACGAATACCTGAAGCTAATCAGCTACGGAAAAACAAAAAAAATTTTAAGAACGAAAACGAATAACGAACGATATGAAAGAAGAAACGTACCAGCCGAGGACCTACCGGCACTGGATTGAAGGGAAAGACCTCGCGTCATTTCAGGTGACGGTTAAAGAGACCGATTTATATATCAGAGCTACCTCAAACCTCCAGAGAAAAGCCCGGCGAATCGTGCTTAAATACCGCCGCCAGCTGGAAGACTATATCGAGCGTAACCCCGCCTTTACCAAATCTTTAGAACCTCTTTCTGTCTCCAAGGACTCGCCTATTATCGTCAAACAGATGGCGGAAGCCGGGCAGCAAGCCGGTGTGGGACCGATGGCGGCAGTGGCGGGAGCCGTCGCGGAATGTATCGGGCAGGAGCTGTTGGAATATTCGCCGGAGATAATCGTGGAAAACGGCGGCGATATTTTTATCAAGACTATCCATAAGAGAACGGTCGGCGTGTATGCCGGCGACTCGCCGCTGACCGGTAAGATAGGACTGGAAATAGCGCCGGAAGACACACCCCTGGGAATCTGCACGTCCTCGGGCACGGTGGGCCATTCTTTGAGTTACGGCAAGTCCGATGCCGTGGTGGTACTTTCCGCTTCCACTGCCCTCGCCGACGCCGCGGCTACGGCTATCGGAAATAAAGTCAATCAACCGGGAGATATCGATGCTGCTATTAAGTTCGGACGAAGTATCGAGGGACTGAAAGGCATTGTCATCATCGTTGGGAAAGATGTTGGCGTCTGGGGAGACGTCAAGCTCTGTGAGACGTCCGTCTGAAGCGATTACCTCTCGATATTCAGCTTAAGCGTGTTAACCGGTCCTTCCACTCCCTTGAGCGGCGCTACGATACCTTCTACGGTGCTTTTAATTATCTCTATGGGAAAATACTTTAGCGGGACATCGGCGCCGTTGAGAGTAATCGTTACCTCTCCCTCGTTGTTGATAGCAAGTTCCAGGTTCTGGATTTCACCCGTATCTTTCAGACTGGAAATGATGCCCCCCAAGACGTGGTCGAGGTAATTCTCCACAAAATAGTCAATATCAATAGACATATCGTTAACGGAAAGACTTACTTGTCTGGTCACTTCTTTCTCCCTTCATCGGCGTAACTCGATTGCCTGTAATAAGTATAGCATAGCCGGAGTACGCCAGCCAGAATTGCCCCGGAAAATCCCGGGGGAATAATCCGGGGCATTTATATCCTTATTATCACTAATAAGTTATCTCTTACTGGTGAACATGATAGATGCGGAGCAGTGCCCAGCCGGTGCCGATAAGAGCCACCCCGGTGACAATCATGAATGCACCGCTGGCAAGGGCTACCTGGACCAGACCGAAAGCCGCTACCGCCAGGTACAGGTAGTTCTCCAGGTTCATCGCCTGGGCGTAGGACAAGTGCGCGGGATTGGTCGGGTCGTAACGTCCGTCGCCGAGCAGGTCCTGATATGTCGGGGCGATGCTGCGACGGTGTTCGGCGATGGTGTCGGCGGCTTCCTGTGCCGACGTGATATCGGTTACCAGGGTAAGTTCGTCGGGATTGTCGGGGTCAAGAGCCAGGGTGACCTGCTCTATTTCCATCCTGTCGACGATAAGGTTGTTCTTGGCGAACCCCTGCCCGACGAAGACACCCCCGATGACGATGGCTACCAGGCCGAGGCCCACGACCAGGACAGCCAGACCACGTGTGAAATTCATAGTAATACCACCTCCCTGTAGTCGTTACTATGATTCTAGAGAATGTAAAATGGGCTGTATGTGATAATTATCACAATGCGTTAAACGACTCACTTTGCCCCGCTGCGAACGGTGACGTTGAACAGGCGTAGAGGTGAGAATTTCGGGAGGAATTTAATGGATAATGCCCTGTCGGACTTATTTCTTGTCTTTAGGTGACAGCAGTTCGTTAAGCTTTTCGGGGTCGAAGCCAATGACTATATCCTTGTCATCGACGATGATAACCGGCACGCCCATTTGCCGGGTTTTTTCCATCATTTCCCTGGCTTTATTTCTATCCGCCGCTACGTTATATTCCGTAAATTGGATTTTCTTCTGCGAAAGATACTCCTTCGTCTTCTTGCAGTAAGGTCAGGTAGGAGTGGAGTATATAACCACGTTTTTTTCAGTCATTATCTGCCTCGTCTTTATTACTGACTAACGATTATTTTACATTAAGAGTAAATTCCGGTGTCAAGTGATGAAGCGTTGGGCGTATCAATAGTCTTTTAGTGATATTTTAGAGAAAATTTACGGTGTCCTCAAGCCTTTATTCTTGATGATTATTAAGTTTGTGGAACTTTTGTCACATACACCGGATAATGTCACAGGTAAAATAGTCAGTAATACGGCTGCTGGAGTATTGACATTATAATGATTTCATTTTATTATGCGTTACGCAATGTGAGTGCGGTACGCCGGAGATTACTCCCGGTTGTACGCTTATGGAGGTGAATTATGGCGAACGAACATGATAAAACGCTGAAAGCCCTCAAGACGGCCATTCAGATGGAAATTGACGGCAAGGAGTTTTACCTGGAGGCAAGCGAAACCAGCGGGAACGAACTGGGTAAAAAGCTGTTGAGGCAGCTCGCCGCCGAGGAAGATATACACCGGAAGGTCTTCGAGGATATTTATAAGGATATAAGTGCTAAGAAGGACTGGCCGACCAACAAACTGGAGACGGACGGTGGTAAGGGGCTGAAGACGATATTCTCCGCGGCGATAAAGCAGATGGACAAAAACGTCAGGGCAATCCCCACGGAGCTTGACGCCGTGCAGAAAGCCATGGAGATGGAGAATAAAACTTTCGATTTCTATAAAAGTCTGGGAGGCAAGGCCACTTATACTGCCGAAAAGCAGTTCTACGAAGCCCTGGTTGTGCAGGAAGAGGAGCACTTCCGTGTGCTGCTGGACTACTACGAGTTTCTCAAGAACCCGGAGGCATGGTTCGTTCAGAAAGAACACCCGTCTCTGGACGGTGGCTAGGCAAATACCGAATCCCTTATACAGAGGAGTGTAAAATGCTTGAGATTAAAGACTTATCCGTGTCTGTAGAAAGCAAAGAGATAATCCACGATGTAAACATGACCATTAAGAACGGGGAGACCCATGTCCTCTTCGGGCCCAACGGCGCCGGCAAGAGTACCCTGCTGATGGCTATTATGGGTTTTCCCAAGTACAAGGTGACCAAGGGCAGTATCAGTTTCAAGGGCAAGGACATCACCAATATGACCGTGGACGAGCGGGCGCGCATGGGTATCGGCATGTCCTTCCAGCGACCCCCGGTGGTACGCGGCGTCAAGACCCGCGACATGGTGGCGGCCTGCCTTAAAGGTGAAGGCGACGACGATACCATCAACCAGCTTGCCAGTAAAGCCGACCTCGATGAGTTCCTGGAGAGAGATATCAATTACGGCTTCTCCGGCGGCGAGATAAAGCGCTCGGAGTTGATGCAGCTGCTTGCCCAGAAACCGGAACTGACGCTAATGGACGAACCGGAATCGGGCGTCGACCTGGTGAATATCGCTCTTATCGGCGAGCTGATGAACGAGCTGCTGGAAAAGAACTGTCCGATACAATACCGCAAGTGCATGGGGCTTATCATCACCCATACCGGCCATATCCTGGACTATGTCAACGCCCGTACCGGCTATGTCATGTGCGACGGCACTATAGGCTGCGTCGGCGACCCCCATGAGATGCTGGCGACAATCCGGGAAAAAGGCTACGACGAATGTATTAAATGCTATCTGGGGAGGTTGCCAATCGATGAATAAAGCCAAGGGGGCAAAAGACTATAAAGATAAAGCTAAGTCTGCCGTCGACAAGGCTGCGGCCTTGGGTGAAGATATCGACCTGAAAAAATACGTCGGCAAAGAGGAAAAGCACGCTTACCGCCAAAATCCCTCGCAGCTGCCCGCGAAAGCCAAGGAGCAGATGCTCGACGCCGGCGTGATGCTGGACGATATGAGCCAGAGGTCGGGCACGTACATCCAGATGGACAACACGCCCGTCCACAGTTCCGTGACCCAGGACGGCGTGGAGGTTATGCCCGTCTCCCAGGCTATGGAGAAGTACGACTGGCTGACGGACTACTGGTGGAACGCCGTCGCCGTGGACCAGGACAAATACACGGCGAACATCGAACTGAACCGGTACGACGGCTATTTCATCAGGACCCTCCCCGGCGTAAAGACCCTCTTTCCGGTCCAGGCATGTCTTTATCTGGCCAAGGACAAGCTGATGCAGAACGTGCATAATGTAATCATCGCCGAAGAAGGTTCGGAACTGCATATCATTACCGGCTGTACCATGGCTTCTGACGAGGACACCGGACTGCACCTGGGTGTTTCCGAGTTCTATATCAAGAAAGGCGCCAAGGTGACCTTCACTATGATTCACAGCTGGAGCCCTGAAGCTAACGTCAGACCCCGCAGCGGCGTCATCGTCGAAGATGACGGGCTGTTCCTGAGCAACTACATCCTTATGAAGCCGGTAAAGTCGCTCCAGATGAACCCGCTTGTAAAATGCGTTGGCGCTAATTCCACGGCCAGGTTCAACAGCGTGCTGGTTACCGGCAAAGGTTCATCGCTTGATGTTGGTTCGCGTATAATCCTGGACGGTAAAGGTTCGCGGACGGAAATAATATCGCGCGCCATCACTACCGGCGGGAATATCATCGCCCGTGGATATATAGAAGGCAACGCGCCGGATATCAAGGGACACCTCGAATGCCGCGGCTTGATACTGGGGGAGAAAGGCATGATTCACGCCATACCGGAGCTCAAGGGCAATCTGGCGGGGATAGACCTTTCCCACGAAGCCGCCGTGGGCAAGATTGCCGAAGAGGAAGTGGAATACCTGATGTCCAGGGGACTTACCCGGGACGAGGCTACCGCTACTATCGTGAGAGGTTTCTTGAGAGTCGATATCGAAGGACTGCCGCCGCTGCTGGCGGAAGAACTGAAGCGGGCGGTGGAAGCCAGCGAGAAAGAAGTGATGTAGCCGGAGGTGAAATAATGGACTTAAACGCGCTGCATAAACTAGGTTACGGCATGTACATAATCGGCTCGCACAAGGGCGATAAGCTCAACGGGCAGGTCGCCAATACCGTTTTCCAGATAACCTCGGAACCGCCGACTGTTGCCGTCAGTATCAATAAAAGCAACCTGACCCACCAGTATATCGACGCCAGCAAGGTATTTACCGCTTCTATACTCCACCAGGATACGCCCCTCCCCTATATCGGGAACTTCGGTTTTAAGTCCGGCAAAGACGTGGATAAACTGAAAGGAATCAACTATAAAATAGGCGAGACCGGAGCCCCGGTATTCCTCGACCATGCCACGGCGTGCCTCGAAGCCGAGGTAGTCCAGGCGGTCGACGTGGGGACGCATACGATATATATCGGCAGAATCGTTAATGCCGAAATTCTCTCCGAAGACGCCTGTATGACCTACGAATATTATCACCAGGTCAAGCGTGGGACCACCCCCAGGACCGCGCCGAGTTATATTGCCGGAGAAAAAGGAGGAGAAAAATAGAATGGACAAATATGAATGCACTGTTTGCGGCTACATCTATGACCCGGAACTGGGAGATGCCGATGGCGGTATCGCCCCGGGGACGCCTTTTGAAGACATACCCGACGACTGGGTGTGCCCTGTCTGCGGAGCCGCCAAGAGCGAATTCCAGAAAGTAGACAGTTAGCGAGTCGGTCAGGATATCACGGAAATCCAGCGGATTGAAGGTGAAAAGAGGCTGCTGGACTAATAACGGGTAAATATGAAACAATGGGTGCGCAATTATATACTATTCGTAATCATGTTCCTGCTGGCGGTCTTCCAAGCGCTGTCCGGCTTCATTCTCTGGATAGTACTGCCTCACGGTCAGGGTTATCGTGGAGGCAGAGGACTTGAACTGGTGGACAATGCCTTTATCTGGCAGAGAGATACCTGGATTGACCTGCATGACTGGACAGCCGTAGCGCTGCTGGTTATGATTGTTATACATCTGGTACTTCATTGGAAATGGATAATATATATAACAAAGAAAGCCCTGAGACCGGAAAAATAAAGACGGAGGGAAAAGATGGATAATGAAAAGATTATAGAAATACTGAATCGGGACCTTCAGGACGAGCACGGTGCTATTATCCAGTACCTGACTCACGCTTATTCCATGGGTGAGGGGGAGCTGTCCTGCGAGATTGAAGGCTTCGCGCGGGAGGAAATGAGGCACCTTGACTGGCTGGCGGAGACGATTGTAGAACTCGGGGGGGAACCCAGCCTGAAGAGGGGCACCATGAACATGAGCGGCAAGACGCCCCCCGAATGGATGGCGGATGATGTCAAGCTCGAACAGGGCGCCATTGATAATTATACGGAGCATATTAAACTTATTGATGACCCTAAAATCAAGAGGTTGTTAAAGCGTATTCTGGCCGACGAAATGGCGCACCGCGGCAAGTTCGAGCACTTTGTCGAAAAAGCCGGGAGAGAAGGTCTGAAAGACGAACGGGGCGATCGCAAGGACAGTGTCACCGATACGCTGAACTGGGGCATCGAGCACGAATACACGGTTGTGCTGCAGTACCTGTTCCATTCCTATATGACCGGGAACGCGGAAGCCAGGAAGCAGCTGGAAGACCAGGCGATTAACGAAATGCAGCACCTCGGCTGGCTTGCCGAGGAAATGGTCGACGGCGGCGGCAGCCCGAAAATAGAGCATACCGAACCCGACCAGTCGATAAGCACGACGGATATGCTCAAGGCGGACCTCAAGATTGAAAAGGAAGTAGCCGATGCTTACGATAAAGCCTCTAAAGAAGTTGACGACGCCGGTTTGAAGGAGCTTTTAATCCGTATAAGGGACAACGAGAGATACCATATCGATGTCTTTAACGATGTGCTTGAAGAAGAGGAAGGCGATAAAGGCACGGGTGGCATCGTTAACATCCCTGACAGCGGGGGGTAATCTTGGGTAAATTTTTAGAAGCCGGCAAGACCGGTGAGTACAGGGACGGGATGAAGAAAAAGGTGGTGGTTGGGGGACATGAGATACTGCTCGCCAGGGTCGGAGGCAGCTATTATGCCGTGGACAATCGCTGCCCGCATATGGGTGGACAGCTTGCGGCGGGGCAGCTCGAAGGGACTGTCGTCACCTGTCCCCTGCACGGCTCGCAGTTCGATATTACCGACGGGCATAACATCCGCTGGCTCAAGGGCTCCGGACTACTTACGACGGTGGGCAAGATTTTCAAGAGTCCCCGGGGACTGTCGGTCTATAAAACCAGGGTTGACGGCGATACCATACTGGTAGAGGTGTAAAAGTACCCGATTACCTGCCTTTTAAAAACGGTAAAGGAGGTGCGGGGTATGTCCAGCGTTTTCTCCGGCGGCGACCTCATTAATATCGCCATCGATATCGAGAGAAGGGGCATCATGTTCTACGATATCATGGCGAAATCCACCGATAACGAGGATGCCCGGGCGGTCTTCGAAGAACTCGTCGAGATGGAGCGCGACCATATCAGGATTTTCGAGGATATGCTCGGCGAGGCGGGTGATTACAGGGCACAGGCGCATGCCGATTATCTTCAGGCGTTGCTTGACGACGCCGTTTTCACCGACGACCTGATTACCAGCGAGATGGCAACCCAGGCGGACAGCGATATCAAGGCGCTGGAACTGGCGATAACCGCCGAGAAAGACTCGATTCTGTTCTACTATGAATTGAGGGATATCCTTCCCGGGCAGTCCGTACCCGCGATAAACCGGATAATCTCCGAGGAAAAGTCCCACCTGCAGCAGCTTGCTGACATCAAGAGAAAACTGGCGACTTCCTGATATTTTACCGTTTCAAAGGAGGTGGATGATGGAGAATTTCAGAGGGCAGGCGCATCTACCCGGCGCCGATAGTCCGTGGAACCTGGAACTGGAAATAGAGTGGGAGACTAAAGAAGTCAACGTGCACATCGATGAAGCCCCCGGGAGTATCTCGGAATGGCCCGGGCTTGTCGTGCAGACATTCGGGCCCATGGAAGAAATAGTCTTCCGCACCAAGGGTATACCACATATGTTTACCCACTGGTGGCACTTCGCCCGTAGCGGCAGTGGCGACCTCTGGGGTATCGTGCTGGCGACGCCGGACGCCGAAGGCGTGTGGAGAACCTGCCCGGTAACGCTGGAGAGAGTCCCGCAGTAAGCCGGATTCAATATATCTTTCCGTACTTAAGAAAGACCCCCACGTCCTTCTTCCTTATTAACTCCGCTGCAAACCAGACCAGGATAACAAATCCGACGGCCTCCGTAATATACAGAAACGGCTCCGAAAACAACGCCTTTAAAATGGAAGATGACCAGCCGGTAAGCTCGACGGCAGGAAAATGTATGCCTATCAGGGGCCAGAACAGAGTAGCCGGCGTGTTCCACATCTCGTCGAGTACCAGGTGCATCAGCGTACCGGCGGCAAGGCTCAACATCCAGACCTGCCGATGACGCTTGAAAAGGTAGAAACCGATGGCGGAAATCACGATGAGGAAGAGGAGGGTGTGAGAGAATATCCGCCCGTTGTTGAAGGTCTCCCGGAAGAAGTACTGCCCCACCGGCTTATCGATGATATCCGGCAGGAGCGAGCCCACCATCAGGAACCTAATGTCCACGCAGCGCGACAGCGCCGCGAACCATGATTCCCTCGGTTGTTTGTAGTTCGCGACCCCGGCCGCCAGCGTAGCCGCGCCCAGTGTAATTCCGGCGTGTCCCAGTATCAGCATCTAAAATTACCGTTAAAATATTAGGTGATATACTATCAGCTATAATATAATAAACAGGATATATTTGGGAATTTATTGCGGGACAGTAGAATGAGGGTTATCGGACTGACCGGCGTCATCGGTACCGGCAAAAGCACCGTGGCGGGGTTCCTGGCGGAACTGGGGGCGTTTGTCATGGAGCTGGACAAGACGGGACATGAGGTACTGAAGCGTGAAGATGTCAGGGAACAACTCGTCGGGAAGTTCGGGGAGGAGATTCTGGGAGCGGACGGAGAAATCGACCGCGCCGGATTGGGGAAAATCGTCTTCAACGATTCCGGGGCGCTGGCGAGACTGAACGAGATAACGCATCCGGTTATCGATTCCATAATAGAAGCCAGGGTGGAAAAGTGCCGCAGCGAGGGGGTCGGAGTAATCGTCCTCGAAGCAGCGGCGCTGCTGGATGCGGGTAGAGGCGCACAGGCGGACGAAATCTGGGTAACCGTCGCCCCGGAGGACGTGGTGCTTAAAAGGCTGGCAGATAGAGGGAATTATTCGGAAGAGGAAACAAAGGCGCGCATCAGTTCGCAGATATCCAGCGAAGAACGCATCAGGCAGGCGGATGTGGTCATTGATACCGATTGTACCCTTGATGAGTTAAGGGATAAGGTAGAGGAGGAGTGGCGGAAGCTGCAGGCGCGGCTGTAGTTTATTTTTCCTACGTACCGCAATTGACGCCTGGCTGTAAAACTGGTATAATATTCTCTTTGGAGGCTTAAAATTTACGCGATTATTGAAACAGGCGGAAAACAGTATAAAGTAGCCGAGGGCGATACCATCGAGGTGGAACGCCTGAAGGTGGAAGAAGGCGGCAACGTCGAGCTCGATAAAGTGCTGCTCATCGCCGACGGCGATAATATCACTGTCGGCAAACCGGTCATCGACGGCGCCAGGGTGCTGGCAAAGGCGGAGAGTAACGGTCGGGGCGATAAGATAATCGTCTTCAAATACAAGTCCAAGGTACGCTACCGCCGTAAGAACGGACACCGCCAGAATTTTACCAGCCTGAGCATCGATAAGATACTTCCTCCGGGGGTGGAAGCCCCCAAACCCAAGCCGGCGAGGAAGAGGACGACGCGGCGCAAGAAGAAAGAGGAGACAACCGATGGCGCATAAAAAAGGAGGCGGGACCAGTCGCAACGGGCGTGACAGCCAGGGCCAGCGACTCGGCGTCAAGAGATTCGCCGGGCAGATGGTAAACGCCGGTACGATACTGGTACGCCAGCGCGGCACGCGCATTCATCCCGGAGATAACGTGGGCATCGGCAAGGACCACACGATATACGCCCTCATAGACGGCATCGTCAAGTTTGAGCCTACGAGTAATAACAGGAGAAAGGTCAGCGTTTACGCCGGCTGAGCGATATGAAAGAGAAAATTCACCCCGAATATTATACGGACGCACAGGTAGTCTGTTCCTGCGGTAACACGTTCACCACGGGTTCTACCCGCAAGCAGCTTAAGGTCGAGGTATGCAGCAAATGCCATCCCTTCTTCACGGGCGAGCGGCGCATGCTGGATACCACCGGGCGCGTGGAGCGATTCAAGAAGCGCTACAAGCTCGAAGGTTAACCGGCGATATTACCGGAAGGCAGGAGCGGTTGATATCATTCCGCTCCTTTTTATTTAGGCAGGATGGCGGAAAAACAGAAGTATCACTACGGGGGACAGGCGGTCATCGAAGGCGTGATGGTACGCGGACGCACCTCGGTAGTTACGGCCGTACGCCGTCCCGGCGGAGATATAATCACCGATGTCAGGCCGCTGCCGTCGATGACTACCAACCGTGCCAGGCGGATTCCCCTGGTACGCGGCGTCGTCATACTCATCGAGGCAATGGTAATCGGTATCAAGAGCCTGCTTTATTCGGCAAACGTCGCCATGGAAGAAGAGGAGGAGGAGATTCCCACCAAGGCAATCTGGGGCATGATTGCCTCCGCGGTGGTCCTGGTGGTCTTGCTGTTCTTCCTCGCTCCGCTTTTCCTCACCAAGCTTGTCAACGAATATATGCCGAACACCGTGGTCTTTCACATCGTGGAAGGCGTGATACGACTGATTATATTCATCGCCTACCTGAAATTAATGTCGCTCATGTCCGATATCAAGCGTGTCTTTACCTATCACGGCGCCGAGCACAAGGCGGTCAACGCCCTCGATGCGGGCGTACCCATGGAAGTGGACGCCATCAAGTCCTACAGCACGGCGCACGTGCGTTGCGGCACGAGTTTCCTCTTCCTGGTGCTGGTAATCGCCATCTTCGTGTTCTCGTTCGTGGGACGTGATAACCTGTGGCTGATGATCGGGGCGCGCATCGTGCTGATTCCGGTTATCATGGGCCTTGGCTACGAAGTAATCTATTTAGGCGCCAGACACTCCAATAACTGGTTTATGAAGATTATCCTGGCTCCTGGACTGCTCATGCAGTCGCTGACCACCGGCGAGCCTGATGACAGGCAGCTTGAAGTAGCCATCGCCGCTGTAACCAAGGCGATAGAGATGGACGACATGGCGGAAGAAGCGGCGCCGGCGACCCCCTGACTTCTTACAGGTCGGCCCGGGTCAGTTCGCGGTAATAACAGGTCCGGTTGCCGGTATGGCAGACAGGCCCCGTCGGATATGCCTGAACCAGCAGTGAATTATTCTCGCAGTTATAGCTGATACTCTTCAGCTTGATGATGTTGCCGGATGTCTCGCCTTTGTGCCAGAGTTCCTGCCGGCTGCGACTGAAAAACCATATCTCGCCGCTCTCAAAGGTGCGGCGCAGCGATTCCTCGTTCATATAACCCAGCATCAGCACGTCGCCGTTATCGGCGTCCTGTATGACCGCCGGGATAAGTCCTTTTTCATCGAATTCAATCTTGTCAGTCATTCTTAACCTTTGCATGTATTTTACGGCTGGGATATTTCGGCAAGCGCCTTTTTCAGGTCGATATCCCCGGTATACAGCGCCTTGCCGACGATGGCTCCCTCGACGCCCAGTTTTTCCAGCATCTTGAGGTGGTTTATCGACGTTATACCGCCGGCGGCTATCACCGGCAGCCTTATCGCGTCCACCATCTCAGCAATCGCCGAGAAATTGGGTTCCGTCAATGTGCCGTCGCGACCGATATCGGTAAAGATAAAGCGCCGGACACCTATCTGCGTCATGGAATCAGCCAGGTCTACCGCCGTCTGTTCCGTTTCGTTCACCCAGCCGCGCGTGGCGACGAATCCCTCCCGTGTATCAATGCCCACTGCTACCGATTCGCGGAAGCGGTGGCATGCCTCGGTGACCAGGCGCGGGTCTTCCACAGCAGCGGTCCCCAGTATTACCCGGTCTATGCCCGCCTTCAGCAGCGCCTCGACCGTTTCAATATCCCGGATACCCCCACCCAGCTGAACGGGTATCAGCATTGCCCGGGTGATATCCCGGATAATCGCCAGGTTCCGTAATTCACCGGATGCGGCTCCGTCCAGGTCGACGATATGCAGGCGTGGCGCGCCCACGGACTGCCACTTCAGGGCAACGTCCAGAGGGTCGTCGGAAAAGACAACCTCCTGGTTGTAATTGCCCTGGTACAGGCGTACGCATCTTCCGTTACGCAGGTCTATAGCCGGAATAATATTGATCTCGCACCTCCCCCACCGGGTATTTACGTGGAAATTATAACACCGGGTTATGGATAAAACAATCGTTTGCGGATGCGTTGCCTGCGTATGTATTGACAAAGATTGCGAGAATAGGGTAAAATAAATACTGCCATCGACCTATTACGGCGGTGAGTACGGAGCTAAGACCTTAACAAAAGAAGTCGCTTGGATCGGATACGACCGAGACGGCAAAAAGAAATCGGTAATTTTGCCCTCTCAGTATGTCCTGAGGGGGTTTTTGTTTAAGGGGTATGATGCTCAAAGTAGGATTTATAGGCGCCGGAACCGTAGGCACTGCCCTGGCTGTCCTCCTGAACAGCAAGGGTTATAGCTTCGTCGGCGCGTCCCGCAAGACTAAAAACACTAAAGCCGGTTCGGTCATTAATCTCCGCATACTGGAGAACAACCAGCAGGTAGCCGATGCTGCCGACCTTGTTTTCATAACCACCCCCGATGATGCCATCGCCAGAGTAGCCGCCGAGGTACAATGGCGTGCCGGTCAAAACGTCGTCCACTGCTCCGGCGCCGATTCCGTGGATATACTGGAACCCGCCAGGCAAGCCGGTGCACTGGTGGGTGGATTTCATCCCCTCCAGACCTTCGCCGGTGTGGAGCGCGCCATCGAGAATATCCCCGGCTCAACGTTCGGCATCGAAGCCGAAGAACCCCTGCTGACCACGCTAAAGGAAATGGCTGCCGCTCTGGGCGGCAACTGGATAAAGCTGGCAGCCGCCGATAAGGTCGCCTACCACGCCGCCGCCGTGTTCGCCTGTAATTATCTGGTGACGCTGGTTAAAATGGCGACCGACCTCTGGCAGACATTCTCCATCCCCACCGACCAGGCTACCCAGGCTCTCCTCCCCTTGATTAAAGGGACCCTCCACAACATCGATACAATCGGAATACCCGATTGCCTCACCGGACCAATCGCCCGCGGCGATACGGGCACGGTCAGCAAACACCTCAAAGCCCTGCGAGATAGCGCCCCGGCGCTGCTGTCTTCCTATAAAGAACTGGGATTACAGACCGTCCCCGTGGCGCTGGCTAAAGGAAAAATCAATGAAAAGCAGGCTAAGGAGCTGCAAGCCGTACTAAAAACGAGCTGACCAAATACTTACAGGGAGAAGTATCATGAGAACTATGATGAAGAGTAAAATCCACCGGGCCACCGTTACCGATGCTAATATCGATTACGAGGGCAGCATCACCATTGACAGGAAGCTCATGGAAGCCGCCGATATTATCCCCTACGAGCAGGTGCACGTGCTCAATATCAGCAACGGGGTGCGTTTTACCACCTATGCCATCGAAGGCGAGGCGGACAGCGGCGAGATTTGCCTGAACGGAGCCGCCGCGCGCCTGGCAGTCAGGGGCGACCTCGTTATCATTTTAACCTATCATAATGTCTCCGAAGAGGAGACGAAGAACTACCGACCCAAAATCGTGCACGTGGACAGGAAGAATGCTATCCTTCCCAAGGGAAGGACGGAACTGGACGAGAAAATCTTCGCTTAAGGAAATAAGATGCCGATAACCGTTAATACAATCAGGGAGATGAAGCAAAAGGGTGAGAAGATAACCATGCTCACCGCCTACGATTATGTTACCGCCAAGCTGGTTGACGAGGCGGGAATCCACATGGTACTGGTCGGGGACAGCCTGGGAATGGTAGTGCTGGGATATAATTCAACTATACCGGTAACTATCGACGTGATGCTGCACCACACCAAGGCGGTGGTCAGGGGTGTGGAAAACGCGATGGTCGTCGGGGATATGCCGTTTATGACCTATCACGTCAGCACCGAGGATGCCATGCGTAACGCCGGTCGTTTCATCCAGGAGGCAGGCTGCCAGGCAGTCAAGCTGGAAGGCGGCGTGACCGTCGCCGATAAGGTGAGGAAAATCGTGGATTGCGGTATTCCGGTCATGGGGCACATCGGCCTTACTCCCCAATCGATTAACCAGTTCGGCGGTTATAAAATCCAGGGCAAGACGCCGGAGGCGGCAAAGAGACTGCTGGAAGACGCCGTGGCGCTCGATGAAGCCGGGGTCTTCGCCGTGGTCATGGAGACCGTCCCCGCCCCCCTCGCCGCCCTGATTACGGAGAAGATAAGCGTGCCGACCATCGGCATCGGCGCCGGAGCGGGCTGCGATGGTCAGGTGCAGGTCATCAACGATGTACTCGGTTCGTATACGGACTTCGTTCCCAAGCACGCCAAGCAGTACGCCAAACTCGCCGATATTATGACATCCGCTATCTCGCAGTATCGCGACGAAGTAGCGTCCGGCGTGTTCCCTACCGAGGCTAACAGCTTCCCCATGGACGAGAGCATACTGAAAGACCTCAAGTAGACGATTTATTTCAAGCAATTTCATGAGGGGGCATTCGCCCCCTCTTTTACTTGTCCCCTGCCCTTTGACACAACCCTGCTTGAGGGGGATAATGGGATATAAGGCGGAGATATAATGAGAGTCGTCGAGACAATCGCACAGATGCGGGAGGTACGGAAGGAGCTGGAGGGGCCGGTGGGTTTCGTGCCGACGATGGGCTACCTCCACGAGGGGCACCTGTCGCTGGTCCGGCGAGCGCGGGAAGAAAACAAGTCGGTGGCGGTGAGTATCTTCGTTAATCCCACGCAATTCGGCCCCAAGGAGGACTTCAAGAGTTATCCCCGGGATACCAAGCGCGACCTGGCGATGCTGGAACCGATTACGGACATCGTATTCATGCCGTCGAGTCAGGAGATGTACCCGGAGGACTACGATGCTTGGGTGGATATCGGCACGATTACGGAAAAGCTGGAGGGGGCTTCCCGTCCGGGGCACTTCCGCGGGGTGAGTACCGTGGTCGCCAAGCTGTTCAACATCGTCCAGCCGGACAAAGCTTACTTCGGGCAGAAGGATGCCCAGCAGTTGCTGGTAATCAAGAAGATGGCGGCAGACCTGAATATGAACCTGGAGGTGGTCGCCTGCCCTACCATACGCGAGCCGGACGGGCTGGCGATGAGCAGTCGAAATACCTACCTCAACAGCCACCAGCGGGAAGCGGCGACCGTGCTTTACCGGGCGCTTAATCTGGCCGAGAAGCGCTGGGAGCAGGGCGAGAGGGACGCGGGGGAGATACGTGTGGAGATGACCGACCTTATCAACATGGAGCCGCTGGCAAATATTGATTACGTAAGCATCGCGGACGTGGCGACGCTTAAAGAGACGTTCCACAAGATTAAGCCGCCGGTGCTGGTCTCCATGGCGGTGAAGATAGGCAAGACGAGACTGATTGATAATACGGTGCTGGAATAGGCTTAGCCATGTTCTCTTATCAGAATCATGAGAGCCAGCATGGCAATAAAAGCCAGCCCCGCCCCCAGATAAAATGGCGCCGCCGGACTTACCGTATCCCACAGCCACCCGGCAATCAGGCTCGCCGGAAGCAGCGTTAACCCCACTACCCCGTTATAATAGCCATAGGCTGTGCCCCGCCGTTCCGTGGGAACGAGGTCGGCTACGAAGGCACGGGCTACTCCTTCAACAATGCCGTAGTAGATACCGTAGCAGGCAAAGAGTATCCAGATGTGCCAGACGGTCGAAGAAAGGGCGAATCCCAGATAGACAATGGCGTAGACCGTCCACCCGATGGCGATAACTCGCTTCCTGCCAAGTCGGTCGGACAGTACGCCGGCTGGCATCGAGATAGCGGCGTAGGTAACGTTGAACAGGACGAGCATCAGTGTGATGTACAGGACCGAGTTACCCATGTCCTGAGCGCGCAGTATCACGAAGAAATCGCTGGAGTTTCCCAGTGTGAAGATACCCATAATCAGCAGGAAGAGTCTGAAACGACCGGAGAATTGCACGGTCGTCCCGGCAGCGCCCGATATTCCCATGTTTGCGGCTTCGGCGGCACTTTTCTTTCTTTCACGCACGAAGGCCAGTAAAATAATCACGGCCAGCACCGCCGGAACCACGCCTATCAGCACCAGCCAATGATAGGTATTCAGGTGTAATTGCAGTCCACCACCCTGTATTACATAGATAATGACGGCGGCTATAACCAGCCCGAGCACGGCCCCGGAGGTATCCATGGCGCGATGTAAACCGAAGCCTTTGCCCCTTTGCCCCTTCTCGACGGAGTCGGCCACCAGGGCGTCGCGGGGGGAGCTGCGTATGCCCTTCCCCACCCGGTCCCCGAAGCGCACGGCCAGCACCCCTCCCCATGCCGTCGCCAGAAGCATGAACGGCTTGACAACGGTGGAGAAGCCATAGCCCAGCACGGCTAATAGCTTGCGTTTTTTAATACGGTCGCTGATGCGTCCGCTGAATATCCTGAAAACTGCGTCCGTGCTCTCGGACAGGCCGCCGATAAGTCCCACGGCGATAGCTCCCGCCCCCAGCACGTTGGAGACGAAGAGCGGCACGAGGGTAAAAATCATCTCGCTGGAGACATCGGTGAAGAGGCTTACCAGCCCCAGGAAGAAGATGTTGGTGTGAAGTCCCCAGATTTTCCTGGCCGGGGTCTCCTCGGGGGGTGATGGCGTGTTCATGTGCTGGTATTATATATCAAAAAGCCGCGGACTGAAAATCCACAAGACGAGACTGATTGATAATACGGTGCTGGAGTAGCTGGCGGGCGGCTTTATTCGATTCGTTATTCGTTATTTGGATTATTTTGTTTTTTCCCGTAGCTAATCAGCTTCAGTTATTCGTTTTTCGTTATATGTCAAGTCAGCTTCAAAGTCCGGCTATTCGTTTTTCGTTATGTGTTAAGTTAGCATTATATTCGCGATATTCGTTTTTACATTTATGTTAAGTTACTCAGGGTGAATAGTGGAGGGTACATGGAGCCGGGAGTTACCGCCTGCACCATTGTTAATTTTAAACCAGATGCCAGATATGAGCAAGGGGATTTTGTCGCGGGGGAAAATCCCCCCTGGGTCCCCCTTTTTCAAAGGGGGAAACTTGAATAGCGAATAGAAGAGTAATGGCTTGCAAGGAGCGGGGGGATACAGGGGGTGAGGGAAGGACGGATTGCTTCGTCCCGATTTCATCGGGACTCTCAATGACAATAAAGGGAAACTGGATTCCCGCTTGCGCGGGAATGACGAAAAAAGGTGGGGTGTTATCTATTCCCACCCTAGCCGCCCAGGGGCATATGCGGCTTGGGGTGCGTGATATTATTCTTTTTCTTGACTCACCTTTAAATCTCAAGTAAAATATATCTCGTGTGAGCTATGCCGAGGTAGCTCAGTTGGTAGAGCACTTGACTGAAAATCAAGGTGTCCCCAGT
>CAZPAS010000022.1:0-18956 GCA_964584575.1 uncultured Dehalococcoidaceae bacterium | reverse complement strand
GGGCACAGGCAAGTCCGCAGGCATGAATCGTCTCGGAGAGGTGAATCATCTCGCCAATCTTTTCCCTGATATGGGCCGCCCGGCGTACGCCGTTGTAGTCCGCCATGGATGCCGCGGCGCCGATGAGCACATCGGCAATACCGGGCTTACAGCCGCCGTAACTCTGGCGGTGATAGGCGGCGAACCTCTCCACCAGCATGATGGAGAAATCATACTCGCCGCACATGAATACCCGGTCCCAGGGGACGAATACGTCGTCGAATACAGACAGGGTCTCGTGACCGCCGAACCCGTAGTTGCCGACGTCTATATCGCCTTCCTCCAGCTTGCGCGTATCGCAGGACTGCCTCCCGTAGACATGGGTGATACCCGGGGCGTCGGTGGGCACGGCGCAGCAGACGGCGTAGTCTTTATCGTCCTCCCTCATTCGCAGCGTGGGCATGAGGAGCATTTCATGGGAGTTGACCGTTCCGGTAATATTCGCCTTGCCGCCCCGGATGATGATGCCGTCGTCCCGGCGTTCCGAGACGTGGACGAACATATCCGGGTCTTCCTGCTGGCTGGGCGCCACGCCGCGGTGTCCCTTGACATCGGTCATGGCTCCGGCAACAGTCAAATCGTTATCCTGGACATACTCCAGCCATTTTCTGAACCTCTGGTGGTATTCCGTGCCGTACTTCTCGTCGATTTCGTAGGTGGTGCTGAAGGTGGCGTTGATGCCGTCCATGCCGACGCACCGCTGGAAGCAGCATGCCGTCCTCTGTCCCAGTTCTCTCTGCAGCTTGATTTTTTTAACCATGTCTTCGGGACTTTTAAAGAGGGAGATGAATCGGTTGACCTTTTTCCCGTTGAGCATGGACTCCGTAACGGCCAGGTCTTCCGTTTCCTTCTCATGGGCAAGTTTATACGTCATCGCCACCGCGTTGGTCGATGGCTTGATGATTGGGTGGTTAACCCAGTCCTCCACCTTTTCGCCCATCAGATACAGATTCAGTTTCAGCGGGCGCAGGCTTTCTACGTACTCTCGCGCTGTCTTTAACATAACGCCTCCTTTCAACAGGCCGGTCGCCTATTCAGGAGAAGAAAGATGGTTCGGGTCAAAGGCCGCCCTGATTTTATCTTCTTTCTCGGGGTACTTACCCCAGACAGGACCGAACACATCGTTATCGGGTACCAGTGCGTAAGCGCCTTTTTCGGCGCAGACTACCTCGACGTCTTTTTTCCATTCCTGCAGCGCGTAGTTATCTTCCACGGCTGCCATACGCAGGCACTCCATCTTGGCGACATAGCCCAGTTCGTAAGGGCAAATCCAGTCCGTGGTGTTGTATTCCTGCAGTATCGGGGGGCGGTGGTCGTCTGTTATTTTATCGACATACTTGCTGTAGTTCGTAGCCTGGTTGATGGACTCGTAGGAGACCTCGGAAGCGAACCTTCCCCCGACGACGTTGGCGCAGATGGCATCGGCAGCCATGAAGTGTGTTTCATCTACGCCCGGCGCTTCGCGTGCTGAGCCGTTGTAGTCCTTGACGATGTCCATGAGGACCTTTTCCTCGTATGCCAGGCGCTTATCGGAGCCGATGCCATACAGCATCACGCGGAGGTCTTCCTGCTTGCGCGCAAGTTTTTCTCCCGCTTCCTTCCAGTAGTCCCAGAAGCCGCCGCAACCGACGCCCCGGCTCCTGGCGACGCCCCGGAATATCGGGGGCACCGTCATCACCACCAGGGCTATTTCCGCCCTGCCTATCTCGAACATGGCATTCACGATGTCCTCGTGGGAGTAGAACCGGATATTATACCATTTAAATCGGTTGGCCGGCAGGTTCATGGTGGTGTGGTACGCCCAGCCGGTCGGTTCGAGCTCTTCGGAGATGAAGGGGAACAGCTTGACGCCGATGCGGGTAATAATACCCAGCTTGGACTGGTGACCGGCACACCCGCGCAGCAAGCCGCGCAGGTCGGGCCCGGGCCCCTCGCCCCAGAAGAAATCGTCGCCTTCCGCCAGCGAGCCCATTTTCAGCAGTTCGCCGTCGGGCAGTACCCACTCGACACCCAGCAAACGCTGGTAGCCGAGTCCGTGCCGCCAGCCGATGGGCGCATCGCCCATGTTGACCGTATTAGCCACGACGGAAGACTGGCCGCCGCATCCCGGCACGAAGGTGACAAGCCCCATCTTGAGCACGTCACCCTGGAGCGCCGAGAAAGTGACTCCCGGTTCGACAATAGCGTACTGGTTTTTCTCGTCTATCTCCAGCCTGTTCATACGCTTCAGGTCGATGAGGATGGAGTCGTCCTTCCGGGCGTAGGTGCCGGAGCTGTAGAACGTGCTGGTAACCACGAAAGGTATCTTGTAACGGTTGGCTAACTTGACGATTGCCTGTACCTCCGCGGTGCTGCCCGGCTCGATGCTGCAAGCGGGTCGGCGTTTTTCATCGGTGGGGTCGGACAGACTGCAATAGCGGTCGGCTTCACAGATTGCCGGGTCGTCGCTGACCCATTCGGTCCCGACTATCGACTGTAATGTCTGATAAGCTTCTTTCGGTATGCTCATCGTTATCTCCTTTACCTTATTCTACCTTATCGCCCGAAGCATTACTTCGGTGATGTCATATACTTTCATCCCGGTACCATTTTCCTCGGCGGCCTGGCCGAGGATGTCCTTGCAGTTGGGACAGCAGCTTACGATAGCTTCGGTACCGGTCAGCTGGGCTTCTTCCGCCCGTTCGCCCGCCGTCCACAGCGCGAAGTCCGGGTGTGCCACCCCGACCCCGCCGCCGTAGCCGCAGCACCAGGCATTGTCATGGTGCCGCTGCATCTCGGTAAGCTCTATGCCCCTTATCGCCTTGAGGATATTACGCGGCGGCTCGTAAATGCCGTCGTACCCGCGCCGCCACTTCTTGCCCACGGCGATGTTCGGCGACTCGTATTTCGGTTCCCAGTGGTACCACGGGTCGGCGAGTCGACCGAGATTACAGGGGTCGTGGTAGGTAACCTTCATGGAAACCTTCCGGTTGAACTTGAATTTGCCGTCCTGCATCAGCTGGTCGAAGTATTCCGTGATATGCAGGACCGTATAGGGCATGTCCTCGGTGGACTTTTCCATAATCCTGGGGTAGTCCACTTTCAGGGTCTTATAGGCTTCGGCGTCGCTGGTGATTACCGTCCTGGCGCCGGAGTCCTGGATAGCCTTGACGTTGTGTTCCGCCATCTCTTTCGCCAGCGCCAGCTGTGCGGTGGCGAACAACTCGTGGCCGCTGCTCCATTCGTCCTTGAGTATCATGAACTTGACACCGGCTTTGTTCAGCAGGGTCACGGCAGCCTGGGCGATTTCCGGGTGCCGGTAGCAGGACGAATCGCCGGCGAAGTAGAGGATGTCCGCCCTGGCGGCGGGCTTGACGTCTTTAGGCATCCACTTGAAGCGTGCCGTATGGGCGGCGCCGTAGATATTGTGGCTTTTCTTGACGTTGGCTGCCAGCATCTTGTGCTCCGGCAGGATGTTGCCTTTTTCGACACACCGTTGTCTGAACGTCTCAATGACCTGCAGGACTTCCACGTCCAGGTTTCTCTTGCACCTGATATCGCAGCCGCCGCAGAGCGTGCAGTGCCACAGGGCGTCCATCAGCTTCGGGGTGAAGTCCAGCTTGCCGTCCAGTTCCGCCAGAGCGGCGTGCAGGAGTCCGTGACCGGAATACAGGTTGTACCGGTAGCGTACGTCAATCGGACACTGCCGCGAGAACCGGCTGCTCTTCACGTAGTTCAGGTCTATCATCTTGCAGTAGCTGCACCTGACGCATGTCGATGCTTGATGCTTATATTCTTCGACTTTTAACATTTTTTCACCTACTTACATTACTAATTTGCTTTAGAAGCACAGTCTGCCGGGCGACATGATGTTATTGGGGTCCAGTGTCTGCTTGACCTTTTTCATGGCAGACGCATAACCCCCGGCTCTTTCATAGACCATATCGGCGACGATGCCGTAAGGCCTGGAGAAAAAGCCTCCCATGCTTATTGCCGTCTCGGCAGCCTCGGCGTACAGGTTGCTGATTATCGCCGCTTCATCGGCATCATTCGGGTCGTAGGGTAAACTGCATTCAAAGTGACAGGCGCGTCCGTACTCCATGGGCTGTACGTAGACGCCGATGTCATCTATGCAGTAGCCGTTTTCGGCAGCTACCTGGCTCAGGACCTGCGTGAATTCGGATGCCCTGTCCAGTGTCGTATAGAAGAAGATATCCTGGCAGGCGCCTTTACTGGCGAACTTCCAGTAGGTCTTCTTTTCCGGCCAGGCGTTGCGGAGCATTGCCGGCATCTCCCTTTCTATTCCCGGCAGGCCGGGCAGGGATGTCGGCAGTTCCGGAATATGCAGTTCGGCGGCCGCTTCGCGCAGCCCGTCCTCTTCGTACTCGATGCGTTCTTCGGGGCGTCTCCAGCCTCCGCCGGAGACGATGATTACGGTCCACGGCGGCAGCACTCTCTTGAGATTTTCATAGTCCGCGGGCCATTTCTTCGCCAGGATGGTGGCAAGATTGACGTCGTTCAGTATCAGGCATTCCTCGCCAATCATGCGCCGCTGCACGTTGTAGACCAGCTGCACGGCGTCGTCGAGTTGCTCGAACGGGACGAAGAACGTCTTATCCACCTTGGGCTTGGGGGCAATCTTGACCTTGGCCCATGTTACCACGCCCATCGTTCCCTGGGCACCCTGCACCAGCCACTGGTAGGACAGGTAACCCGGTCCGCCGGGATTTACACCCTCGGCGAGGCTTTTATCAGGGAAGCCGGGCACGCAGGCGGAGCCGGTGCGGAAAGCCTGGCCGTCCGCGAATACCACCTCCACGGTGACCATGGCGCCGGCGTACTCGAACTTGGGTATCAACATCGGTTCCCGCTCCAGGTGGCTGGTCAAAACCGACTTCTGCGGGTGGGGCAGCAGGGGATTGAGTCCCATCATCTTATGCTTGGCTGCCTCCGCCTGTAGCTGACCCCAGGTAACACCGGGCTCCACTCTTACCATCTTGTTGTACAGGTCGAATTCCAGAATCCTGTTCATTCGCCTCAAATCCATCACAATCCCGCCCAGGTTGGGGATGGTGTTGCCGTAGAAATGGACGCCGGAACTGCAGGGTACCACGGGTATCCCGCTTTCGTTAGCCATCTTGACGACGGCCTGGACCTCTTCCGTATTCTTCGGCTTCACCACGTAATTGGGCATGCGAGGAGTGCTGAGACTACAGTCGCTGGAATAAGATAGCAGTGCATCGGGGGCGTCGGTGACGTTGGCCGCACCGACAATTTTGGTTAGTTTCTGTTTTATCTGCACTATTTCCTACCTCCTCATTTTTTACAGGTAAATATTTATCGGGCGACTATCGTATCACCCGGTAGTATGCGTTAACCGTATACCTTTCCCTATTTTTATATTAGCACTATAACAGCGCGGGTCATAATACTAGGGGTAGAACATTTCTTCAGCCGCCGCCCGCAGCTCGTCGCGGAAATCCGGGTGGGCTACCGAGATAATAGCCTCCGCCCTCTCCCGGCGGCTCTTACAGTCGAGGTTGGCGATGCCGTACTCGGTGACCAGGTAGTCGAGGTAGACCATGGGAATCATCACTACCGTGCCGGCATCAAGTTTGGGCACTATCCGCGATACCTTGCCGTCGAGGGCGGTGGACTTGAGCATGGATATGGAGCGTCCGCCCCGGGAGTAGTGCGCCCCGACGCAGAAGTCCACCTGTCCCCCGGGACCGGTAATCGGCGTCGAGCCGATGTGCGTAATGACTACCTGCCCCAGGATGTCCACCGTCAGGATATTATTGATGGCTACCATGTTGTCCTGCGAGGCGATTCTGGGGACGCTGCACTGGGTGGATATGTCCCGGAAGAGGAACGCGGGATTGTTTTCCACGTACTCCCGCGCCTGTATGCTTACGGGGTTATCATAGCCGTAAAGCTGGAGGTTGGCGGCGGTTACCTGCCCGGTGTCATGGGTCTTGTACTTGCCGGTGATAACACCGCTCTTGACCATGTCTATTGTCTGAGAGTAGATGACCTCGCTATCTATCCCGAGGTCGTTTTTCTCCGCCATGAAGCCCATGATAGCCTCCGCGGCGGTGCCCACACCTATCTGCACGGTATCGCCGTCGTTGACCAGCGAGGCGGCATTGGCGCCGATGACCTGGGAAAGCTCCCATTCTTCGTCGGATGGCGTCATGCCCAGGATTTCCTTGCCACGGAGTTCCGTCTCTTCCGGCGCTTCGACAAGGTAGTCGATATCGTCGATGTTGACGTATTCGCCGTTGACCCGTGTCAGACGGGGGTCGATTTCCGCCACCTTGATTTTCGCGGTGCGGCAGACGGTCGGGGTGTACCACGGGTGCGGCCCGAAGCTGCAGAGGCCGTTTTCATCGGGAGGGGTGAGTTTGAAGTAGAATATATCTTTATAGTGGTATAACCGCCCCCGGTTGGGGTCCTGCTGCCTCTCGCCGTTGCTCAGTCCGAAAACGGTCGGCTGGTAGTCGATTTTCCTGTTGCGTATCTCTTCCCGGGTGGTACGCAGCGTCATAGGGTCTTTGATGCGGAACGCCCTTTCCATCTCGGGAAACTGGCTAGGGTGGAGGAACGGGAAGTCCTCCACCCAGTGAGAGGTCAAAGTCACGTTTTCCAGTTCACCGGCGCGATTAGCTACTTCCACCATGATGTCCTTGGGCTGGTCCATCATGGCGAAAATGACGTCAGAGCCGGATTTAATCAGTCCTGCCGCTTCTTTAGCCGTTATTAACTTGTCGCGGTATTTTTCCTGCCAATTCATTATGTTCTTATTTCTATGTCTCGCCTTAAACGTCCGGCTGTGACTGCCGGTTATCTAGCTGCCCGGGTCGTCCGCGGCAACGTCTCCGGAGATTCTTCCCTGAGTGAATGCCTGCATGGTCATTCTTCCGGTGTAGTAGTGGTGGGGTATGCGCTCCAGGCCGCCGGAAACTTCGCCGGCGGCGTACAGACCCGGAATAACATCGCCGAACTGGTCGATTACCTGGCACTTCGCGTTGATTTTCAAGCCGCCCTTCATCGAGGTCAGGCAAATCTTGTTTTTGATAGCATAAAACGGAGGATGGTCCAGTTTCATCACCGGCACATTCGGCCAGTACATTCCCTGCAGCTTCCGGCCGTACTTTTTATCATAACCGTACTTCTCGATATCGGAGTTATACTCTTCGACGGTCGCCTGCAGGTTTCCTTCAGGAATGTCGAGCTGCTTTTCCAGATCCTTAACAGTATCCGCCTGGTAAATCTTCTCACGAGGCTTGGTTTTTGGCGGCTCATTCATCTTCCTTATCGCTTCGTCGCAAATGGAAATGTGCAGACCGGTTGAGTCGCGGTCCAGGCATATCTTGTGCTTTTCAGTGTAGGTGCCCAGTTCTTCCGTCGCCTCATTGCCGAATCTCTTGCCCCATCTATCCACGGTAATGCCGCCCTGCAGGCCGGCATTGACGAACTGAAGAGTCTCGGCGCCCACGGGCATGGAGGGGCATACTGCCAGGCCCAGACCGTCCGTCCCCGCGCCGATGGCCATAGCCATTTTCAGGCCGTCACCCTGGTGAGTCTTGGGAGCCGTGGGGACTAAATCAGCATAATGCGGCCCGAACTCCTTCACAATGTCCAGGTTCTGGCAAAAGCCGCCGGTGGCAATAATGACCGCCTTTTTGGCCTTGAAGTTATAAGTTTTGCCGTCGGACTCGGCGGAGACGCCGATGACCCGGCCGTTATCGACGATGAGTTTTCTGGCGCGGTGCTTGTACCGGACATCAATCCCCGTCTTTTTCAGGGCGTTCTGGAGAATTTTGCAGAGGGCGGGGCCATGTCCTTCGAATTTAATGGAGCGCCTGACGAGGTGTCCCGGTGCCAGAAGCACTTTTTCCGGTTTGGCACCCAGGGATTTAAGCCAATCGTAGACTTCCGCCTGCCGGTCTGCCAGTGCTCTCCAGAGCTCCGGGTCGCCGCCGCTGACCTTGACGGCTTCCTCATAAAGCTGGTCGGGGGAATCCTTAATACCCTCGGCTTTCTGCAGGTCGGTGCCGGTGAAGGGTGTGCCGCCGGCAATCATGGCCAGACTGCTGGCCATACCGCCAGAAGCCTCCACCACCATGACCTTGGCTCCTTTGTCATGTGCCGTGATGGCGGCCGGTATACCGGTGTTGCCACCTCCGACTACAATGACATCTGCTTCACCATCCCACTTCTGGGGAACTTTCGAGTCAGTCATGAAAATACCTCCTTTTCTCGTTTCCAAAAGTTGAGAGCCTCACCCTGCCTGTCAGGCTGTAATTATGGGGCTCGCTATCATCATGTCTTCTACGGGCATCTTGGTCATTATCTCGGCGCCTTCATCGCCGACGACTATCATCTCCTCGAGCTTGGTTCTGCCGACCGAGGGGTCGAATTCCATGGCTTCCACCGCCATGCACATGCCCTTTTCCAGCGTCATGGGGTAATCGAACGACCACAGCCGGTTGATGGTGGGGTATTCGTAGAGCCACAGGCCCAGGCCGTGTGCCAGGTCCTCGCACCAGGTGTACTCCTCGGTGGGGTAGCCCCGCTCCTTGGCGGGCAGCCAGTGCTTGGCGACCTCGGCGGTGGAGACGCCGGGCTTTATCGCTTCGATGACGTTGTGAACGCGCTCGTAGCTGCGCTTGTGCAGGTCTTTTTCTTTCTGGTTGGGTTTGCGGCCGCAGATAATGTTGCGGTAGTAGCAGGTGTTGTAGCCCAGGTAGGTAATGCGGCAGAAGTCCACGGTAATAACGTCGCCCACCTGCACGATGCCGGTGTTACGGGCGCCTCCCAGCACTCCCCAGACATCCTCCGCGCCGGCGCTGTACATGGCTTTATTGGCGACGGCGATGAGTTCCCGTCCCAGCACGCCCGGCTTGAGGGCGTCGTAGAGGGCGTACCAGCCTACCTCCGAGATGGCGACCGCCATCATCATGCAGTAGATTTCGTCTACGGTCTTGACCGCCCGCGCTTCCAGCATCGGCGTCATGACGTCCACGGTCTCGATGCCCGCTTCCCTGAGCGCCTGCTGGGCCGGTTCGTCGAGTTTATCCACGCCCAGTTTTTCTTTTTCCAGTCCCTTTTCCTTGAGGTCCTGCTTGATGGACCGGGCGAACTTCTGCGCTCTTTCCCAGGTGGCGGCGGGCCCGCAGGCTTCGTCCGCCCAGAGTATGGCGAGTTTCAGGTTCTCCGGCTTGACCCAGGGGCAATCGCCGAAGAGGTTGCCGGGCGGCAGTTCGTAGACGATAGGGTCGTGCTCCGCGAAAGCCACCGTGTACCTTAGCTGGTCGATGAAGTTCACCGCCTTGGTGCTGGTGACGTAGCGCATGTTCTCCGGACGCATCAGCAGACAGGCGGCAATTCCGTGTTTCTTCAGGGAAGCCTGGGCTTTTGCCAGCCTTTCCTCCCTCATGCGGGCGGTGTTAATCCTGACCGACCAGTCGACTGCCTCCGGTCCGCCGAACGGCCGTACGATATATTTCGACATCAGACCCCTCCTTTGCCGATATTGACCGTATTTTTTACGGCAACGTGATTTTAATCCCCATCTGGTTAAAAATCAAGTTATTAATTTACCTTAAACCCGAGGTTCCGGGCCACCGTTTTTCTATGGAAACGTGCGTCGCCGAAGGCAAGTTCGGCTGCCTTGGCGCGCCGGAAATACAGCGGCATGTCATGATCTTCGATAATTGAGACGCCGCCGTGAGCCTGCGTACCCAGGGCGACGACGCGCTGGTAGGCATCGCTGACCCATGCCTTGGTTATGGCGGCTTCCGCGGAGTAGGGACGACCGGTGCTTACCCTCCATGCTGCTTCGTAGGTAGCCGCCCGGGAGCCTTCCACCTCCAGCAGCATGTAGACGCAGTGGTGCTGAATCGCCTGGAAGACGCCGACCGGCACGTCGAACTGGACTCTCTCTTTGACGTAAGGGACCGTCATGTCCAGCGCCATCTGCATGCCGCCGAGCATCTCGCAGCACTTGGCGATAGCGGCGCGCTCGATTAACTTCTGCACTTCAGGCCAGCCTTCATTCGGCTTGCCGAGGATGTTCTCCGCGGGTACTTTCACCTTGTCGAAGACCACTTCGCACTGCTTGTCCCGGGCGATTGTGTCCAGTACCGTTATCTTTATACCCGAGTTTTTTGCGTCTACGATGAAAATGGTAATACCGTCTTCGCCCTTAGACTTACTATCTGTCCTTGCCACGCATAAAAAGTAATCGGCAACGCTGGCGTCGTGGACAAAGAGCTTGGTGCCGTTGATGATATAATTGCCGTTCTCCGCGGTTGCCGTGGTCTTGACGGAGGACGCGTTATAGGTGCCGACTGCCTCGGTCAGCGCCAGGGCAAAGATTGCCTTGCCACCGATGATGTCCGGCAGATATTTTTTCTTCTGCGCGTCGGTGCCGATATCCAGTATGGGCAGGCCGCCGAGGACCACCGTGGAGAAAAACGGACCGGGAAGCAGCGCCCTTCCCATCTCTTCGAGGAGTATCGCCAGGTCGAGGAAGCTCATGCCTGCCCCGCCGTATTCCTCCGGGAAAGCCAGCCCCATCCAGCCGAGGTCGGCCATTTCCTTCCAGAGTTCCGGCGAGTAGCCCTTCTCGTCTTTTTCCATTTCCCTGACCAGGGACTTGGGGCACTTCTCCGTTAAAAAGTCGCGAGCCGATGTTCTTAATATTTCCTGTTCTTCAGAGAGTCTCGGATCCACGGTAAGACTCCTTTCCGTTAATTACTTTCTGGGCAGTCCCAGTCCCCGGGTGGCGATGAGCAGTTTCTGGATTTCCTGGCTGCCGTGGACGATAGTCCAGCGCGGGGCATCCAGGAACTCCTTCAATATCTCACCGTCGAGTGGAGCATACTTGGAGCCCTTGGCAAGCTGACCGTAGGGACCAAGTATTTGCATAGCGGTGTTGTAAAGCAGCCGCCTGGTATCGCCGCTGAGCAGACGTGACACGGCGCCGCCGCCCCCGTATTGAGGCGTCACACCGAGGTCGGCAAAGGCGGTCGCCTGCATACCCATCAGTTCGCCTACATAGGTCTTAACATAAATATCCGCCAGCGCCTCCGGAATCCACTTGTTATCATCCGCGTCCTGTTTTTCTTCAAGGACGTAATTCACCAGTGTCTTGATGACGTTCTTGGTGCCCGTGGTCAGACCGCCGCCGCCTCCTCCGCCGTAAAGGGCGCTCATAATGACCGCCCAGCCGCCGTTCTGCTCGCCGACCAGATTTGCCCTGGGGACATGCACGTCCTCGTAAAAGACCTCGTTAGTCCTCAGTCCGGCCATGGTATACAATGGCCGTATCGTAATTCCGGGGCTCTTTAAATCAACTATGAACATGCTGAGACCCCGGTGCTTCTTCTCGGCGGTGGGGTCGGTGCGGGTAAGCAGCCAGTGATATTCGCAGGCGTGGGCTTCGCTGTTGTATATCTTCTGTCCGTTGAGGATGAACTCGTCCCCGTTGTCCACGGCGCGCAGCTGGATAGAGGCTACATCGGAACCGGCATTAGGCTCGGTATAACCGAGGGCAATATCGATTTCCCCGCGGGCGACGCCCGGCAGGAATCTCTGCTTCTGTTCCTCGGTGCCGTTGATGAGGACGGCATTGCCGAGTTCCACGCCGTCGAGGGGAAAGGGGGCGTGATGGGAGGTGATTTCATCCACCTTGATAGCCTCGGCCATGACGCCCATGCCACGGCCGCCGTATTTCTCGGGCCATCGGGGAGCCAGCAGCTTCTGTGCGCCCATTTTACGGAGCAGTTCCTTTGAATAGGGTCCTGCCCCCTGCAGAGAAAGCGTCTCGGCAACGACGTTCTCGTTACATTCTTTGTCCAGGAACTCGCGTAACTCTTTCTGGAATGCCTTTTCTTCCGGGGTGAGTTCAAAATCCATTCTTCAGCCTCCTGAAACCGTAAACATGTCAAACTGCAGGCAGAGGCGACAATAAAAGGCCTGCAGTCCCTGTCTCTTCCAAACAAAAACCGGGTCTGCGGTGACAGACCCGGGGATTGCTATCTCTTGTAGACGATGGCGGAGGAGTTACCCAGCTTGCCGGAGTTTACCGAGAAGCCCACCCTGGCTCCCTCGACCTGCCTCTGTCCACCGTCGCCTCTTAACTGGGTTACTATCTCGTAGGTTTCCGCGAGCGCCTGCGCCGGGATGCATTCTCCCGAGGAGGTGCAGCCGCCGTCGGTGCAGACCGGAATCCTGCCGCCCATCGACGTGGCGCCTTCCCGCAGCAGTTTTTCAGCCTCGCCTTCCTTGCAGAGACCGATGTCCTCGTACCACTGGATTTCCATGGCGCCGGTCAGGTCGTAGACGCTGGCTACGTCCAGGTCCTCCGGTCCGATGCCCGCTTCCTCGTAGGCTTTATAGGTGGACTTGATACCGGCATCATTCTCGTTGGGGGGCGGGACTTCAGAGAAGTCGCTGCCGAACCCGCCCATGCCGGGGGCGGGGTACTGCGGGTTGGAAGCCCCGATGCCGGCGATGATAATCGGCTTGGTGGTATATTGTCTGGCTTTTTCCAGGCTGCATACAATGCAGGCGGCGGCGCCGTCGCTGGTGGCGCATACCTGGTAGAGGTGCAGGGGAAAAGCCACCATGGGTGAGGCCAATATCTCTTCCGCGGTATATATTTTGTGATAACGGGCGTTGGGGTTAAGCGCACCGAATTTACTTGCCTTGACCTTTTGCTGGGCGAGGTCTTCTTCCGTCAGTCCGTACTGCTGCATGCGTCTCTGCGCCGCCATGGCGAATCCGGTGAAATTGGCGGAACCGAGAACTCTGAACCGCTGACTGTCGAGGTCGGTCTCGTCGAATTCATCGTACTTGGTGGTGCCGAAGGCGCCTTTCGGAGAAATGCTACCCCCGCACACAAGGGCGGTATCGATAAGCCCTGAGGTGATATAGAGATGAGCCGTCCTCAGGGCGTAGCCGCCGGTGGCACAAGCATTATAATTGTTGGTTACCGGGATACCGGTGAGGCCGAGGTTCTGCGCCAGGGCGGAACCAGCCAGCATACCCTGGATGCCTGCCCAGGGGTCCTGGCCACAGAATAGACCCTGTATATCTTTCCACGGCATATTGGCATCTTTAAGAGCCATCTGGGATACTTCCAGGTTTAGTTCGTGGACGCTCTTTTCCGGGAATTTCCCCCAGGGGTGTATTCCTATGCCTATGATTGCGACTTCTCTCATCTTCTATCCCCCTTTTCTCGTTAACAGCTTAAGTTATTAATAACGTGTTTAATACTGTGGTGTTGTGCTTCAGGACTTAGCCGGACGGAACATCCAGCTCAAGACTTCGTTCCCATCGTCGTCCACGTAAAGGACTTCTCTTACCGTTTCCATCTCCATGCCTACCTTCAGCGTATCAAGGTCGACATCCCTGGGTACCTGCCCCCCGACTTTTATCCCCTCCGGCAGCGCGATGCTGACCACGGCGAAAGGCACAAAGGGGTCGGGCGCGTGATACGGGAGCGGGGGTGAATAGTGATTCACGGTATAGGCAAACAACTCTCCCTTTCTGCTGAGTTTTACGTCCGTCAGGGGCTTTGCCTTATCGCAAAACGGATTGCGGCAGGTTTTTGCTTTCGGGAAGAAGTAATGCCCACAGGACCCGCACCTGTTGCCGATGAGCTGTGGTTCTTCCGGCGGCATAGTAAGCCACCCTTCGAGGCATGGAATCTGTTTTTTAGCGTTCATGAAAAATGCTCCTTCTAATTCCGGCTATGTCTTGGCACGGTGATGGAGAATAACAAACAAGTTTACCACGGATTAAGAATTTAATTCTAACAAATATTTGCTATGCTGTCAAGGTATATTGTTCCTACTGCAACTAAACAATTTCAGAGGATGTAAAAATATATTAAAATTCGTCTTCATCAGGCAGCTCTATTTCACCCCTGCCTCTCAGATTACTGATGAGTTGCAGTGCGTGCTCCCTGATTTGCTTCATCATCGTGTGCAGCGATTCTATCTGTGAATGGTCCAGGGGGTGGAGGAGCATCTGACCGAGGCGCTGCTGCCCGGTAGCCTGTGATTTTTTAATAAATGACAGCCCTTCTTTGGTAATACTGACTTTCCTGACGCGTCGGTCGGTGCCGATGGCGCCTCTTTTTACAAATCCCAGTTTCTCCAGCTTGTCCACGACCCTGGTGACGGCATGCTTGGAGCGGAAAATCCTCTCGCTCAACTTGGTGGGTGTCATCGTTCCGCCGTGCAGTATCAGGTTGTGCAGGACGCTGAAGCCGGTCCGGCCGACGGGATAACGGGCAACCTCAATGTCCATATACCTGTTGACTACGTCGGCAGTCTGTACGAATGACAGGAAGGTTAAAACCCTCAATTGCGCCGCCTGCTCTCTTATCTCATCAGCTATCGATTGAAGCTCATGGTTAGAGACCTTACTCATTGAATATCTCCTTAGTATATTATATATATTTGTATTATCTCCAACGGTATTATAGTACATTTAACAAAATACGTCACGTATGCAACTTTTAACTCTGTGAACAATGTATATCATTATTTTTCAGGAGACCGGAGAAGGAGATTGACGGACTTTGACAATGATGGTGCAACTGGTTAAAATGGTCATTACTGATTTTCACCGGTTCGGAGTCCTTACGGGCGTTTCTCTGTAAAGTGTACAAAGTGAAGTAAACGTACAGTATATATAATATATGCGATATAGGAGAGTTACTATGAAGAAGGCAAAGGAATCCAGGAGCATGTATCAGGTTAGAGAAAAGGAGACGGTACTCGTCCCCATGCGCGACGGCGTCCGCCTGGCGATCGATGTTTACCGCCCCGATGCCGAAGGAAAGTTCCCGGCACTGTTGGCGCTGTGCGTTTACGGCAAGGACCTGCAGGTGCTGCCGGTGAAGCAGCCCCAGGGGAGGGAGACCTCCCTGGTCTGGGACGGCACCATGGAGGCCGGCAACACGGAGTATTTCGTGTCGCGGGGCTACGTCCACATCATCGCCGACGTCCGCGGCTGCGGCGACTCCGAGGGCGAGTACGTGGGCATGTGCAGCCACACCGAAGGCGAAGACGGCTATGACATTATCGAGTGGATTGCCGCCCAGCCTTGGTGCGACGGCAACGTGGGGATGGTCGGTATTTCTTACCTCGCCGGTGTCCAGATGTACACCGCCGCCGAGCAGCCGCCCCACCTCAAGGCTATTTTCCCCTGGGAAGTATGGAGCGACCTCTATACTCAATTCGCCACCTCCGGCGGTGTTATCCACCCCATGATATACCGCCTTTACAGCGGAAGGGGCATGGACCCGGGACAGACCAACGGCAGCGGTATCGCCCATAAAAACCACGTTTGCGCCACCATCAAAAACACGCCCCCCGATAAATTGGAGAAGCTCTGGAAGGAACGCCTCAGCGACCCCGACCTCATGGTCTACAGTATCTACTGGAGCTGCCTCCGCTACCCGACCAAGAGCCCGCTCTTTGCCGATTTTCTCTTCAATCCCAACGACGGACCTTTTTATCAGGAGCGTTCGCCGTACACCAAGTTCGATAAGGTCAAGGTGCCCCTCTACACCGGCGGACCATGGGTCGGCATGTGGCCGGATGGCGCTTTCGCTACCTACAATGGCGTGGACGTGCCGAAGAAAATGATAATGGCGCCGCTGGCATTGAGCGACGAGCGCCCCTGGTACCAGCTGCACGACGAGGCCCTGCGGTGGTTCGATTACTGGCTCAAGGGCGTCGATAACGGTATCATGGACGAGCAGCCTATCAAGCTGTTTATCAACGGCGTCAACGAATGGCGCTACGAAAATGAATGGCCCCTGGCGAGGACCCAGTGGACAAAGTACTACCTGCGGAGTCGGGGACGGCTCATGGCCGAGGCGCCGGTGTTCAACGAAGGACCCGACTGCTTCGTGCAGCAGCCCCTCGACGAGACTTCCCAGGTCAATACGATTAAGTATTCGACTACCGTTTTCACCCGGGACGTGGAAGTCACCGGGCCGATGGCTATCGAGTTCTACGCCGCCATCGACCAGCAGGATACCAACTGGAACGTTATCACCTGGGATGTCGACCAGTCCGGCGGCAGGAAGATGCTGTCGGCAGGCTGGCTTAAAGCCTCGCACCGCGCCGTCGATGAAAAACGGTCGGAGCCGTGGCTGCCGTACAATGACCATACTAAAAACGTGCCGGTAACACCGGGAGAAGTGTATGAATATAAAATCAGCCTTTCCCATGTAGCGAACGTTTTCCGCGCCGGTCACCGCCTGGAGATAGAAATTGCCAGCATGGACAACGGGCCCGGCTCGTTGCATATATGCAGCAGCAAAACGACGCTGCATAAAATATTCCATAACCCGGAATATCCGTCTTTCCTGCTTTTACCGGTAATTCCGGGATAAAAGGTAGAAATAAAAGTCATAATTATATAAAATAGTCGTTATACAACGGCGCTGCTTTCCGGTGGAAAAAGGTGTCTTTGTGAATTATTTGACCAGAGATAGTAACAGAGTGTATTATTTCATGCAGGGTTTAATTTACCCCGCAAAACTATTGAAATAATTGACACAAAGGGAGGTAACATGGCTCAAAATAAGAAGCCTACAACGGGCGGCAAAACGTGTATCAAGGGCACGGGTTTGAGTAGCTTCGGCGACAACTCAAATATGGCGGCTGTGGATGTCAAGGACGGGAAAATTATCAGAATCAGACCGTTCCACTACGATTGGAAGTACAAACCCGAGGAATGGCAACCATGGGAATTTGTAGCCCGCGGCAAGACCTTTAAACCGCCGATGAAATCCATGATACCTCCCCACGGTATGGCTTACAAGAAGCGCGTTCATTCCCCCAACCGGATTCTGTATCCACTGAAGCGGGTCGACTGGGACCCCGACGGAGAAAGAAATCCCCAGAATCGCGGAGTAAGCAAGTACGTCAGGATATCGTGGGACGAGGCAACGGATATCGTCGCCGGCGAACTCAAGAGAGTAATCAAGAAGTACGGCCCGGAATCCGTGCTGCTGCAGGCGGACGGTCACGGCGAGACCAAGGTAATACACTCTACCCATGGCTGCAACACCAGGCTTCTCGAACTCATGGGCGGTTATACCCAGCAGATCAGAAACCCGGACAGCTGGGAAGGCTGGTACTGGGGCGCCAAGCATGCCTGGGGCTGCGAGCCGGTCGGCATGTATACGGCCTACCTCACCAACATATTCCCGGATATGGCAGAGCATACCGAGATGATAATCCATCAGGGTGGTGACCAGGAAACCACGCCGTGGGGTTTCTGGACGGGACAGATGCCCAGCCTTTATTCCTACTATTTCACCGATATTGGCATAAAGAGCGTCTATATCTGCCCGGACCTCAATTACGGGGCTGCCGTCCATGCCGATAAATGGATTCCGGTACTGCCGAATACCGATGCCGCGCTGCAGCTGGCTATCGCCTACCAGTGGATTACCAACGGCACTTACGATAAAAAGTATATTGCTACGCACGCTTACGGCTTCGACAAGTTCGAAGAATACGTCCTGGGCAAGGAAGACGGAGTTCCCAAGACCCCCAAGTGGGCATCCGATTTATGCGGCGTGCCGTCACGAATCATCAAAGCCCTGGCTAAGGAATGGGCGTCCAAGACGACCACCGTGGCGCACGGCTTCGGCGGACCCTACATCAGGGGTTCTTACTCCACCGAGCCGGCCCGGCTGGAAGTCCTCCTGCTGGCAATGCAGGGTCTGGGCAAGCCGGGCACTCACCAGCTTACCTGGGTCGGCGGGTCGTTCTTCGGCGTCAGGGGCGTAGGACACGAGACACCTCCGCTGGCGGGCAAGGCACTGGTAAGACCGTCGGTGAACGCCGCCTATCACGGCTATCATCCCGGTCCGAACATGCAGAAACAGATTATCCCCAAGCCCATGATTCACGACGCTATTCTGGACGGGCACTTCGATATCTACGGCAGTTCGGAGCAGATGTCGGACAGGACAGACCAGTTCAAGCGGTACGTCTATCCCGTCGAAGGCTGCTCGCCGATACACATGATATGGACCGATACCCCCTGCCTGTTGACCTGCTGGAACGACAGTAACCGGAATGTTGACGGCTACCGTCACGAGTCAATCGAGTGCATGGTCGCTCAGCACCCGTGGCTGGAAAACGACTGCCTCTTCGCCGATATCATCCTGCCGTCCAACACCAAGTTCGAGACGGACGATATCGGTTCCGACATGGAAAGCGCTCATTTCTCCACCGTTTACCGCGAAAGACAGTGCGTCGAGCCCATCGGCGAGTCCAAGAGCGACTATGAGGTAGTCATCGAAGTTGCCAAGAAACTGGGACTCGAGAAAGAGTACACCGGCGACAAGACCATAGAGGAATGGATAAAACACGGTTTCGATGAGTCCGGCGTACCGGCAGCGGGCCTGTTTACCTGGGAAGAACTGTGTGAAAAGGACTACTATGTCATTCCCACCGACCCCGAATGGAAGAAATACCGCGCCGGAATGATAGAGTTCTACGAGGACCCGAAGAAACACCCGCTATCGACACCGACCGGCTTAATCGAGTTTTATTCCAAGGGCCTGGCGGAGAATTTCCCGGATGATGATGAAAGGCCCCCGGTGCCGCACTGGATACCCTACGGAGAAACGCACCAGGAAAGCATGCTTCATCCCAGGGCTAAGCAATACCCGCTGCTGGTCATCTCCAATCATCCCAGGTGGCGGGTACACGCGCAGCTCGATGACATCAACTGGTTCCACGAGATAGTGACGGGCAAAGTCAGGGGGCCGGACGGATATCTCTATGAGCCCATGTGGATACACCCGACGGAAGCCGCCGGGAGGGGAATCAAGAGCGGTGACGTGGTGACGGTATACAACGAAAGGGGCAGGGTACTCTGCGGGG
>CAZPAS010000021.1:1794-19149 GCA_964584575.1 uncultured Dehalococcoidaceae bacterium | reverse complement strand
GAGTGGAAATGGAGATGGCGTCCGGGCTGGCGTGAAATGCCTTGGAAAATTTTTCTTCCGATTCCTGTAGCGCCTTTTCTGCCCGTTTACGTTCGGCTATTTCCTGGTTAAGGTTATCTATCGAGGTCATACTCGTGCTGAGACTCTCCGTCATCTTGTCGAAGTCTCTGGAAAGCTCTCCTATCTCGTCGTTTGCTTCGGTGCCGACCTTATAATCGAGGTCGCCTCTGGCTACCATCTCGGTACCTTTACGCAGGGCAATCAGCGGCCTGGCGATAGACCTCGTTATCATGATGCCGGTCGCGATAGCCAGCAGCGAAATAAAAACGGCGCTGATATACATAGAACGCATGCTACTGTCATATGTCTCATTGACGGCTTCTTTTACGGCTGTCAGTTCCGTGACGCCGACTGCCTTTATATTGCTGGCGCTTTCCTGCATGGCAAGTAATGCCGGAAGAGTCATATTGTAGTCGCGTGTATGTATCGTATCGTAATCGGCGCCCCGTTCCTTGAGTTCGATAATCCACAGGGAAGAGAAATAAAAGTCAAAAATTTTACCTGCCAGATCGCTGTCTTTGCCATGTTCCATCATGCCTGGCATCGCCACGTCCGGCAGGTAGTCCATGCCGATTTCTTCGAGCCGGACGAGGTGACCTAAAGCGGTATTTCTGGATTCATCCGTACCGTGATAAAGGTATTCCGATACCTCACGGTAAATATGGTTGGACAGTGTTTCCAGCTCAGTCATGGCAATGTTATCCGGTAGAATGTCCTCCTCCACGGCGCTGAATTGCGCGTTGAGGGAGCTGAGATTAGTCCCGGCGTGAACGACAATCGCCCACATCAGAATCACAAACAAGGAAAAGCCTATAATAAGTTTCGTTCTTACTTTCATATTCAGCACTCTTGTAGAAATTGCTTGTATCCGTATTGGGTCGTTATATCACCCTTTTTATTTTCTCGCCTGCCCGTGTTCGTTGTCTGAGGTATTGAGGGCAGGCAAGAAAACATATACCCTGATTTTCATATTGCCCGGTCAGCAAGATATTTCCTGCATGATTTCATTAATACCCGGTGCTTGCCTGGGCAACCAGCCCGGTTGAGTCACAGGAATAGGTTCCCTTGGTGTTAGCGGTTCTCAGGTAAGTGGGATACAGGGCATTGCCGGTAGGGAATGACGACATATTGCCGGTTGCCGCGGTGGCTGTAACCGAGGTCTGGGCGGTCTTTGCCATCATCGTGTCCATGGCTGTCTGCACCGTCACCAGTTCGGCGGCGGCCGCTTCCGTCTGGCCCTCGCCGGCGAGTCCGGTAACATTGGGGAGAACCACCGCCGCCAGCACGCCCAGGATAGCCACGACGATAAGCAGTTCCACCAGCGTAAAGCCTTTGCTGTCGCGGTTAATTTTCTTGATAAATCTGCGCATGATGTTTCCTCCCGACTTTTTGTTTTCCTTATTAATTTTCATTGTTCGCCTCCCGTATATTGTTATCTTTAAGTGATATCCTGTTACTCTACGCCATACGCTTTCACCTCGCCTTTATTAGCCCTGATGATATTTGATAACAGTCTATTTCCGGTTTTCATAATTGTTGTTATGTACCGGGATACTGTATTTCGTCAGGAATTCGGCGAAGTTATCTCTTTCTATACGATAGTGCCCGCCGGGGAGCCGAAATGCATTCAATTGGCCAGTGCTTATCCAGCGTAATACGGTGGTGTTGCTAACTCCGCAGCGCTTGGCAATAAACCCGACAGAAATGAATTCCGGTGCCCATTGCTCAGATGTGTTCTGCAAGTTAACCTCCCTTATGCGTTAAAACAAAGCCTTTTCTGAAATCAAAGCGGTTATATTAGCAATAATGGTACTAGCGGTGCTTGATACGTTTGAATTATATAAATGCGGAGTCACAGCTAGGTCACATAGGTGTAATTAAAGCTCACAGAAATATCACAAGAAGTGTGTTATTATGAGTGTTTCCGGCAGGCCGGTGCCTGAAAATAGCGGCATGTTTGTGAGTTTTAGCTTAAAAACCGGGGGGTGATTGGCGGTTGGGGAAAAAGCCCCGGCTTCCCCTCCCCCTTTTATAGAGAGAGGGGAAGCCGGGCTGTGTAAAGGGGGGTCAGGAAGTATTTCTACCGGGACGCATCCGCCAGTAGACCAGGCCGATGATGATGGCGCCGGCGATGGCAACACAGACGAAGATAAGCCAGTCGGTGATGCCCTTGGGCGCCTTTTCAGTGGCCGGTGCCGATACTTCGGGTACGACGGGTGATGTCCCGGCAGGTGCGGTCAACTCTTCTTCCGCCTCGGCGGGTGCCGCTATAACCTCGGGTTCTTCTGCCGCCGGCGCAGTCGGTATCTCTTCTTCCGGTGTCTCCGCAGGAACTGTCGGCTCTTCGACGATTTCCCCGGGCGCCGCGATGACGGTCAATGTCGCGGTGGTGCCGCCGATGGATATCGTGTAGGTGCCGGCTTCATCCGGCTGCAGCGTAAAGCTGAGCTCCCGGCTGGCGTGCCCTGCCAGGCTGACTTCCTCGGTAGCGGTCACGTCTTCACTTACCGTGAGTGACAGTTCCTGGCTGCCCTGGAAGTCGCCTGTATTGGTAACCAGGGCGCTGACGGTGACGCTTTCACCGGCATAAATCTCTTCAGGGGCTATGGTGAGTCCGGTGACTTCGAGGTTAGCCGCTGCCGTGTGCGCCATGACGGTATAAATACTGAAGTGGCTAATAGGAACGGTGATGGTGTGATTTGCCGGGTCGATGGTGCAACCGGGCAGCTCAACCCATTCGCCGTCCTGCCAGGTGACGATGACCAGGTTCGCCTCGTTGATGCCTTCCGGCACCAGCGATTCATTGTACGTGAAGGTCAGGTCGATAGGCGGGTTAAAGGTAGCGCCGTCAGGGCCGATGTCGTAGGTCAGGCCGACGTATTTGGTTTCGGCTGGCGGTGAGGCCGGAGCCTCGGTATTGTTGATGGTTATGGAGTACAGCCGTTTGCCGTCTTCCTTGGCGGCGATGGTGTTTCTGGGTATGCTGACCTTGACCTTGCCGTCCACGGACTTGGCGGTGGCATCGTTGATGAACCTTCCGTCGGGCGTTACGTATTCAATTATGGTAGTGACGCCGCTTGTGCCGCCGCCTCCGCCGCCGAGGATGGGATATTGCGTGACGACTTCAGATTGCGGCGGTTCCGGTGTGGCTATCAGTGACCACGAACTGAAGTGGTCGGGCGAAGCGTACGCAATCTTGTTGGTGGTATCGATTATCGTGGTTACTTCGGTCCACGTGCCGGTGTCGGGATTGAGATAGACCACCTTCAGGTCTTCTTCTTCGAGTCCGGCGGCGGTAAGATTATCGGTATCGAAGGGGAAGCCGATATTCCACTCTACGCTGTCAACCGGGGAATCGGAATCGACATTGGTTACTCTGCCCAGCATATCGGAGGCCCCTTCCGGTAGATCAGCGAAGGTATCGGGTGCTATGTCTACCTTGGCAGGGGTGATGACACTTGCCTCGGCGCCGTCATTGATGATGCCGTTGATGGTTATACGGTCGCCCCACGGGGGTTCCATGTCCATCGGTGTGCTGGAGGTGATGGTGGTGGGGTCAAGGCGTGGCGACGCAAACTCGGTAATCGTCGTGCCCTCCGGCATGCAGATAACCATAACATCGGTGGTATGCGTCAGGGCGCCGCTGGTACCGGTTACCCGGAATGTCCAGGAGCCGGGCTGCGCGTTGGCGCTGGCAGTGAAGATTACCGCCTGCTTGCCCATGCCGGTATTAGTAGAAGGTGTTACGCTGCTGGCGGTATAGCTGATGCTGGACGGCCAGGTAACGTTGGAGCTTGCCATTGCTACGGTAAGGTTCACCGCTCCGGTGAAGCCGTTTATGGCACTCACCGTGACCGTAGTATTACCGGTAGAGCTCGGGCTGATAGGTATGGTGTTCGGCGCCAGGCTGATACTGAAGTCAGGCGTGTTGGACGGCGGTACCACTTTAAGCGTAACGGTTTTTGTCTGCGTGATGGCGCCGCTGGTGCCTGTTATTACCAGCGTGTATTTACCAGCCGTGGCTCCCGCCGGTATGTTGAATGTTATCGTTGCCGTTGTCGGCGTACCGATACTGGGTGTAATCGTCGAAGCAGGTGAGATGGTTGCCGTGGCGCCACTGATGGCGTTAAGTCCGGAGATGGTAAGGGCGACAGCGGACTGGAAGCTTCCCAGCGGCTCAATCTTGGCGGTGATAGTACCGGAACCGCCCCTGGGGATGTCGACCTTCATCGGGCTTGTATAGAGCACGAAGGAATCGACTGCCGATGGTCTCAGGCTGAACGGTCTGTCTATGGTTATTCCACTCGTACCTCCGGTAACCCTTACCGGGTAGATACCGGCATCCAGCGACGGCGCCGTGATTAGGGCGGTAAAGCTGCCGTCCTGCGCCGCGGTAAGCGTGCCGGGTACCGTGGTGATACTATTACCGGCGAATGTCACCGTTACGGTCTCACCGGCAGTAAAGCCCGTGCCGGAGAGCCTGATATCGGTGTCAACCGGACCGCTCATCGGCGAGATAACCATGCTTGCCCCGGACGAGACTACCATGAAGTCGAGCGGGATGGAACGGTAGACCGTGCCGGAACCTGCTTCAAGACCGATGTCGTAGGGCCCCAGAGGTGTGGCGGAATCGACGTCCAGGATTACGGTAACGGTCATATCCTCGCCGGGGATGGGCGTCTGTTCTATCGGGGCGATTATCTCCCTGATGCCTCCCGGAGTACCCGCGAATTTACTGATGGTGGTACCGGTGGCATTCTTAAAGGTAGCCGTGACTCCGGGTATAAGGTGACCGACGCCGAAGACTACGTTCTCCTGGAAGCCGTTCTTGGAACTCAGGGTCATAGTGGTGTTGCCGCTTTCACCCTGGACTACCATCAGGAACTGCGGTGATACGTTGAGGAAGAAATCGGCACCGGTAGCCGGGACGATACTAAAAGTATTCTTAGAGGTCATTACCCCATCGGTTGCCTTGATTACATAGGTGCCCGGAGGTACCTGGTCGGCGGTTGGTACGGTAATCTCCGTAGCCCAGGTCCCGTCATTCTCAACGGTGATAGTACCGGGGGTAATGTTTATTGCCTGGGGTGCGCCGGGAGGCGCCGCCGTCAGGGTAATCGTGTTACCGCTGGTAAAACCGGCACCGGATATACCGATATGCTCTTCAGGTCGGGCGCGCGGCGGATTAATAGTGATGGTAGCGTGACCCTCACCGGCACCGATGTCGGGCATGACACCGAAACCGAGAGGTACCACGGCTGCCTCGCTGCCGCTGACACCGCGTACGCTGACCGGGTAAGGTCCCGGAGGCGTACTGTTGCTGACATCGAATGTCAGCGTGGCGCTGCCGGAGCTACCGGGGACTACCGTTATGAAATTACTCGGGGAGAAAGTAGCGGTAATGCCCGGCGCCAGGCCGTCGACAAACAGCGTGACATTTGCCGATGTCGTACCTACCGAGACCGCATTTACGGTTATAGATACCTGTCCGCCCTGGACGACCGGCGGCAGGTAGGGCGGCGACAGCTTAAGAATAAACTTGGCATCGCTGCCCCTGATGGAGAACGGTCGCGAGTCGTACATGTATCCGCTCTGCAGGGTCTCCACGGCTACTCTTACATCGTAGGTGCCGGGGTTAAGTCCGGTAGGCATCTGGAAGACGCCGTTGAAATTACCCTGGGCATCCGTGCTCAAGTTAGCCGGGATGGCTACCTGCTGCGAGCCGAAGTACAGGCTGGAGACTCGCTGACTCGCCGGGAATCCCGTCCCGGAGAACGTTATCTTGTACTGTTTGTCCGTGTAACCCGCCGGGGCGTAATCGGGATCGAGTGAAAATTCGGGCATCAGGAAGTTTGCCGGAGGCGTTACGCCGAACCCGAAGGGTACCATCCTGGTATCGGCACCGCTGACACCGCGTATGGTCAACGGGTAGTGTCCGGGAGGCGTCGACGCCCGCGTGGTGATGGTAAGGCCGGTGCTGCTGGAACCGCCCGGAGGTACGTTTATGGTGGCGGAATCAAACGTGCCGGTGACGCCCGGCGGCAAGCCGTCGACGAATAGCTGGACGTTGACAGCCTGTCCGGTGGATTTAACGAATACGGTTGTATTGCCGGATTCGCCCTGGGCGACGCCCGGGATGAAACCGGGTACTACGTCAAGCGTGAAGGTTACACCGGAGTCCTGTATAAAGAACGGTTTGGCGATAAACACCGGGTTCATTCCGGTCTTACTCGCTTCAACTTCTACCATGTACATGCCGATACCGAAATCGTCGGGTACGTTAAAGACCAGATTGGCGTCGCCGCTGGCATCGGCAGCGGTGTTAGTCGGTACGGGCAGCGACCTGCCGCCGAAGCGCAGGCTGGTAATGTTAGCGCCAACCGGGAAGTCGGTCGCGTTAATCGTGACCTTGGTCTTTATCGGTCCGTCGGTCGGGTTGAGTGTGATTTCGGGGAACCAGATACCCTGTTGCTCCATCCAGTTGGTATCCTTGAATATCATCGACGGTTCCACGTCGAATTCTATATGGGCGTAGAAAACCTTCTGGACACTGTCGATAGTAGCCGTACCCTTAATCTCGGCGCCGTAATGTCCGGGCGGGATATTCGTAGGCGTCAGGGTAAGGATAGAACTGACGGAGTCACCGGGCGATAAGCTAACCGGATTTGTGGAGAATGAGGTGGTGATACCCGGCGGTATCTTTTCCATGCTAAGAGTGACGTTAGCCGCCGCACTCATCGATGTTACTCTGATGGTCGTGGTGCTGCCTGCGGGTGGAATCGGCGGCAGCCAGTCCGGCTCGGCTCTAAGGGTAAAGGCGACGTCGCTGGTGGTTACCTGGAAGGGCTTCATGATGAAGACCGGAGGTTCGCCCGCTTTCTGGGCTTCCACTTCCACGTCATACCAGCCGGAGGTGATGTTAGCGCTCCAGATGGTCCTGGGAACGTTAAAGACCAGGTTGAAGTCGCCATTGGCATCGGCGGCGGTATTTGCAGGTACGGGCAGTTCCATACCGGCGAAGCGCAGGTGGGTAACGTTAGCGCCGGCCGGGTAATCGGTGGCGCTGATAGTCACTTTCTTACCCGCCTGTCCCATGTTGGGACTGAGTACAATCTCCGGGAAGTAGAAGAGGTACATATCGTCGGCAGCCATACCCATCTGGTTCATCATGTCGTTCCTGTTCCAGTTCATGAACTCCATGGGCGGCTGTACTTCGAATTCTATATGGGCGTAGAAGACCTTCTGGACGCCACCGACGGTGGCCGTGCCTCTAACCTCGGCGCCGTAGTGACCCGAAGGGATGCCTGTCGGCGTCAGGGTCAGTATAGAGCTGGCGGAGCCACCGGGCGGTACATATACCGGGCTTTCGGAGAACGAGGTGGTAATACCCGGCGGAATCTTATCCATGGTGAGCGTAACATCAGCGCCGGCACCCATCGATGTAATCCTGATGGTCGTGGTACTGCCTTCAGGCGGAATCGGCGGCAGCCAGTCCGGCTCGGCTCTCATCGTAAAGGCGACGTCACCGGCGGTCACCTGGAAGGGCTTCATAATGAAGACCGGAGGTTCGCCGGCTTTCTGGGCTTCAACCGCTACGTCGTACCAGCCGGAGCCGATATTCCCGCCCCACAGAGTCTTGGGGACGTTGAAGACGAGGGTTAAGTCGCCATTGGCATCGGCGGCGGTATTTACAGGTACGGGTAAGTTAATACCCGCGAAGCGGAGACTGGTGACGTTGGCGCCGACCGGGAAGTCGGTGGCGTTGATAGTCACTTTATTGCCTGCCTGTCCCATATTGGGATTCAGGGTAATCTCCGGGAAGTAGAAGAGGTACATATCATCTGCAGCCATGCCCATGTCGGTCATCATGGCGTTCCTGTCCCAGTTCATGAAGTCCATGGGCGGCTGTACTTCGAATTCTATATGGGCGTAGAAGACCTTCTGGACGCCGCTGACGGTGGCCGTGCCTCTAACCTCGGCGCCGTAGTGACCCGGAGGAATAGTGGTCGGCGTCAGGGTGAGTGTGGCCGTACCGGAGCCGCCCGGAGGTATCACAACCTGGCTGCTGGGAGAAAAGGCGGTGGTAACACCCGGCGGTATCTTATCAACCGTCAGGGTAACGGTTGCACCCGGTCCGGTTGAATTAATCAGTAAATTGGTCGTGCCGTTACCGCCGGTGGGAATCGGCGGCAGCCAGTTAGGTTCCGCTCTCATCGTAAAGGCGGCATCCTGCGATATTACCTGGAAGGGCTTCATGATGAATACCGGAGGTTCGCCGGATTTCTGCGCTTCGACTTCCAGGTCGTACCAGCCGGGACCGGTGGCGGCATTCCACATTGTCTTGGGTACGTTGAAAACGAGTGTGAAATCACCGTTATTATCGGCGGCGGTATTTGCCGGTACGGGAAGGTCCATGCCGGCAAAGCGCAGGCGGGTAACATTAGCCCCGGCAGGATAATCGGTGGCGTTGATGGTTACCTTGCTGCCTGACTGTCCCATGTTGGGACTGAGGACGAATTCGGGGAAGTAGAACAGGTACATATCGGCATTAGCCATACCCATATCGGTCATCATTGTGTTCCTGTCCCAGTTCATGAAGTCCATGGGCGGCTCGATATCAAATTCTATATGGGTGAAGAATGTCTTTTCGACGCTGTCGATAACAGCGACGCCCTTGATTTCGGCAAAGTAGTGTCCGGGGCCGATAGTGTTAGGCGTCAGGGTAAGGGTGGCGCTGTTCGACCCGCCGGGCGTGACGTTTACCGAGGTGCTGGAGAACGAGGTATTTATACCCGGCGGTATCTTGTCCACGGACAGGGTCACGTTGGCGGCGCTACTTGTAGACCTGACACGAATCAGGGTCGAAGCGCTACCATCGGGTGGAATGGGTGGCAGCCAGTCGGGGTCCGCCCTGAGTGTAAAGGCGACGTCCGTTGCGGTTATCTGGAAGGGCTTGACGATGAATACCGGGGGCTGGCCATCCGCATAAGCTTCAACCTCGACATCGTACCAGCCGAAGCCAACAGGTCCACCCCATAATGTCTGGGGTACGTTTAAAACAAGGTTAAAGTCGCCGTTACTATCGGCGGATGTCGCGGTGGGTACGGGCAACTCAATGCCGGCAAAGCGGAGATGAGAGACAACGGCGTTAGCCGGGAAGTCCGTGGCATTGATATTGACCTTGGTGCCCGCCTGTCCCATGTTGGGATTCAGGGTAATCTCCGGGAAGTAGAAGAGATACATATCGCTGGCAGCCATGCCCATATCGGTCATCATGGTGTTCATATCCCAGTTCTTGTATCCCTCCGGCGGTTCGACATCGAAGTCCAGAGGTATACAGAACTCGGAATCGGCTTCCGACGGGATATGTTTGTCGAGTAGCTGGTTGTCATTGCTGTCCACCCAGCCGACGATTGTTATCATGTAATGACCGGGGTTGGCTCCCTTGAGATAGAATGTCTTGGAGGTCTGTCCTCCACCGAGGACGGTGGCAGTAGTGGCTGCGGGACCGTCAGTGGTATTCCAGTGCGGTTCAGCTCCGCCCGGTATTCCCCAGCCGTTTAAAACTTCAATTATTGCCAGCGTGACATTGACGCTGTTATAGCCGAGGGCTTTCGCGTTGATCATGGTCTGCCCGAAGCTGTCCGGTGGTATGGGAGGCAGCCAGTTAGGATTAGCCTCCAGGGTGAAGACGGCATCGGCTCTGGTGAGGTTAAAGTCGTTACCGAGGTCCTGCGACCAGGTATCGTTTTGCATGTGGAAGTTCACCCAGTACATGCCTCCGGGCGCCAGGTTCCATGCCTCGCTTACCACGAACGAACCGGAGAAGCCGCCGCTGGCATCAGCGGTGACTCCGCCGGCAGGAAGCGGCACCGAGTTACCGGCGAAGTTAATAGAGGTGATGCTGGCGTCGGGCGGCAGGTTAATACCGGTATAGGATACCTGCGTGCCGGCAGGCCCGCTCTTGGGCGACAGGAAGATATCCGGATAGTATACGCCCTGCTCCGCCATCCATGTCGAATCCATGAATCCGGCGGGCGATCCCACCTGGAATTCCATGTGATAATCGCGGCGGTTTTGCGCCTCATCGATGGCGATGATGTTGAACGGATAAGGTCCGGGCGGCAGGTTCTCCGAAGGTATCAGGGTAAGAGTCGCCGTGGCGCTGCCTCCGGCGCTGGTAACGTTAACTGTATGAGACGCCGGACTCCAGTTCTGGGTTATGGTGCCAAAGGCGGCAAACAATCCCTCGGTACTCAGAGATACCACCGGCGTTTTGCCGGGTAGAGCCGTAATGGTAACGGCAATCTGGCGTCCGTTCGTATCGCCGGCGGGAATCGGCTCCAGCCAGTTCGGGCTGACTTTCAACGTAAAAGTATCGCTGCCGCTCATGATGCTGAAGGGTATCATTCTCATGGTTCCCTGTACGTTAACCTCGACGGGATGCATACCGGAAGGTATATTGGGTACATTAATCACCGCCGAGAAGGCGCCATCGTTGTCCGTGGTCGTATTTACGCTGGAAGGCGTAACGTCCTGCGGACCCAGGCGTATATACGTCAGGTTCTGACTCTTGGGGAAACCATAACCGCTGACGGTTATCTGGTCGCCCACGGCGCCGAAGTTCTGTGACAGGGTTACCATAGCCATGCCCATATCCATGAAGTCGGAAGAAGGCGTGACTTCCAGCGTGAAGTCTGCCCAGATTTCCTCGGCGGTATTTGCCGCGTTATTAGCGCGGATGGATATAGGATAGTTGCCCATCGGGCAGGAGTCGGATATAGTCAGCTGCAGTTCCCTGCCTTCCATGCCGCCGACGGGCGGTGTTATATTTGCGCTGGTGAAGCTGGCGCTAACGCCGTAGGGAAGCCCCTCGACCCGCAGGATTACGGTGGGACTCGGCGGCGTCGTTACCAGCGAGCGTACCGAGATGCTGACGCTGGCGGTATCACCCGCCGGTCTTGCCAGCCACCCCGGTGAAGAGCTGACGGCGAATTTCTGGTCGGTGGAAACCACCTGGAAGTCGAACCCGCCCATGCGGTCGTCGGGGTAGGTGCCCACGATGACATCAACCGGGTATCGCCCGGGTCCCGTGGGGTTACCGAAGGCGGTATTCGGGACGGTGAATACGCCGGAGAAAGTGCCGTCGCTCGCGGTGGTGATATTAGCGGATAATACGTTTGTCTGAGCAAAGGTCAGGCTGGTGACATTCGTGGAGGCGGGGAAGCCGGAGCCGCTGAAGGTTACGGTATCGCCGACCCTCCCGTAGGTGGGACTGAGCGAAAGCATACCCATGCCGTAGCCCTGCGGCGGCATGATGGATAGCTCCAGGTTGACCCGGCTGATTTTTTCGCCTTCATCCCAGACATTATTGGCGTTGGCGTCCACCCAGCCCTCAAGTGTGGCTGGATATTGACCCATCGCAATCATACCGGGTAGTACCAGCGTCAGGCTGAAGTTGTTCTGGCTTCCCGGAGGTGCACTCAAAGTAAAGACGGTTTGCTCATTGCCGTTCCACCGGCTGGTAACGCCCGGAGGCAGACCTTTCACGGTCATCTTAACCGTGGGCGAGGCGCCGCCCAGCGCATTGAGTATGCCGGAAGTCCCGGGCGTGCCGCCCGGTTCACCCTGCAGGAAATTGGGCGAGATCGTGATTATAAAGGTATCGTCGCTGGCGTACACGTTAAACATGGTCTCCGCCTGTACCTGTCCTAAAGAGACCCTTACGGGGTACGTCCCTGCGGCGAGCGGTTGGCCGCTTATAGTGGCGGGCACGGTAAAGCCGCCGGAGAAAGTGCCCTGCGGCGAAGTAGTAATTGTCTGCGCCAGGGTGATATCGGCGCTGCCGAAGGTTATGCCCGTAATATTAGTGCTGGTGGGGAAGTTGGAGCCGCTGAAGGACACGTTGGTCCCTGCCGTGCCGGTGTTCGGGTTAATCGAGAAAATCGGCATGTCATAGTCGGCGGATGCTCCGACATCCAGTTCCAGATTACGGATTTCCGTCTGGTCTCCCGCCAGCGCTTTCACGGCCAGCGAGTAGTGACCCATCGACGTGGAAGCCTTTGGCTGGATTTCCAGCGAGGACATCAGCGTGCTGCCGATGGCGGGTGATACTATCGCTGACGTATTCCAGGCACCGCCGTCGAAACGCCATTCGATTGTCGGCGGTCCTTCTACGGTGATGTTGACAGAGGCGGCGGACGTGCCGACCGACTGTACGTTTACCGTGGTGGAGACGGGGCTGCCCGGCGCGGTCTGTATCATATTTGGCGAGACGTTAATATTGAAGCTTGTCTGGTCGCTGATGAAGGTAAAGTCCGCCATAGACCTTCTGTCGTCGGGATATGTACCCACGACGACTTCTATTGGGTACATACCGGGGGTCAGGCCGGAAGGTACCTGGAACACGGCGGAGAATGCCCCGTTGCCGTCAGTGCTGATAGCCGGCAGGGTGCCGTTGGCAACCTGGTCGTTCTGGGCGTTAGGGGGACCGAAAAACAGGTTGGTGACTGGGGTATTTACCGGGAACCCGCTGCCGCTGATGGTTATCCACGTACCCGCCGAACCCACGGTCGGGTTCAGGTAGATGGAAGCCATACCGAATCCCGAAGGAGGCACGACGTCTATTTCAATGGGGATGCGGTGCACTTCTTCGGTCCCGGCTCTCTGTCCTTTAATCGTAAATGAGTAATGTCCGGACGGCATCCATTGGCTGATACTCAGGTTAAGCTCGGTGCTGGCGATGCCTCCCGGAGGCGCCGTCACGTTACCCGAGGCAAAGCTCGCGGTAATATCGGACGGGCAGCCTTCCACCGAGAACACGACGTTCGGTGACGAGTTGCCTACCGCCTGGACCTTTATTAAAGTGTTTATCTGGGTGTTTTGCTCCGCCCAGAGGAAGGGCGGGGATGCCTGGAGTACGAACGTATCCTCGTTACCTGTTATCGTAAACGATTTGGTGACAATCATATCGGGAGATGTACCCACGATGAGGTTGACCCAGTAGGTGCCGGAGGGGAGATTAGGGACGCGGAAAGTGCCGGAGAGTCTGCCCTCGGAAGCGCCTGTGGTCGGTACATTTATCGTCGCTATGCTCTGTTCGGTAAGTAGATCATTCGGACCGAACTTGAGTTGCATCACCTGGCTCGGTATGCAGCCTATAAAACCGGAGCCGGAGAAATTTACCAGCTGGTTGACCTGACCGAAGGAGGGACTCAGGGTAAACTCTGTCATGCCGAACCCTTCCGGCGGCTGTACCACCAGTTCCACCGACGACCTTTGCTCGGCGCCGTCGGTTATCCAGGCTCTGACGGTTATGGAGTAGTTGCCGGGTGGTGCCGTCATACTGGCGGTCAATGCCAGCGTGCGTGAAATTGAGCCGCCTGCCGGTATAGAGATAGCGTTGCCTCCGGAGGCGGGAGTGTTGACCGCAAGGTTACCGAACTGGTAAGTAAGCCAGTTCGGTACGCCCTCCAGGGCAAGGTTGACCGTGGGGCTGTTACCTCCCATGGAGTAAATGTTTACCGAGATTGACGAAGAGTTCTGTCCTTCCTCGGTGGTTACGGTCGTGGACTCCGGCGAGACTCCCAGACTGAAGGTCTCTCCCGTTCCCATAATCTGAAAGTCCCTCTCGGAAAAGTCGCCGGTGCTGTTCACAATAGCCTTGATGCGGTAACTGCCGGAGGGAATCCCGGAAGGAATGGTAAACGTGCCGGTAAAACTGCCGTTATTGATGGTAATGCTGGCGGGATTCGTCGCCAGTATAACATCTGTAAAAGCCTCCATGACGGTAACGGCCTCTCCCTCGCACGATGGCGGGAAATTAGACCCGGATATGGTAATGCTGTCGCCCACCTGTGCGTAGGACTGCGATAGCGAGATACCGGGCCCCCATTCCGCCGGGGGCTGGATATCCAGGTTGATATTGGTGGTCTTATCGATAGCCGGGTCGGTGCACGACCCGTCGACGTTCAACTGGTACATTTCCGGAGTAGCCCACTCCGCCACGATGATGGAAAGTATGGCGGAGGCGGTCTCTCCGTTGGCAGGTGTGACACTGCCGACCGATAGACTGCGGGTAACGCCGGGGGCGGTGCCTGCGCTGAGCGCCACCGTACCATCGAATCCGTTAATCGGGGTGACGTAAACGGTAATATTAGCGGACTGCCCCGGTATGAGTGAGATAAACTGCGGTGACGCCGACATCAGGAAATCAGGGTCGGAACCGGTAGTAACGGTTATCTGGCAGACGGCGTTAGCGTCTCCTGCAAATGCCTTGACGGCAAAGCTGCCGCCGGGCGCATCCCCAGGGATGGTAAACTGTACGTTCCACGTACCATTCCCATCCGTCTGCCCCTGTGTCATGGTCTGTCCCGCGCTGGGACCGGAGTCCCATTTAAGGGTAATGTTACTGCTGACGGGGAACTGCGAGGCAAAGAAATTAACCTGTCCGCCCGCGGCAATCACCGGTGGCGATGCCGAGAGCATAGGTTGTCCGGGTACGCCAATGGTGACGCTGATAAAGAACCCTTTCTGCTGACCTCCGTATGCCTGCGTTTCGCCGCCCATACCGCACTGGAAAGTGCCCGAAGGCATCGTGGGACTCGTGCCGATGGTCAGCGTCACCTGTTGCGTCTGGTTAGCGGAAAGGGTAACCTGCGTGGGTGTGACGGAGGAGAAGTTTTCTATCTCGGGAGGTCCTCCGAAGTGCAGGTTGACTGTCCCCTCGAAGTTATTGACGGAGGTAATATTAATTGTTTCCGTGATGTTCGCCCCGGCGGGGAGCATAAACGAGGAAATGCCCTGACTGTGGCCGATCGTGAAGTAGGGCGTAAGCGGGGGAGTCGTAGTGTTTGCTGAGAGTATATTGGATATTGCCGACCATAGCTGGGCGTCGTCTCTGGTCTTCATGGCAAAATAGTAAGTGGTATTGTCGCTCAAGCCGGGCACCATGAAGGTCTCGGTAGTGCCGGCGGTTTGAGGCTGCGGGATGTTCTGTGCCACCGTGGCGTTATTCCAACTCGTATTATCGCTGATATTAATAGTAGCGTAGCGTATGTCGTACTGCGCAGCCTGGCCGGTAGTCCCGTCATCGCCGGGGGCGGTCCAGGTAAGGAGAATGGACTCATGGGTGACGTTGGCGGTAGCCAGGTTGGTGACTGCTGCCGGGGGCTGAGTGTCCTGAGGCGGTTGCTGGGATAACAGCGTTAGATTGATTGCTGTCGGCGTGCCCAGCGCTGCCGAAACGGCGGTCACGTTGGCGCTGCCGACTCCCTGTTTATCTGCCTCGACGATATACCCTGAACCGGGCGGAACAGTGAGGCTGTATTGTCCGGAAGCGTTGGTTGGCATTGATGAGTAGAATGTGCCCGGCGATGCCGGCAGATAAGCTCGGACGCCGGCATCCTGGATGGGATCGCTGGAGTTATCGCTTATCGTGCCCTGGATAATGCCTCCCGGTGTGAGTGAGAAATTCACAACGGTGGTAGCATTGCCGGTGACGTTTTGACCGCCAATATTCCCGGTGATATGCCCTACTTTATAGGCAGACAGTTGATAATTGATGCCCTCGGGTACATCGACCGTGTAATTACCGCTTGAAGCGGAATTAACGGTCCAGCCCGGTACCTGGGAGCCGGAGGCAAAGACGAGAATTGTGGCTCCATCAACAGGATTACTCGCATTATCGGTAACCTGTCCGGCGAAATTGCCGTTGTCTACTGCCATAACCGGAATCGGCAGTGCCCCGAGGAGAAAGATGGCTGCAATCGAGATACGAAGAAATAGACCGAGTGATGATAGCGCTACTTTACCTTTCCTGGACATAGCTACTTACCTCCCAGATGTTTGTGACTTAAAAAGAAAGGCGGTCCGGCTGTATTCTGTAACTATGCCTGACCGCCTCTAAGCGGTATGTTATGTCTTTCCGCAAAGCTGTAAAAATCGTCCCGGTGGATTCGATTCTGGCCCCCGGGGAGCCTGAAAGCTACCAGGTTGCCGTTTTCTATCCATCGCAGGACGGTCACCTTACTTACTCCGCAATGCCGGGCGACGATGCCGGTGGTGAGATAAAGAGGATACTTTTGTTCTAGCTGTGTTTCCAAGTTTTGCCTCCTTAAACCGTGTCTAAATACCTTCCCATACACACGATTTTGGGTTTATTGATTTTGTTATCCTGAGGTTAATTACGATGTTCACGCGGTTAACTTTATTGACGAAAGTGCTGGGATTACTTTAGTACTACGTGATAACAAGTAGGTCACAAAACGCGGTCTGAAATTTACAAAAAAATCACATTCGCTGGAAAATTCTTACCGGGAAATCATGATATTTAATGAATAACACCGTTCCCTGGAAATAAGAATCCCCCTCTCCGATAATAATGGTCGGAGAAGGGGATTATGATGCTTGAATTACGTTATTCAGTGCTACTTAGACAGGATATTAGAAAGCCTGGTAGTGTGGGGATTACCAGTAATCGTAGCCCGTTTTCTTCCCGGTTACGTAGGGATTGTCACGCCTCTCGGCACCGATGGTGGTCTCCCGGCCGTGACCGGGATAGACGATAGTACTATCCGGCAGTGACATGAGCCTGGTCTTGATGCTGTTTATCAGCTGGCTCCGGCTGCTGCCGGGCATCAGCGTGGTGCCAATACCTCGGCGGAACAGCGTGTCCCCGGTGAATACCTTACCTTCCGTAAGCAGGCAAATGCTGCCGGGCGTATGACCCGGCGTGTGGACTACCGTGAATTTCAGGCTGCCGACCTCTATTTTATTTCCCTCCCGGAGCAGACGGTCCGGCGGCGGCGGCGTCTTGTAGGAAATGCCGAACTGCGAACTGAAGGAGCCGTGCCCTTCGAGAAAATCGGCGTCTTCCACGTGGATGGCTATCTCGGCGCCGGTCATTTCCTGAATCTCATAAAGGGCGGCGATATGGTCGGAGTGCCCGTGGGTCAGCACGATAATCCCGATGTCCAGCCCGGAATCGGTGATAGCCTGGCTGATAGTCCCGGCGTTCCCTCCGGGGTCGATTACCATGCCTGCTCCGTCGGCGGTGGAGCCGACTATCCAGCAGTTGGCTGACAGAGAGCCTACCACCAGTCTTTGAATAATGAACCCGTCGTCCATGTTAACGAAGTATTACCTTTGGCCAGGGAAAAGTCGGTCCTTTAGAGTGTGAAGTATGAAAACCCGGACGTTTTCAAAATAGCAGAGATAATTGAATTACGCAAGTCTGTTTAAAAGTCACGTCATTCCCGCGCATGCGGGAATCCAGCACTCATACCACGTCATTCC
>CAZPAS010000021.1:0-1694 GCA_964584575.1 uncultured Dehalococcoidaceae bacterium | reverse complement strand
GCGCATGCGGGAATCCAGCACTCATACCACGTCATTCCCGCGCATGCGGGAATCCAGCAGGGGGTGGTGAGGGGAGAATACAAATCCGGGACTCAGGCTCTTATCAGCAGCAGGGGTGTATTACCGCCCAGCAGGACTTTCTGCGCCACACTGCCCAGGCTCCAGAGGTTGATGCTTGTCTGTCCGCGTGTGGACATCGCCACCATGTCGCTGGCAAACTCATCGGCAAGGTCGATAATCTGGTCGGCGGGAGAGCCGACTCTTACCTCGTATCCGGCATTGATACCATTGTCCTGGAGTTTCCGGCACCATTCCTGCAGGTAAGCGTCGACTCCGGCAAAGGTGCCGTTCTTCCTAGAGATTACCCGGAGCAGGGTGAGTTCCATCTGGAGGCCTTGGGCTACCTCGATAAGGTAGGGGAGTACCGCTTCGCTTACCGTCGAGCCGTCCAGCGGTATCAGGGCTTTCTTCAATATCCGCTTGGCGCGCACGTCCGGATGGGCGCCCTTGGCTCTTATCAGCAGCAGCGGCTGCCGCGTGGTCGCCCTGACCACCTTGTCGGCGACACTGCCTACCGCCCAGCGTCCCACTCCCGAACGCCCGTGGGTTGCCATGACGATGAGGCACATTTGGCCTTTTTCGACGTAGTCCAGGATGCCCTCGGCGGGATTGCCGACGCGCGTAGCGGTGCCTACCTTGATATCCCTGTGGCCGTTGTCCCCGAGGTATTTTGCGACCTGGCGCAGGGTCGTTTCCGCCATTTGCGTGGCGTATTTGTTGCTGTTCCGGTACTCCTCGGGCTCCTCGGAAGTCAGCACCGTCAGCAGCACGATGTCGTTGCCCAGCTTGCCGGCGATTTCCTCGGCGTAGGGCAGGGCTACCTCCGCGAGGGGAGAACCGTCCAGCGGTACCACAACTTTTTTATATATACTCATAATGTAAGTCCTGTAAAGCGACTCGCCAAGCCGCAATTTGTGTTATTAGCAGGCGTTGATGGGTTGATTAATTGGCGCGCGTTGCAGCAGTGAAGTGACCCTTGCCAGTAACTCCAGCGGACCGAAAGGCTTCCTTATAAAGTAGTCGGCGCCGGCATTAATAGTCCTGACGCTGGCCTCGGTATTGGCATTGGGGCATATGATGATGAGGGGTATTGAGGTAATATCGCGGATACTGTGGCAGAGTCGCCAGCTTTCCCCGGCGGGGTGTTCCAGCGCGATGATTACATCGTAGTCCTGACTGTCCAGATGCTGCAGACCAGCTTCGGTGCCGGACGCGACGTCCACTCCGTACCCCGCTTTCTCCAGAAGCTCGCTGATTACCGGGCGGGGCGTTACGTTATTTATCAGTAATACCTTTTTACTCATCCCCACAGGTTAAATGTAATACACGCGTTTCGGTCTGAAAAGCAAAGAACCCTTGATTTCACGTAAGGGTTGACTCCCATTATGTAAAAATTGAGGGATACCCCCCAGCGAAAATAGTGATTATATTGATGTTTCTTTGACGAATAAACATTACATTAGTACTATCGCGCAGTAGTACTTGAGATTGACATCTGCGCAAGTACTTTGGAGTATGCAGGAAAGAAAGGCAGCCGGGTTTTTCCTGGAGGTATTTATCGTCGTGCTGGTACTGGGTACGCTGTCGGCCATCGCTATCCCGCGTGTCGGCCAGATGATAGAAAGAGGGGGCGT
>CAZPAS010000020.1:0-19424 GCA_964584575.1 uncultured Dehalococcoidaceae bacterium | reverse complement strand
GGAATACCGGAAATGTCCCGTCCGCCCACCAGTACTGTCCCCGACGACGGGTTGATGACATGGCTTAACGCCTTGATAATGGTGGATTTACCGGAGCCGTTGGGTCCGATGAGTCCCACCAGTTCGCCCGGCGATACCTTGAGGGATATATTCTCCAGCACCGGATTATGGTTATATCCCAGCGTTACCCGCTGCATTTCCAGTTCTATCATATTTCGCCTCAAAAGATTGCCTTCTTACGCCGCCGCAGCAGGTAAAGGAAGAAGGGAGCGCCGCAGATGGCGGTTATCACCCCGATGGGTATCTCCGTGGGCGCCAGTACGGTACGCGCCACCAGATCGGTAAGAATCATGAAAATCGCACCGGTCAGTACCGCCAGCGGCAGCAGAAAACGGTGGTCCGCTCCCCAAATCAGGCGGACGGCATGGGGGATGATGATACCCACAAATCCTATCGTCCCCACGAAGGATACGCTGGCGGCGGTAATCAGGGTGGCTGCCGCCAGCAGGATTAGCTTCAGTTTTTCCACGTTCACGCCCAGTTGCTGAGCCTGTTCCTCGTCGAGCTGCATGACGTTGAGCAGTCGGGCGAAGATAATGATGACCGCCGTCCCCACGGCTATGTAGGGCAGGACGACGGTAATCTCCGACCACTGACTTAACGAGAAGCTGCCCATCAGCCAGAAGATAATGCCGTGCATCTTGTCGCCGCTGGAGATGATGAGGTAGGAGACAATCGACCCCAGCAATGCGCTCAGGGCAACGCCGGCTAAAATCAGCGTGGTTACGGGGAGGGTCTTGCCCACCCGCGCCAGCAGGTAAACGGTTGCGGTAGCCAGCAGCGCCCCGACGAAGGCGAGCAGGGGAATGAGGCCGAATCCCGCGAAGTTCCAGGCGACCGGCAGCAGGAAACCAACGACCGCACCCAGCGAGGCGCCCTGGGCGACACCGATGAGATAGGGGTCGGCAAGGGGATTGCGGAACAGTCCCTGGTAGGTGGCCCCGGCAACCGCCAGTGATGCGCCCACCAGTCCCGCGAGGATAACGCGGGGCAGGCGTATATCCAGCACGACGGTGGCGATAACGCTCTGCCAGGTCGGGGCGATGTCCACGAAAGGCAGCTTGTCCAGGAGTATGCTAAACGTGGTCGAGAACGGGATATGCACGCTGCCGATACTGGTCGCCAGCGCGATGACCACTATCAGCGCCGCGGCCAGTCCCAGGAGGCTGATAATACGCGTACGTCTCCCGGACAGGTACGTGTGAGCCGGCGGCTTGACTGCTGACGGACTGGAAGACATTTTAATAAATCCTCACTACCTCGTATCTAAGGTCTTCTTTCCCCGTCAGATACGTTACATTATCGAGGTGTTTTCTGGCGAGTTCGGCGGCATTTACTATTTCGCCCGTTTCCGGTCTTCGCCAGGGATTATCAACGGTTGGTATATATGCGTCAATCCGGTGCGGTATGCTTTTATCAACTCCGGCGATAAATCCGGCAATCTTTTCCGTTTCCGCGGCATCTATGTAGTCCGGAATGAAAATACTCTCCGTCCTCAAGTTAACATCGGCTTCATAATATGTAGTGAAGTTCTCCAGCGCCTTCTTGTTAGAAGCCCCGGTGAAGTCTATATGTAGCGAATCGGTAAATGCCTTGATGCTGAAAACCACCTCGTCTATATGCGTCAGGTCGGGGATATGAAAGCCGTTGGTCAGGAGCACGTTATAACTTGAGAACTCCCGGTGCAGCATTTCGGTAAGCTGCGGGAGTTCCGGGTCCAGAGCGGCTTCGGCTCCCATGAGGATTACCTTCTCGACCTCCAGTTCGCTTAACAGCCGCATGATTTCATCCATGTCGAGGAACTGCTCCGGGGCATGGCCGGGCTGGTTCTGCTGTTGGCGGATTCTATCCTTGGTTTCTATCAGGTGGCAATCGTATATCTCGCGTTTCAGCAGGCATGCCCGGCAGTTCAGGTTGCAGCCCCAGAAATGCAAATCGACGATTTTCGTTTCCGGGCCGTAGGTTATATGGTATACATTCACGGTTATTCTCCAAAAAGCTCCGGGTGTATGAACGTGGCAAACTGTTCCAGGGCCTCGACGATACGCGGGCCGGGACGCCCCACCAGGTCTACGTTTATACCGTAAATCCTGTTGTTGATGCGGGCGTCGGTCTCGCGCAGGCGTTCCTCGGTAACGGCGAACTGTAGGGGTAGGTCCTCGCCCGTTCCCATGCCGACTCCGGCAATAATCACCTGGGGATTATCGGCGATGACGACCTCCAGGCCGATGGTGGCATAGCTTTCGAGGTCGCCGGCGATATTAATTCCCCCGGCGGTCTGTATAAGCTCGTCGTGCAGTGTCCCGGAACCCGCCGCCATTAACGGGTCATGCCAGACGATATAGAGGACAAGCGGCTTTTCTTCATCGGTCAGCTTATCCGTCTTGTCGGTCACCGCTTTGATACGCTTCTCCATGTCGGCGACCAGGTCGGCGGCGGCTTCTTCGGCGCCGGTTACTTTCCCTATCAGGGTTATCGAAGCTATTACATCGTCGAGTGTTGTGGGATTCACCGCCACGACGGTCAGTCCTTTGGCTTCAAGCTGGGGTATAACTTCGGTTTCGTGCATTTTCGTGGCCAGCACGAGGTCCGGGTCCATCGCCACGATTTCCTCGATGTTGGGCGTACTGAAGCCCCCGATACTGGGTTTATCGGCAGCCTCCGGAGGGTAGTTACAGTAGTCGGTTACGGCAACCAGGCGTTCGCCAAGTCCCATGGCGTACAGGGTCTCGGTATGACTCGGGGCCAGGGAGATGATTCTCTGCGGTTCAGAGGTCTCCAGAGGCACCGTCCGTCCCAGCTGGTCAGTGATTACAACGGGCGTTAGCGGCAGTTCTTCGGGTGTAGTGCAGGATACAAGGAAAATCAACAGGAGAGTTGCCACCAGGAAGATTGCGCCTAGTTTACCGGACACGCTTTTCATTATTTCCTCCTATTAATAAATAATCCCCTCGCCTTCAGCCGAGGGGTAATTAGACTTAATAAAAAGTCCTACGACTCCCCGCGGAGTGCTGTAGGCTATTCAGGGGCCGGCGTTCTGGCTGATGGCCCTTCCTTGGAAGGGTCAATTACAGTGGCGCGGCCGCGTCGGATTTTCACCGACTTGCTTTCCAGTTAGGCCCTCGCTCGCGCTCGGGCGCCCCTGTTTAGATATTCAATTGCGGTATGAGTATACAGTAAGGCAGGGAAAAAATCAAGCAGAAATGGTGCGTAATGCTTATGTGACTATAAGGCGGGAACGTCTTATTTTGGCGCGGATGCGGGCGATGAACGCCTGCATGCTGAACGGCTTGCGGATGTAATCGTCGGCGCCGAGTGATATAGCCCTCTGCAGTGATTCTAATTCATATTCCGTTGTAAGCATGATAATGGGAACATTAGAATGCTCGCGCACGTGGTCGAGGGTCTGAAAGCATTCCTGGTCCGGCGTGGTCGTGTCCAGGATAATGAGGTCCGGCGACACTTTATCCATGAGACTCAATGCCGAGTCTCCGTCCGCCACGATTATCGTGTCAAAACCTTCCGTATACAGACGCTGGTTCAACAACTCCTGCATATCCAAGTCGTCATCGATAACCAAGATGCATTGGCGGTCATTCATATCAGTTGGTATTTCCTCGTACCGGAATTATTCGGGAGTCTTTTAGTTCTGTATGTCCCTGGCGAGGGTAATTTTCCATATCGGCACGATTATAGTCCTGCCGGCTTTTTTGATTACGTGTCTGCATCCCCCGGTATTTCCGGGCAGATCGATGTCGTAAGTTGTCGGCATGTCATTAAACAACGCGATTTCGTTATTATAAAACTCGTCATGCGACTGCCGGAATGCTTTCATATCTTCAAGGTGCCGCTGAAAGGACCGGGTATTACTCCATGCCAGGATCATCAATTACCTCCGTGTCTGGTACGTATTAAGAATAGCCAAGATATCTCACAAACGTATCAAAATAGTACCAGATTACCTCACAAAATAGTCACGGTACTATTGTCATGCCGGTTCTATCGTGAGGTAGAATTGCGGCGATACGTCCGCGCTGTTTTCAGCGGCTTTGATGCAGTAGTACGAACCAGAATCGATTGATATTTTATAACGCGTCAGTCCTGGCAGGTTGAAATTAACGGGATTGTTTCGCAGGTTGATGTAGATATCCGCCTCGGGATTGGTGCCCTGCGGCGTTACCATTATCCAGCTGCCGTCTTCATCTTGGCAGTAAACGGATACTTTAAGAATGAGGTATCTGAAGTGGTGGGTGAGTTCGTACGCATTGGTGATATATAGACTGATAAATATATCGTTTGAACTGTCTCTGGCGTCGATGTAAAAGAGGTCGCCGGGAGTAACACCGCCGATTGCCTGTCCGAATACGTTCATCTCCGGCAGCATCGGGGCTGTGGCAGACTCCACGTCAACCTCCGCCGCTCCGGAATCGCCGTCGACATTACCGTAGGCAAACGATGTAAGCCAGGGACCCAGCAGTAATACCGCAGAAATAATAAGGGCGAACCTGATAATTTTACGCACGCATGTCACTCTCCGTCCGGGGTATTATCAGTTTACGGAGAGTGAGTCACGCTGATATCACAACAGGGAAATAAACCGTCACATAATAGTCAACGGCGCGTATCCGATGGTACTAGTACTCTATCGATATCCTGAAAAGAGAAAGAGCCTTCCTGGAAAAGGAAGGCTCTTATATTGCGATTGGCTTGTTTTATTACGACGGCTTAGACATGATATAGCCGATGCCGGGTCGGGTCAGTATATAAGCGGGTTTCTTGGCGCTGTCCCGCAGCTTTCTCCTCAGCCGGGCGATATTTACCTGGAGTAGGTGCGGGGCACCCACATATTCTTCACCCCAGACCTTGTTCAGGAGCTGGTCGGGCGTGACGACGCGTCCGGCGTTGAGAGATATATAGGAAAGCAGTTTATATTCCGTGGAGGTAAGCTTGAGTTCCTCGCCGTCCATCATGACACGGCGTGAGGTAAAATCTATTATCAGGTCTTTATATTGGAAAATGGCTTCCTGGGGTCTTTCCTGACTCCCGATACGCCGCAGCACTGCCCGGACTCTTGCCGCCAGCTCGCTGGCGGAAAAGGGTTTGGTTACATAATCGTCCGCTCCTATGTCCAGCCCTTCCACTTTCTCCTTGTCGTCACCTCGGGCAGTAACCATGATGATGGGGACCTGTGAGAACTCGCGGATGCGCTGGCATACGGAGTATCCGTCCATGTCCGGCATCATGATATCCAGCAATACCAGGTCGGGGTTTTCTTTATCGAACATCTTCAGGGCGGATTCCCCGCTGTTCGCTATAAGCACTTGGAAACCTTCGAGTTCCAGTATACGTTTCATCATACGCAGCATACGTACATCATCATCAACCACCAGAACCAGAGTTTTTTTTGTAGGCATGGGACACCTCGCTTCCCGGCGAAAGACATTATATTCTACAATCATATTTTTAGCAATAGACCTCTCGTTTCACCGATTTGTTTTAATTGATGTCGACCTGACAGCGGGCAGCGTAAAATATATCGCGCTACCCTGGCCCACCTTGCTCTCCGCCCAGATACGTCCTCCGTGTGCTTCTATCAATCCCTGGCAGATATACAGGCCCAGCCCCATCCCATCCACGCCGGAGGATAATCTTTGTTCTATCCTGTACATGCGGTCGAATATGCTGGTCAGTTCTTCAGCGGGTATACCCGCGCCCTGGTCTTTTATGGTGAAAAGCAGTTCGCGGCCGTTTCTTTTAACCGATATCAGCACTTCCGTCTCCTCCGGCGAGTACTTGACGGCGTTGTCAATAAGATTGTCCAGCACCTGACGAATACGCTTGACATCGATATTTGATTTCGGCAGGTTATTACTCAGGCTGGTCCTGATTTTATGACGGTTGGCCCTGATTTTAGCCTCCGCCGCTACTTTCTTTATTAGCTGCCGGATATCGGTTGGAGACCTATCCAGCTTGAGCAGTCCCGCTTCCATACGTGACGAGTCCAGCAGGTTATCGACGAGTTTTGCCAGCCGGTTGGTGGAATTATCTACGGTTACGAGATATTCCTTCATTTCGTCGGGAGTTAGCCTGGCGAAATAGTCCAGAATCATGGTAGAGTAACCCTTGATGGTTGCCAGCGGTGTACGCAGCTCATGAGAAACGGTAGCCAGTAAGTCGCTCTTCAGTTTATTTAGCTCCTCGTACTCGATGACTTTCCTCTCCAGGTATTTGCGTTCCGTAATATCCATGAGGTTACCGAGTACCGCTTCTTTCCCATCGTATCTAACGAGAGAAACGGTCTGCATGACCCACTTGACCTGGCCGTTTTTACTGATAATGCGGTATTCGCACGGGTACGGGCTTGATTCCTGGAGCGTAAAGGCCGTACTGGAACGCACAACGTCGCTGTCCTCGAGGGCTACCATACTGAGCAGCCTGCGGTCGAGGAGTTCCATCTGGCTGTAGCCGGTGATTTTCTGGAACTGCGGATTTGTATACTGCAGTTTTTCATCCTGCATGATATAGATACCCAGCGGTGAGTTGTGAGAGACCGTCTGGAGAATTTCCTGCGACTGTCTTTGCTCGGTAATATCGGTGATGGTGTGGAGATAGCATTCTTCGCCGTTGATGACTATCGGTTCGCTGGAGTATAAGCCCGTGAGTATCTCTCCCTTTTTTTTACGTATCCTGATTTCCATGTTGCGTACTTTAATGTTGTTCTTTATCGCTTTTACCAGCCTGACATGTTCGTCTTCATCAGCCCATAATTGCAGGTCGCTGGCGTTGTGACCAATCGCTTCCTTACGCGTATAACCTGTAAGATGCGTGAAACTATCGTTAACTTCGAGGAATGTGCCGTCTTTCAGCCTGTTGATAGCTACCAGGTTAGCGCTGGCGTTAAAGGCTTTGGAGAATTTTTCCTCGGACTCCCGCAGGGCTTCCTCCGCCAGCCTGTGCTCCGTAATTGCACCGAGTCGTTCAGCAACCGCGTCCAGCATCAATTTCTCTTCTTTGGAGAATAAGCCGTTGTCTGACCGGGGAGGTTTTTCAATGTAGCCGACTTCCACTGTGCCGGTCCTGGTTCCCTGAACGATGATATCGGCTGATATCTTGTGGAGTAAGTCCCGGTGGTTCTCAGTCTTAAATACGTTTCCGTTGAGGGTAATACGGGCGGAGGCTAACTCCGGATACTGGAACGCCCCGGTAAGTACATTTACTATTTTCGCAAACCGGTCGTTGAGACTAAAATCCGCGTTCCCGGTGATACTGGCGATATCATAGAGGCACCGGAGTTCTTTGAAATGCTTGTCCAGTGCATTTCCCGTAACCGTTTCCGACTGTCCTTTTTCCGTTTTCTTGCTGTTCATACTACTGCACGTAAATTGAGATACCTCTTAATAGTAAGCAATCGAGACAAATACGTCAAGTGTCATAAAAATAACCACGAATATGCTTATTGTCCGCACGATATTTCATTCAATTCTTCTTCATCGGCGCTCCTCTTCAGTGCTTCTTCCTGCGTAATTATGCCACGATTACGCAGAGAGGCAAGCGACTGGTTCAGAGTCTGCATACCGTACTGCCCCCCCGTTTGAATGCTATTCATCATCTGGTGTGTCTTGCCCTCGCGTATCAGATTTCTGATAGCGGGAGTAGCCAGCATGACCTCCACGGCGGCAATACGCCCGGTACCGTCGGCTTTGGGCACCAGTACCTGGTAGAGTACGCCTTCCAGGGTAATGGATAGCTGTATGCGCACCTGCTGCTGCTGGTGGGGAGGGAAGACATCTATAAAACGGTCGATTGCCTCCGGGGTGCCCGGTGTATGCAGGGTGGTCAGCACCAGATGTCCTGTTTCCGCAGCCGTCAATACGGCAGACATGGTCTCCAGGTCTCTCATCTCTCCCACCAGTATTACATCCGGGTCCTGCCGGAGGACGTGTTTCAGGGCGTTGGCGAATGATTTGGTATCCCTGCCCAGTTCCCGCTGGGAGAAAAAGCATTTATTGTCCCGGTGGACGAATTCCACGGGGTCTTCTATGGTGACGACCTTACGTTTTGCGGTATTGTTGATGTATTCCATCATCGCCGCCAGCGTGGTGGATTTGCCGCAGCCGGTCGGTCCGGTAACCACCACCAGACCGCTCGATTTTATCGCCAGGTCCTTGCATACTGCGGGCAGTCCCAGCTCCTCGATGGTCGGATTCTTCGCGTTTACGGGACGGCAGGCAAGACCTATGGATTCGTCCTGCATGCAGACGTTGATGCGGAAACGCCCGATGCCGTCCGCATGGTAGGCGAAGTCCGCCTCCAGTTCTTCGGCGAAGGCTTGTCTCTGTTCATCGGTGGTTACATCGTTCAAGAGTGATTTCATAGTGTCTGCGGTAATAACGTGCAAGTCCTCCTGGGCGACGAGTTCCCCGTTGATACGCAGGAAGGGCAGCGCTCCCGCCTTGAGGTGCAGGTCGGAGGCGCCCCTGGCGGTGGTCATGCGCAGCAGTTCGTCTATATGCATATATTCGTCCCCCCGAGCGTGATATTATTTATCCACGGAAATTTCAAATATTATTACCTTTTCATCTTCCGGCACGGCTCCGGTTTCTTCGACTTCGGAGGTAATTGATGCATCTTCATCTAACAGAGCGATTCGGACCTCCAGAAAGGTACCGGTGGCTTCCAGGGCCTGTGCGTATTTAACTACGGTGAAAACACTGTCCGTTTCACCCCGCGCGGTTATGCTGTTATCATCGATTTCTACCGAGGTAAATAACACGCCGGCGGGCAGAGCCTCGTTGAGCGCCTGTAAATTACCGGAATATTTCCCCCGGTTGTCCAGGATACTGCGGTTGGCTGCATCCAGGTCTTCCATTTCCTCGGTTAGTTCCGCAAGATAATCTTCGGTTACGGTCGTTTGTTCGGCGATTAACACGGAAAGGTTAATCTGGCGCTCGATGCCGTTTAATGCGGTGTGTAAGGCGGCGTTGTCCTCGGCAAGTCGGCTGCGTGCCTGGTACAGCGGATAGAGGGCAATAACGGCAGCCGCCAGCAAGATGCCGAGCAGTATGTATCCGGCGCGCAGGGGTTTGGTTTTCTTCTTGCGGTATCTGGCCGTCAGGATATTGATGTTGATATCATGGAAGCGGACTTCCTCCCCTTTACCTCCCGGTTTCGGCGGGGTCTTCTTTAGAGCCAGCCCGATACTGGTCGTGAAGGCTTCAACCGGTAGTTCCGACGGAAATTCCACCGGCGGCACCAGTGTCTCAACCGCGTATTCCACCTCGTCCTGGAGCAGCTTCCTGGTGGGGGCTTCGGCGGACAGTTCGCCGGTAAGTACCAGGGGGGTATCGGCGCCCATACGGGTATCCGGGTGGCTGCTCTGGTAAAATGCCGCCGTCTTGGACAGCTCGTCCGCCAGCCGCCGTATATTATCTTCCAACGTGGCGCCTTCACCCCTGGGACTGATGGTGTGTATCACTCTGGGAATGCCGCCGGCGATGAAGACGATATCGAAACAGTCGGGCTGCATATTGACGACAATGGCGTCACTCCTGCCGGCGGTTCGCGCCAGCGCCAGCGGTCGCAGTTCCATCATCGAAGGCTCGATGCCGGCGAGTGAGAGCGTCTGGAGTATGGTATCGACGAGGTTACGCGGCACGCCGAGGACAAAGTATTCCTGTTCCTCGCCTTTACCGGGGATGGGGTGCCAGGAGAGGTAAAGCTCATCCAGCGGCAGGGATATCTCCCTCTTGGCGGCGCGCAGGAGGGCTTCTTCGACCAGGGCGGGTTTCAGGCGGGGCAGACTCAGGAACCGGTAGGTGAAGGACATTCCCGCCAGGCTGACGACCACGTTTTCTCTGGAGATTTTGTTCGTTTTGAACAGCGCTTCTATAGCCTCGGCGACGGCTTGCGGCTGGAGGACTAGGCCGTCACGCACCAGCCCTTCGGCGAGGGGGAAGCTTCCCCATTTCTTGACCTGCTTCCCCTTCAGCGAAAGTACCTGGATATTGCTGTTACTTATGTTCAGAGCAACGTACATTATTCCGGCAATCCTTCTTCTTCCGGTTCTGTTTCAATGACCGGCGGCTGAGCGTAAACGGCTATTTCGAGATTGGCGTCTATCTGCGCCGAATCGCCGTAGATGCCGCCTCCTTTGAACGGCGTTGTCGTGCTATCCACAATTACATATTCCATGACGAGTGTCCCGTATTTGCCGTTTTCCAGACTGACGAGGAAAGCGGCCATTCTGTTATAGGTGCCCGTTACGGAAACCTGTAACCGGAGTATGGAATATTCCTTTCCCCCGACCGATTGTACAGCCCACGGCTGTGTCAGCAGCGGTATGGCTTTAACCCCCGCATCAACGGCGAGCTTGAGAATATAATCGATGATGAGCGTGCTGTTCAGCTGCTCCGGGAAGGCGTTTTTCGCCACTTCCAGCCCGTTGCGCGCTTCATCCAGCCGCGTCTCGAGGTCAGCGGGCGGCGGCGGTATCAGCGCCAGCGCCTGGGTTGACTCGGTAATCTGAGACTCCAGCGATTCGCTATCCTGCCGCTGTTTCAGATAGTCCGTGCCGACCACGTAATAAACCGCGAGCAGGACGATTATTAGTACTGCGACGAGTAGTTTTCTGGTTTTCACCCGGGTCTCTCTTTCCTGTTATTATTTCCTATATAGCCGGTAGAGTATCGCCAGTATCACCAGGTTGGTAAGGGCGATACAGGCAAGGAAGATATTACTTACTGCGGTCGAATCGAATGTCATTTCCAGGCCTCCATATTGATATTCACCTATCTTAATCCCAGGAAACGATGCCGGTACCGCCGCCAGGGTCTCCCATCCCCGGGCAGTCCGGACCGGAGGGATATGAGCCGGTATATTCTTCGTAGACGTCTCCTAAAATGTTGGACTCGCGGATAATGTTGTTAATGGTCCCGGTAGCGTAGACGTCTTCGTAGATACGGGCGTTGTTCGCCAGTTGAATCTTGGTGGTAATACTGCCGGTGATATACACGTTACCTTCGATTTTGGCATTGTTATCCAAAATAATGGTAGCGATATCGGCGCCGACGAAAACGTCACCTTTAATGATAGCGTTGCCGTCTAAATTTAAGTTGCCGGTGATATAGACGGTCCCGTAGATAACGGTGTTATTGACGAGATTTAAATTACCGCCGGCGCAGACATTGCCGCCGACTTCTATGCTGCCGATTTCCGAGTTGTTACCGAGAGTGAGGTCGCCTGCGGCAGAGACATCTCCCCCGATGACAGCATTGCTGGATAGTTCTAAGTCGCCTCCGGAAACGACATCCCCGGTGACCTCGGCATTGTTATCGAGCACGACATCGCCCGTGGAGTAAATACTCCCGTCGACTGTAGCGTTGTTGCCAATGTCAACGTCACCATCAACGTAAACGTCACCTTCGACATCACCTTCAATATCGCCGTCGCTGGTCCAGCCCCCGTCTCCGTAGCTAACGTAAGACTCGATGGTGGTGCTGTGACTGTCGGGGCTGGTAGCGGTGGACGTCACCAGGTATATCTGTTCGCCCAGATTCTCCACGGTCATCGTAACCGTCTTCTCGTTGATGCTGAACTGCGGTAGGATTTCCGTGGCACCCTCCGCTACTTCCAGGTCGCCGCTCATCAGGCTCCAGATGGCGTACTCGATGCCGGAATCGCAGGCATACAGCTCGGTCAGGCTCTGTTCGTACGTGCGGGAGCCGATGAAGCTGGCGCTGGCGTGGCCGAGGAACGGCGTAATTACCAGCATGCCTATCATCAGAGCCAGTATGGCAAGGGGCAGCGCCTGTCCCTTTTCGCTTTTCATTATCCACCCTCCGCCGGCCTCAAGAATACCCGGTAGGTGCCATTTTCACTCACATCGTAACGTCCCTCGGGTGCTGAAGTCAGCGACATGATAATAACGCGGTTGGCGATGGAAAAATCGGCGCTGGTGATATTGCGCGCCAGCGTCATGTAGGACCCCTCGGACGTTCGGCGTAACTCGGTGCCCACCAGCGAATAGGTGATAGACGTAGTCTCCGATATAGTCAGCAGCAGTCCGCCGTCGACGCTGGCATTCACGGCTTTTTGCCCGTCCAGGTTAAACCAGTGGGCGGAGTTCTGCAGCTCGTGCATGGCGGTGAGTCTGCCGTTGCCGTACTCGGAAACGGTGATTATCTGGAAGATGGCCGTCCCCAGGAAAGCGACGATGACGCCGGTGACGGCTATCGCCACTATCAGTTCCACCATGGTCATGCCCTTCTGTCCGTTCATCGGTTCACCTTGTAGTCCTCGACCGTGATAATACTCTCGCTTCCATGCAGGATATCGACCGTTATCTTCTGGATGTCGGCGTCCGCGCTTGGCACGGCGCTGACGATGACGGATACGGTATAGCCATCCGGTGACACAATAGTCGGGTAGGTGCTGGCTTCGGTGTCATACGCCTGGCTCTTAATGTCTTCCAGCTGCGCCTGCGCCAGCCTCTGCGCCACTACCTCTTCATTCTGTTGACCGACGGCTATCGACCCCGTTGAAAGGGCGACGACAAAGGCAACCACAGAGGTACCGAGGATAGCTACGGCGACCAGTGTCTCCACCAGCCCCAGTCCCTTCTGGTCTAGGAGCCTCTTTACGGTCCTTTGCAGCCACCCTTTTTCTTTCCCGGTCATTGTTCTTACCTGTCGTTTTCATTCAGTGCATCGACTGTAATATCGTATATAGCGGCGTAATCATGGAAAGCGCGATGAATATCACCACCACGCCGATTACCACCGTCAGCGCCGGTTCTATCATCGATATCAGCATGTCAATTCTGCGGTCTACCTTCCTGGTGTAAAAATCAGCCAGCGTGGCGAGGGTGCTGTCCATGGAGCCCGTCTTTTCGCCTACCACCACCATCTCCACCAGCAGGGGAGGGAAGAAGTCTATTTCACTTAGCGGCTGTGAAAGCCCCTCTCCCTGAATCAGCCTGTCCCTGACCTTGCTCAACGCCTGCCGGATTACCCGGTTGCGGTTGGTCTGGATGGTTATCTCCATTATCTGGGGCAGGCGCAGACCAGCGGTAAGCAGCATTGAAGCCGTCTGGCAGAAATGCTGCACGCTGCGCTCGATGTTGAGCAAACCGATAACCGGTATTTTCAGCATAAACTGGTCTTTAGCGAGCTTTACCGAAGGCAGCCGGAGAAGCCCGATAGTTAACATAATAATAGCGAACAGGCTGACGAGTACATAGGCCGTATTATCCAGGAAGAAGTTGGTGACGTTAATGAGCATGGTCGTCATCGCGGGGAGTTCGGCCCCCAGTGATTTGAATAAGTCCACCAGCGGCGGCATGGCTACGGTGATGAGCAGGATAGATACCCCCGCCGCCATGATAAGAACAAAGACAGGGTAGAGCATGGCGCGTTTTATTTTCTGTCCGGCTAAAGCCTGCTTTTCCATGTAGCCGGCTGCTTGCCTGAGTCCTACTTCAAGGTTGCCCGCCTGCTCGCTGGCTCTAATAACCTGGGTGAAGGTATTCGGAAAGACCTGCGGGTGGTTCGCGAGGGCGCTGGAGAGCGAGTTGCCACCCTGTATCTCCTCCACCAGCCCGTTGATGGTCTTTATCAGGGACTTCTTGGAGGTCTGCTGCTCCAGCAGCTTCAGGGAGTTGAGTATGGTAATGCCGGACTGTATCAGCGTGGCGAGCTGGTTGGCGAAGTCTATAACATCCTGCGTCTTGACGCCGAAAAGCGTGGGTATCAGCCTATCCAGGCTCATAGCAGGCGGGATTTCCTGAAGGCTGAGGATATGCTGATAGCCGGCACGGTACAGGGCGCCCTCGGCAAGGCTCTCCGAACTCACCTCAATCGTTCCCTGAACAATCTTTTTATCGCTGGTGTAGGCCTTATATTTAAATGCCATGTTTCACCCGCTGCAGCGTGAGGAATCACCGTTAGTTAATGGAAAACACGCTGCGCGTCACCTCGCTGATCGACGTTATGCCTTCTTTTACCTTAAGCATTCCGTCCTGTTTCATAGTCGTCATCCCCTCGGTGATTGCCTGCGCCCTGATTTCTCCGGTGTTGGCCTGGCTGCGCAGCATCTTCCTTATTTCCTCGCTCATGACCATGAATTCGAAAATTCCGGTACGGCCCCGGTAGCCCGTATTGGCGCAGAGGTTGCAGCCCGTACCGTGATAAAATGTGGTAATTTCTTCCGCCAGTTCTTTTTTAATCGACTGCCGTTCTTCTTCAGTCGGCTGGTAGGTCGCGCGGCAGTTGGGGCAGATACGGCGTACCATCCGCTGGGCTATAATCCCGATGAGCGTGGATGAAATCGATGCCGGTTCCACGTCCAGGTCCATCAGCCGGAAGAGCACGCCGACGGCGTCGTTGGCATGTATCGAAGACAGCACCAGATGGCCGGTCAGGGCGGACTGTATGGCGGTGGTTACCGTGTCCGTGTCCCGTATTTCCCCGACGAGTATTACATCGGGGTCGTGCCGCATGATAGCCCGCAGTCCGCTGGCGAAGGTGATTCCCGCCTTGGTATTCACCTGTGTCTGGTTGATGTCCATGAAGTTATATTCAATCGGGTCCTCGATGGTCATAATATTCCGCTCATTGCGATCCAGCTCGTTGATGGACGCGTAGAGGGTGGTGGTCTTGCCGGAGCCGGTGGGACCGCTCACCAGCAGCATGCCGAGGGGACTCTTCAGCATCGTCTGGTATTTTTTAAGATCATCGGGCTGAAAACCGAGTTCCGCCAGCGTGTAAAGAGCCAGTGATTTGTCCAGGATTCTCAGCGTAACCCGCTCGCCGTAAGGAGTTTCCATGGTGGCGGCGCGGATATCCACCTCATTGCCGCCCAGCTTTATGGAAAATTGCCCGTCCTGGGGACGCCTCTGCTCGGAGATATCCATCTCGGACAGTATCTTTACGCGCGAGACCAGCGGATTGTGGATATTGAGAGGGAAGGAAAACATGTCATGGAGGATACCGTCGATGCGGTACCTGATGCGCAGCCTGTCTTCCTGCGGCTCGATGTGCACGTCCGACGCCCGGTCCTTGACCGCCTGGGTAATCAACAGGTCGAGCGTTTCCGCAACCGGCGTCCTGGCGGTTAACGTCTCCGTATCGTCTGTCTTTTCCGCGGCGGCAGGGGAGAACTGGTTTATTTGTTTTTCAATGGCGCCGCTGGACCTGTAATTAAGGTCGATTGCCCGTTCTATATCGGACCGGATGCCCAGCGCTACCTCAACCCTCATCTTTGCCTGGGCTTTAATATCTTCGATTGTGCGGATATCCTCGGGGTCCGCCATGACTACCATCAGGGAGTCGTTGACGATATCAAGCGGGATAAGCATGTATTTCCGCGCCATGTCCTCCGGTATTAGTTTGAGCGCCTGTGGTTGTATCGCGTGTCTCTTCAGGTCTATTAACGGCAGGTTGAGCTGGATACTCTTGACGATAGCCAGTTGCTCGGCTTGCACCATTCCCTGTTTTACCAGGATATCACTCAGTTTGCCTCCCTGTTGTTGCTGTAAAGAAATGGCGCTCTCCAGCTGAGCCGGGGTGATGAGGTTCTCTTCGACCAGCATCTCTCCCAGGCTCTTCTTGACGACCCTGTCCGCGGTAAAGGATTTATCTTGGTCGTTATCCACTCACCTTCTCCTCGGTCGGTGCGGCGCGCTTCTTTTTAGCCAGCAGGGCTTCTACCCGGCTGATTATTTCCGCCGGTGCGGCGGGTTTGGGAAGGTAGTCGTCGGCGCCCACTTTCAGGCCCGTGTTTTTATCGATTTCCTGGGCTTTAGCCGAGAACATTAAGATGGGCAGTTGCGCGGTGTCAGGTTCGGCACGCAGGCGGTGACAGATTTCAAAACCGTCCATTCCCGGCAGCATGACGTCCAGGATAACGAGGTTCGGACCGTCGCTATGCGCCTTCCTTATCCCTTCCAGTCCGTTAGATGCCGAGATGACCTCATAACCTTCATGCCTTAGTGAATAGTCCACGAGTCTTGAGATTGCCGGGTCGTCCTCGATTACCAGTATTTTCTTTGTCATGTCCGTTTCCTCCTTTGGTGTAAAGCGGCAGGGTAAAAATGAAGGTACTGCCTTCCCCTAATTTACTTTCTGCCCAGATTTGTCCGCCGTGTGCCTCGATTATCTGCTTGGTGATATACAGTCCCAGCCCGGTCCCGCCCCTGGCGAGTTTATCTTCCGCTCTGTAAAATCTCTCGAAGAGATGGAGCAACGATTCTTCCGACATGCCGATGCCGCGGTCAGAGACACGGAATGATAGCTCGTTTTCGTGTGTTTCTGCCTTAACCGTGACGCCGCCGCCGGGGTCGCTGTACTTGATGGCATTGCTGAGCAGGTTGATGACGACCTGCCTGATACGTTCGCCGTCTATTTCCATTTCCGGCAGTTCGTCGGGAATATCTTCGTTAAGCTCGATTTCTTTATCGCGCGCCAGCGTGTGGAAGCTGGTTATGGAGTCTATAATAATGTCACGTATCGGCATACGCTGCTTGTTTACCTGGAACCTGCCGGACTCCAGCCGCGACATGTCCAGCAGGCTATTGATGAGATTGCCGAGGTGCACGGATTCACGGTCGATAATCTGCAGGAATTCCTGCTGGGTGTCGGAGTCCGGCACCTGGCCGTTCATAATCAGCTTGGTGAAGCCGCTTATGGACTGTAGGGGCGTGCGGAGTTCGTGGGAGACGTTGGAAAGGAATTCCGACTTCATCTCGTCGATTTGCCTCAGTTTCTCCTCCGCCTCTTTACGCTCCGTGATGTCCCGGAAAATTGCCCGCGTGGCAACTACCTTGCCATCCTTGTAAACGGAATTGACATTTCCTTCAACCTGAAGATGACTGCCGTCTTTAGTGACGAATACCGTTTCAACATTTTTTACGGCTTTACCTGTCATTACCTTCCGGAAGGTTTCTTTACATCTCTGAACGTAGTCAGGGTGAACAATGTCCCAGATTACCAGATTATCAATTTCCTCCTGGGTGTATCCCATAGCATCACGCCACGCCTTGTTCACATAAACAAAATGATCATCATGACCGCAGCTCTGAATAAGGTCGCTGGCATTCTCGAAAAGGTCGCGATAGCGCTCCTCACTTTCACGCAGCTTTTCCCCCGCCTCTTTGCGTTCCGTAATATCCCGGAAAATTGCCCGTGTAGCTATTTTGCCATCGCGGAGGTAAGTATTGGCGTTTCCTTCGATGTGGATAGCTTTCCCGTCCTTAGCAACAAATACAGTTTCCATATTGTACGTTTGACCCGCAATGACTTTCTCGAAGATTTTTTTACAGTGTGACAACTGGCTCGGGTGAATGATATCCCATATCGTAAGTCCGGCGACCTCTTCTTTGCTATAGCCGAGCGCGTTGCGCCATGCTTTGTTTACGTAGACAAAATGACCATCGAGGGCAACGCTCTGGATAAGGTCGCTGGCATTCTCGAAGAGGTCACGGTAGCGTTCCTCACTCTCACGGAGTTTTTCCTCCACCTCTTTCCGTTCCGTGATATCCCTCATGATAGAGGTGGTAATGATAGATTCCTCCGATTTTCTGGACGATGCCGATATTTCAATGGGTACTTCGGTCCCATCCTTCCTGAGGCCGAGTCCTTCAACCATCCTTGATGCCTGCTTGGACGAGCGGGCTTTGCCTAAATCTATCAGTAGCTTTATCGCTTTCTCCTTTTCGTTATCCGGGATAATATTGAGAATCGATTGGCCAAGCATTTCTTTTTCTTTATAACCGAATATTCTCTCCGCTCCCTGGTTCCATATGATTATCCGCATCTGCGGGTCCGTAGATACGATGCCGTCAATGGAACTGGTGATAAGCTCGCGGTATTTTTCCTCGCTGCGTTTCAGGGCTTCTTCTGCCATTTTTCTCTGGGTGACCACCGATGCCAGCGCTACCCAGCCGTGGCGTTTACCGTCTTCCTCTATAGCCTGCAGGCTTACGTCTACCCATACCTCGCCGTACCTCGTGCGGTGCAGCTGCTCCTCCTGGTAGTAGCCGTTTTCTTCAAGCAGCTTGAATCTTTTTGCGTTCTCGCCGCGGTGAGTTTCTACTATCTCGATCACACCGAGCAGCTTTTTACCGATAGCCTCGGAGGCCTTTATCCCGTAAATCTGTTCGCTTATCTTATTCCATTGTGTGATGATATAATTCGTGTCCATGGCGATGACGCTCTCGTGGATGGACTTGAATGCGGCGTCCGAGAAGCGCAGGACTTCCTCCGCCTTCTTGCGCTCGGTGATATCCGCCGAAAGCGTTACCCAGCCATGGCGTTCGCCGTTTTCCTCGATTGCCTGCGAATGAACGTCGAGCCATACGTCGCCGTATTTAGTACGGTGCTGCTGCTCCTCCTGATTGTGGCCGCGCTCCAGCAGCAGCACTACGCGTTCCTCATTCTGACCGGGGTAATCCTCGACCATCTCGATGAAATCACCAACGGGTTTGCCGATTGCTTCTGAAGCCTTTATCCCGTAAATTTGTTCGCTTATCTTGTTCCAATGGGTGATATTGAAGTCATTGTCTATGGCAAAGACGGCGTCGTGGATGGAGTTGAATGCCGCATTTGAAAAGCGCAGGGCTTCCTCCGTCTTTTTACGTTCGGTTATATCCGTCGTCACGGAGAGTATGCACGGCTCGTTGTTGATATTGATGACTTCCGCAGAAAAGAGCCAGGTGCGTATCTCCCCTGACTTCATGCGGAACTGGTATTCCTCGTTGTTGACTATCCCCTTTTCTCGCAGAGTTTTCACCATGTGATTACGGTCTTCTAGGTTAGCCCAGATGCCCAGTTCGGAGGTTTTTTTACCGGTTATTTCCTCGCCGGTATAGCCGGTCAGGCGTAGAAAAGTGTCATTGACCTCCAGCATGTTGCCGTCCCTGAGGCTGGTAATCACGATGACCTCCGGGCTATGCCGGAATGCCTTGGAGAACTTCTCCTCCGATTCGCTGAGTGCTTCCTCGGCCTGTTTGAGTTCGGTGATATCGGTTATTGTATTTATAAAACACACTTCTCCGCCCAGGGCAATCTTCTCGCAGGAGAACAGCCCGGTACGTATCTCTCCCGATTTATTACGGATTTTGATTTCCTCATTGCGGACGCTACTGTTTTTCCGCGTTTTACTGACTATTCTGGCGTGGATTTCCTCACTCCCCCAGATATTCAGGTCATTTGCGTTACGACCGATTGCCTCCTCACGCGTATAGCCAGTCATGCGGGTGAAAGCGTCATTAACCTCTATAAAATTACCGTTTTTCATCGTATTGATAGCAAATAAGTTGGCGCTGGAATGGAACGCCTTGGAGAACTTTGCCTCTGATTCCCGTATTGCTT